>JBLHVT010000001.1:0-81728 GCA_047628735.1 Glaciecola sp.
TCGCCGCCATAGGCTTCTGCACACACTTTTGTTAAGGCCGCCGTTAACGTCGTCTTACCATGGTCAACGTGACCAATTGTTCCGACGTTTACGTGTGTCTTATTTCGTTCGAATTTTGCCTTCGCCACAATATCACCTCATTAAAATCGTTGAGAGTTGGAGTATTTAAACTTAATTAGTTTCTGCTGATGATTCCATCAGCAATGTTACCAGGCACAATTGCGTACTTATCGAATTCCATCGTATAAGTTGCGCGGCCTTGAGTTGCTGAACGCAGATCAGTTGAATAGCCGAACATTTCTGCCAAAGGCACTTCGGCGTTAATCACTTTACCCATGGAGCTGTCTTCCATACCTTGAACCATGCCACGTCGACGATTCAAATCGCCCATGACATCACCCATGTATTCTTCAGGGGTAACAACTTCCACTCTCATCATTGGTTCTAGCAAAGCAGCATCTGCTGCGAGAGCGCCTTTCTTCAATGCCATTGAGCCGGCGATCTTAAACGCCATTTCACTTGAATCGACATCGTGAAAAGATCCATCAAATAAAGTCACTCGCATTGCTAGCAGTGGATAACCTGCAAGACAACCATTCTTCATCTGCTCTTGAACGCCTTTATCGACCGCAGGAATATATTCCCGAGGAATCGTGCCGCCGACAATTTCGTTAACGAATTCGTATTCAGAATCCGGGTCCAAAGGCTCAAGCCTCAATACCACATGCCCGTATTGACCACGACCACCTGACTGCTTGACGTGCTTGCCTTCAACTTCGACTGTCTTGCGAATAGTTTCTCTGTAAGCCACCTGAGGCTTACCAATGTTCGCTTCAACAGAAAACTCTCTACGCATTCTATCAACCAATACATCAAGGTGAAGCTCACCCATACCGGAGATAATTGTCTGCCCAGATTCTTCGTCTGTTTCTACTCGAAAAGATGGATCCTCTTGCGCTAGTTTACCTAGCGCGATACCCATTTTTTCTTGATCAGCTTGGCTCTTAGGCTCAACTGCAACAGAAATTACCGGCTCTGGGAATTCCATTTTTTCTAGCGTTATGATGTGTTCGTTCGAACACAGAGTTTCGCCGGTGGTGACATCCTTTAAACCAATGGCAGCGGCGATATCACCTGCTCTGACTTCTTTAATCTCTTCTCTAGAGTTCGCATGCATCTGCACCATTCGGCCGACACGCTCTTTCTTCGTTTTAATTGGGTTATAAACCGAATCGCCTGAGTTTAATGTGCCCGAGTAAACACGAAAGAACGTCAATGTTCCAACAAACGGGTCAGTTGCAATTTTAAATGCCAAGGCAGCAAACGGAGCATCATCATCAGCGGCACAGGTAGTTAGCGTGCCGTCTTCTAAAGTGCCCTCTATGGCTTTGACTTCAGTAGGCGCTGGCATGTAATCAATAACCGCATCCAACACTGCCTGTACACCTTTGTTCTTAAATGCGGAACCACAAAATGTAGGGACAATTTCGCCAGCCAAAGTCCGCTGGCGTATACTTTTCATTATTTCTTCTTCGGTGAGAGAGCCTTCGCTTAGGTACTTGTCCATCACTTCATCATTTGCATCTGCGGCGGCTTCAAGCAAGGTTTCACGCCATTTGTCAGCCAAATCTCTCATGTCCGCAGGAATGTCTTCATAACCGAAAGAAGTTCCCTGATCGTCTTCGCTCCAACGAATAGTCTTCATTTTAACGAGATCGATAACGCCCTTGAACTCATCCTCAGCACCAATGGCTAATTGCATTGGCACAGGATTAGCGCCCAACCGTTCTTTCATTTGCTCAACAACCATAAGGAAGTCAGCACCGGCTCTGTCCATCTTATTGACAAATACCAGACGTGGAACTTGGTAGCGATTAGCCTGGCGCCATACAGTCTCTGTTTGAGGCTGAACACCTGACGAACCACAAAGAACCACCACCGCACCATCAAGCACACGCAAAGATCGCTCTACTTCTATAGTGAAGTCAACGTGCCCCGGTGTGTCGATGATATTGATGCGATGCTCGTCGTACTGCTTATCCATTCCGGACCAAAAACAAGTAGTAGCAGCAGAGGTAATAGTAATGCCTCGCTCTTGCTCTTGTTCCATCCAGTCCATAGTTGCCGCCCCATCATGCACCTCACCTATTTTATGTGATACGCCTGTATAAAATAGTACGCGCTCGGTCGTCGTAGTCTTACCGGCGTCTACGTGCGCGACGATACCAATGTTTCGGTAACGGCTATATGGGTGTTTTCTGGCCACAACTTATGCCTTAGATAAATAATTAGAAACGATAATGTGAGAATGCGCGGTTAGCTTCAGCCATGCGATGCACGTCTTCACGCTTCTTGACCGCGCTACCGCGACCTTCTGAAGCATCAGAAATTTCGCCAGCAAGGCGCAATGCCATGGACTTTTCGCCACGCTTTCTAGAATGCTCTACCAACCAACGCATAGCCAAAGCATGACGCCGCTCAGCGCGCACTTCCACAGGAACTTGGTATGTTGCACCACCAACGCGGCGAGATTTGACCTCAACCATAGGTGCTATAGCGTCGAGAGCTTTTTCGAACACTTCGACTGGGTCGGCGCTTGATTTATCTGCTACTACAGCAAGAGCCCCATAAACGATCTTTTCGGCTACAGACTTTTTGCCGTCGACCATTACGTGATTCATGAATTTAGCGAGAATTTTGCTACCGAATTTTGGATCTGGCAAAACTTCACGCTTCGCCACTACTCTTCTTCTAGGCATAGGAGACCTCTGTGTTTATTCAGGTTAATCCAGGATTTATAAGCACATGCTTAAACCTGGCCTTACTCATACCGACCAATTGTTTAAAGAGCCTTGGTAAGCCGCGCATCCTTGCGCATGTATATCTGACTCTACACAAAATTAATGACCTCCAGATAACTGGAATATCATAAATCTAGTAATTTTTGAGCTAAAACAACCTATTACTTCTTAGGTCGCTTGGCCCCGTATTTTGAACGTCCCTGTCTGCGATCAGGCACGCCAGAAGTATCTAAACTTCCGCGAACTGTGTGGTATCGCACACCAGGCAAATCCTTAACACGGCCGCCGCGTATTAGCACCACGGAGTGTTCTTGCAAATTATGACCTTCACCACCAATGTAGGAGGTTACTTCGAATCCATTAACAAGACGCACGCGACAAACCTTACGAAGCGCTGAGTTAGGCTTCTTAGGAGTCGTTGTATACACGCGCGTGCAAACGCCGCGCTTTTGCGGTGAACCTTGCAATGCGGGTACGCCGCTTTTAGAGACTTTGCTCTTCCTAGGGTTTCGTACTAGCTGATTGATGGTAGCCATCGATACTTATTTAAACCTCAATTTTGTAATTTTGTCTTCAAATTTGCCGTAAATAGCTGGCTCGACTCAAAGGATGCGAGAGTTTAATGATCCAACCGGATTTAGTCAACACTCTCGCCTCCTTCTAACACGTCTATAACGAATAACTTCAGTCTTTTTTCCCTCCAAAACAAGGCGTCTAACGACAATTTCCTCACCTTGCAGGGTTCAAATTCCTCTACATATCTACATTACAGCCAATATTTACGATTCTAACCTCAGGCTTATACCTAAGATTGCTCACTTAATGCCGCTGTTAACGCAGCTTCTACATCGCTGGCACTTACACCATCCGATTCGACCTTTTCGACATTAGCCTTCTTTCTAGCAGCATGATAAGCAAGTCCTGTACCAGCTGGAATCAAACGTCCAACTACGACGTTTTCTTTCAAACCGCGCAAGAAGTCGCGCTTACCTGTTACGGCCGCTTCAGTTAACACACGAGTTGTTTCCTGAAACGACGCTGCAGAAATGAACGATTCAGTCGCCAACGATGCCTTAGTAATACCCAGCAACATTCGCTCGAAGCGTGCCTCCTGCTTATCTTCTGCACGTAGCTTGTCATTCACTTCCAAAATCTGCGTGAAGGTAAGCTGCTCGCCTTTAATCAACGATGAATCACCAATATGAGTGATTTCGATTTTTCTAAGCATTTGGCGAACAATAACTTCGATATGCTTATCATTGATCTTCACGCCCTGAAGACGGTAAACATCCTGCACTTCGTTGACAATGTATTGAGCCAGTGACTCTACACCTTTCAAACGGAGAATATCGTGTGGCGTCGGTGGCCCTTCGGACACAACTTCACCTTTCTCGATATGCTCACCTTCAAATACAGTCATGGTACGCCACTTAGGTATTAAGACCTCGTAGTGATCGCTGCCATCAATTGGGTTAACACCATCTTTAGGTGTAATTACCAGTCGACGCTTACCTTTTGTTTCTTTACCAAAGCTCACTGTCCCGGATATTTCAGCCAGAATTGCCGGCTCTTTAGGGCGGCGCGCTTCAAATAAGTCAGCTACACGTGGCAAACCACCCGTAATATCACGAGTCTTTGAGCCTTCCTGAGGAATACGGGCAATAACATCACCGATATTCATATCCGCGCCATCTCTCAAGCCAACAATTGCATTAGCTGGTAAGAAATAGTGAGCCGGCACATTAGTGCCTGGCAGACAAACTTCTTGACCTTCGCCATCAACAACCGTAACTCCTGGACGTAGCTCCTTAGCCGAAGACGATCGTTCAGCGGGATCGATGATCGAGATGCTGGACAGGCCAGTTATCTCATCAGTCTGTTCACGCACCGTGATGCCTTCTTCCATTGCAGCAAAGGTCACTTTACCAGCAACTTCAGACACAATTGGGTGAGTATGCGGGTCCCAAGTAGCGACGATCTGTCCGGCTTCAACATCTACCTTGCGACCGACAGTAATCAGTGCGCCGTAAGGAAGCTTGTAACGCTCGCGCTCGCGGCCGTTGAGATCATCTACAATCAATTCACCAGAGCGCGATACGACAACTAGCTGTCCCTTAATGTTTTCTACGGTTTTCATGTTGCTGAGGTGAATCTTACCTGTGTTCTTAACTTGAACACTGTCCGACGCTGTAGCACGCGATGCAGCGCCACCAATGTGGAAGGTACGCATCGTAAGCTGAGTACCTGGCTCCCCAATTGACTGAGCCGCGATTACCCCTACAGCCTCGCCAATGTTTGCAATATGACCACGAGCTAGATCACGGCCATAACACATTCTACAAACACCAAAGCGCGTCTCACATGTAATGGGGGATCGAACCAATATTTGATCGACACCACCGGTTTCCAGCAGGTCGACCATTGGCTCATCGATCATGGTGCCAGCTTCAACAATGGTTTCGTTAGTATTTTCATCAACCGCATCTTCAACAAGGACTCGACCAAGCACTCGATCACCTAACGGGGCAATAATATCGCCACCCTCGATGATTGGAGACATGGTAAGACCTTCTTTAGTACCGCAGTCGTGTTCAGTAATGACTAAATCTTGCGAGATATCAACGAGGCGTCTGGTTAAGTAACCTGAGTTAGCTGTTTTAAGAGCTGTATCCGCTAAACCTTTTCGCGCACCGTGAGTAGAGGTAAAGTACTGCGATACGCTCAATCCTTCTCGGAAGTTAGCCGTTATTGGAGTTTCAATAATCGAGCCATCAGGACGTGCCATCAATCCACGCATACCAGCTAACTGACGAATTTGCGCTGGACTACCACGAGCGCCCGAGTCGGCGTAAACATACACAGAGTTAAACGACTCCTGCTGCTCTTCTACACCCTCTTTGTTTATCACAGGTTCAGTAGAAAGTCCTTCCATCATCGCCTTAGCAACAATGTCATTGGCTCTGGACCAAATATCGATAACCTTGTTGTACTTCTCACCCTGGGTCACCAAACCTGAGGCAAACTGTGATTCAATTTCCTCAACTTCAACATTAGCCTGCGCAATAATGGCGGCCTTCTCAACAGGAATGACGAAGTCATTAACGCCAATTGAAGATCCCGAGCGAGTTGAGTACTTGTAGCCTGTGTACATGAGCTGGTCGGCAAATATTACAGTTTCTTTGAGCCCAACATTACGATAGCAAGCGTTCAGAATTAGCGAGATCTGCTTCTTAGCCATCTTCTGGTTAACCATCGAAAATGGCAAACCTTCTGGCACAACGTTGAATAATAATACCCGACCAACAGTGGTATCTATAATCTCTGTGTTTGTGACTTTCTCACCGCTTTCATTCACAACGGTATCAGTAATACGAACCTTAATACGTGCTTGTAAATGAGCCGTGCGTGTTTCATAAGCACGCTGCACTTCATTCGAGTCGGCAAATATCATGCCCTCGCCTTTCGCGTTTACGCGAGAACGAGTCATGTAATACAAACCTAAAACAACATCTTGGGAAGGTACAATGATTGGCTCACCGCTTGCAGGGGCCAGAATATTGTTTGTCGACATCATTAAAGTGCGGGCTTCGAGCTGCGCTTCCAGCGTTAACGGGACGTGGACGGCCATTTGGTCACCGTCAAAGTCAGCGTTGTATGCCGCACAAACCAACGGATGCAGCTGAATAGCCTTGCCTTCAATAAGAACTGGTTCAAATGCTTGAATGCCGAGTCTATGCAAAGTCGGAGCTCGGTTAAGCAGCACAGGGTGCTCGCGAATAACATCAGCGAGGATATCCCACACTTCCGCAGTCTCACGTTCAACCATCTTCTTAGCGGCTTTAATAGTAGTAGCCAGACCTCGACGTTCTAACTTACCGAAAATAAACGGCTTGAACAATTCAAGCGCCATTTTCTTTGGCAATCCACATTGGTGTAGGCGCAGTGTTGGCCCAACCACAATTACAGAACGACCAGAGTAATCTACACGCTTACCAAGAAGGTTCTGACGGAATCGGCCTTGCTTACCTTTAATCATGTCGGCAAGTGACTTAAGCGGTCTTTTGTTTGAACCGGTGATCGCGCGGCCTCTACGACCGTTGTCAAGCAAGGCATCGACCGCTTCCTGCAACATACGCTTCTCGTTGCGTACAATAATATCGGGAGCGTTTAAGTCCAGCAGCCGCTTCAATCGATTGTTACGATTGATTACTCGACGATAAAGATCGTTTAGATCAGATGTTGCGAATCGACCACCGTCTAGGGGCACAAGTGGACGTAGGTCCGGTGGTAGAACTGGAAGAACCGTCATCACCATCCATTCAGGTTTGTTGCCAGATGCCACAAAGGCTTCCAGTAGCTTCAAACGCTTGGATAATTTTTTCAGCTTAGTTTCGGAATTAGTCGCTGGAATTTCTTCTCGCAGACGCGCCACTTCCGAATCTACATCCATATCCTTCATTAGAGCTTGAACGGCTTCGGCGCCCATCTTGGCGTCGAACTCATCACTCCACTCTTCCATGGCCTCGTAGTATTGCTCATCATTGAGCAACTGCCCTTTTTCAAGAGTTGTCATGCCAGGATCAGTAACAACAAACGACTCGAAGTATAGAATTCGCTCTATATCTCTCAACGTCATATCAAGCAACAAACCGATTCGCGAAGGCAATGACTTCAAGAACCAAATATGGGCAACTGGGCTTGCTAGTTCAATGTGACCCATGCGGTCGCGGCGAACTTTAGACAATGCCACTTCCACGCCACACTTTTCGCAAATAACACCGCGATGCTTGAGACGCTTATATTTACCGCATAGGCACTCATAATCCTTTACCGGACCAAATATCTTAGCGCAAAACAATCCATCTCGTTCTGGCTTGAATGTACGGTAATTAATAGTTTCCGGCTTTTTAACCTCACCGAACGACCACGCGCGAATCATTTCAGGCGACGCCAATCCAATTCGAATGGAATCAAACTCATCTGATTGTGATTGAGATTTCAGCAACCCTAATAGGTCTTTCATTCTACTTCCCCCGTCCGAGAGCGTATCGCAATCGGACTTTAATAATCACTAATTCGTAAACACACAATTCATTTTAACTATTTGAAACTGAACTACTTACTGACGTCCAGCTCCATGTCGATGGCAAGAGAGCGAATCTCTTTAATCAACACGTTAAACGATTCAGGCATGCCTGGTTCCATTCTATGATCGCCATCAACGATGTTTTTATACATCTTGGTACGACCGGCAACGTCATCAGATTTAACCGTCAGCATCTCTTGCAACGTATAGGCGGCGCCATAGGCTTCTAGAGCCCACACTTCCATTTCTCCGAAGCGCTGACCACCAAACTGCGCTTTACCACCCAGAGGTTGCTGAGTCACAAGACTGTAAGAACCAGTTGAACGGGCATGCATCTTGTCATCGACAAGGTGATTCAGTTTAAGCATATACATAATGCCCACCGTCACTTTACGATCGAACTCTTCACCAGTTCGGCCATCGTGAAGTGTGACCTGACCACTTTCGTCGATGCCCGCCAATTCCAACATCGCTTTAATTTCAGTTTCAGCCGCACCGTCAAATACTGGCGTCGCCATCGGAACACCTGCCCGCAGATTACCGGCCAGCTCTAAGAGCTCTTCATCTGTAAACCCCTTAATGTCTTCGCTTCGATCACCGATCTTGTTGTATATGTCAGTAACCAACTTGCGAATTTCAGAAACTTTCTTCTTGGAATCAAGCATGGCGCCAATCATGTTGCCAAGACCTTTTGCCGCAGCACCCAAATGTGTTTCTAAAACCTGACCGACGTTCATTCGAGAAGGAACACCTAGTGGATTCAGTACAATATCTACCGGCTCACCGCTGTCATCGTATGGCATGTCTTCAATAGGCATAATCACTGAGATCACACCCTTGTTTCCATGCCGTCCGGCCATTTTGTCACCGGGCTGGATACGACGCTTAATCGCAAGATAAACCTTAACAATTTTCAAAACACCAGGAGCTAAATCATCGCCTTGAGTAAGTTTCTTACGCTTATCTTCAAATCTTTCATCTAGCTCTGCTTGTCTTTCCTTCAATTGGGCTTCGGCACGCTCTAGCTGCTTGTTCAATTCATCATTGGACATGCGAAGCTTGAACCAATCGTCATGTGGCAGCTCAGCGAGGTAGTCAGCAGTAACTGTCTGACCCTTCTTAAGCTGAGGTCCACCAGCAACAGTGTTATCTAATAACGCTGTCTGCAAACGCTCAAATGTTGCTGCTTCCACGATACGATATTCATCATTGATGTCTTTACGAACCTTCGAAAGCTGGGCTTCCTCAATCGCAATCGCACGCTGATCTTTTTCAAGACCGTCGCGGGTGAACACCTGAACATCAATAACCGTACCCTTAACACTGGTCGGTACGCGCTGTGAAGTGTCCTTAACATCAGAGGCCTTTTCACCGAAAATAGCACGCAGAAGTTTTTCTTCCGGTGTTAGTTGGGTTTCGCCTTTAGGGGTAACCTTACCTACTAAAATATCACCAGCACTAACTTCTGCGCCGATGTAAACAATCCCCGATTCGTCAAGTTTGCTTAGCGCACCTTCACCAACGTTCGGAATATCAGCGGTAATTTCCTCAGAACCCAATTTAGTATCACGAGCAACACAAGTGAGCTCTTGAATATGGATAGTGGTGAATCGGTCTTCTTTTACAACTCGCTCTGATATTAGAATCGAATCTTCGAAGTTGTAACCATTCCAAGGCATAAATGCGATGCGCATGTTCTGACCTAAAGCCAGCTCACCCATATCAATTGATGGACCATCTGCGAGGATGTCACCTCTTGAAATAACATCTCCATCTTTAACTAATGGCTTCTGGCTAATACACGTATTTTGGTTCGAACGTGTGTATTTAGTTAAGTTGTAAATATCTACACCCGCTTCACCGGCATCAGTTTCCAAGTCGTTAACACGCACGATAATACGAGCGGCATCAACACTTTCGATTACGCCACCGCGAAAAGCAACAACACACACGCCTGAGTCACTAGCAACGTTGCGTTCCATGCCAGTACCTACAAGAGGCTTCTCTGTTTTCAGAGTTGGCACAGCTTGACGCTGCATATTTGAGCCCATCAAGGCCCGGTTAGCATCATCGTGTTCTAAAAATGGAATCAATGCAGCAGCAACAGACACCATCTGCTGAGGGGCAACGTCCATATAGTCGATTTCTTCACGCGGCTTTAAGAGAGTTTCACCCTTGTGGCGCACTGTCACTAAAGTATCTACAAAACCACCTTTCTTATCGATTGGCGCACTTGCCTGAGCAATAACGAAGTCGCTTTCATCAATAGCAGAGAGGTAATCGATCTCATCAGTTACTTTGTGATTAACAATTTTACGATAAGGACTTTCTAAAAATCCATAGTGGTTAGTTCTGGCATAGGTCGCCAGCGAGTTAATCAAACCAATGTTAGGACCCTCAGGCGTCTCAATAGGACATACACGTCCGTAGTGAGTCGGGTGCACATCGCGAACCTCAAAACCAGCACGCTCACGGGTTAATCCACCCGGTCCTAGAGCAGAAACGCGGCGCTTATGAGTCACCTCTGACAGCGGGTTGTTCTGATCCATAAACTGGGAAAGCTGGCTAGAACCAAAGAATTCTTTGATTGCAGCAGCCACAGGCTTGGCATTGATCATATCCTGGGGCATCAAGCCTTCAGAATCAGCCATGCTCAAACGCTCTTTAACCGCACGCTCAACACGAACTAAACCAACACGGAATTGATTCTCAGCCATCTCACCGACAGATCGAATGCGGCGATTACCCAAGTGATCAATGTCATCAACAGAGCCGAAGCCATTTCGAATACCGACTAAGGTTTTGAGAACTTCTACAATGTCGCTATTATCAAGAACTGGCGAGCCTTCAGTTTCAGGTCGACCCAGTCTTCTATTAAATTTCATCCGTCCTACAGCAGACAGGTCATAACGTTCCGGGGCGAAGAACAAGTTAGAAAATAAGTTCTCTGCCGACTCTTTCGTTGGCGGCTCGCCTGGACGCATCATGCGATAGATTTCCACCATTGCTTCTAGCTTAGAAGTAGTCGAATCTATTTTTAACGTATCAGAAACAAATGGACCACAGTCCAAGTCATTTGTATAAATAGTTTGAAAAGAAGTTACGCCTCGCTCTAAGAATCCGGCGATAAGCTCTTCAGAGATTTCAGAGTTGCAGGCAAATTCAACTTCTCCAGTCTCTTCGTTAATAATGTCGCGAGCCAGAGAAACTCCTGCCAGGTAGTCATTAGAGACTGCCAGGCTAGTCAGCTTGGCAGCTTCCATCTGACGGATATGACGACTAGTAATACGTCGGCCTTCTTCAACAATCAGCTTGCCTTTCTTGTCATTCACCGGGAATGAAAGAACCACACCACGCAGGCGAGAAGGTATCAGCTCTAAAGCGATAACAGGCTCGTTTTCTTTGTTCATCGTAATGCCGAACGTATTGTTCTCATAGAAAATTTCAAGGATATCTTGAGAACTGAGCCCTAACGCACGCAGCAACACTGTTGCTGGTAATTTTCGACGTCTGTCGATACGCACGTAAACCATGTCTTTAGGATCGAATTCAAAATCTAACCATGAACCACGGTAAGGAATAACGCGAGCAGAGTACAACAGCTTGCCAGAACTATGCGTCTTGCCTCTATCGTGATCGAAAAACACGCCAGGTGATCGGTGGAGCTGTGACACAACAACACGCTCCGTACCGTTGATTACAAAGGTTCCAGAGTCCGTCATTAACGGAATTTCGCCCATGTAAACTTCTTGTTCTTTTATGTCCTTGATGGTCTGTACAGTTGATTCCTTATCATAAAGGATCAACCTTACTTTCACTCTCAATGAAACAGAATATGTTGAGCCTCGAAGCTGACATTCTTTAACGTCAAAAGCAGGCTTCCCAAGTTGGTAACTAACGTATTCAAGAACAGCTTTCCCTGAATAGCTAACGATTGGAAATACAGATTTAAATGCGGCGTGTAAGCCTTGATCAATACGACTTTCCACAGGAGTGCCGGATTGGGTAAACTGTCTGTAAGAATCAACTTGAATGGACAATAAATAAGGGATGTCCATCGCGCTCGGCAGTTTGCCGAAATTCTTACGAATACGCTTTTTCTCTGTATACGAATAGGCCATGTTGTGTTCCTAGCGTTGTGTACTTTAGGTCGTAATTTCTAGCAGATGATTCTGCAAATCGTGACTCAGGGCAGAACTAGACTTAGCTGAACTGAGAACCACGTGTGTTATCCGGCTATACAGCCTAATAACAGAAATAAAACACGAACTAACACCAGATGCACGATTTGCACACCTGGTGTTGTTCGTTTTGGCGCTGGAGCTTATTACTTAAGCTCAACAGAAGCGCCAGCTTCTTCCAACGTCTTCTTAGCTTCTTCAGCTTCTGCTTTAGGAGCTGCTTCTTTAATAGTAGAAGGTGCTCCATCAACAAGCTCTTTAGCTTCTTTCAAGCCAAGACCTGTGATTGCACGAACTGCCTTAATGACGTTTACTTTCTTCTCGCCTATGCCTGTCAAAACGATATCAAACTCAGTTTGCTCTTCCACAGCAGCAGCTTCGCCGCCCGCAGCAGGAGCCGCAACTGCAACAGCCGCGGCAGCAGAGACGCCGAATTTTTCTTCCATTGCTTCAACTAGCTGAACAACATCCATTACTGACATTTCAGCAATTGCTTCTAGAACATCTTCTTTAGATAGAGCCATGACTCTTATCTCCTATTTAGTAAAATATTAATTAAACGTTAATCAAAAAAATTAAGCTGCTTCTTGCTTTTGGTCTCGAACAGCGGCCACCGCACGTGTCGCCTTCGTAGGAACTTCAATTAAAGTTCTTGCAAGCTTAGTAACAGGCGCCAACATGACACTCATTAAAATAGATAAAGCTTGATCGTGCGTAGGCAGTGTTGCCAACACGTCGATCTGACTCGCATCTAATAACTTACCACCAACAGAAAGTGCTTTGATTTCAAACGCTTTATTCTCTTTAGCAAAATCCTTCAGCACGCGTGCAGCGGCGCCCGGGTCTTCTTGAGAAAAAGCGAGAATTGTTGGGCCTACTAGCACTTCTTGAATGCATTCGAATTCTGTATCTGCCACTGCCATTTTAAGCAATGTGTTGCGAACAACACGCAGATAAACATTATTCTCTCTAGCAATCTTACGAAGATCAGTAAGCTTACTGACAGATACACCGTGATAATCGGCGATCACCGCAGACAAAGCACTACTAGCAGCTTGATTGACTTCGGAAACAATTTGTTTCTTGTCTTCCAATCGAATTGCCACTATGCAAACTCCTTAAGTTTTCGGTTATTACTAACCGTGAAGGCACTTCAAAAGAAATGCCGATTTAAATTGGCGATAATAATCCAGCGAAAATCTCTGGATTGGGTTTCACCATCTGCGTAGGACATTAAGAAGTGGTTTAATACTCCACCTACGGTCTTTGACAGCCTTGCCAGCAAGCTGACAAAACCCCAAAGTCTGGAGGACAAGCGACGTACTGCCAGTCCGAAATTTTTCCGCTACGCGAAGTAGCAGACAATAAAACGTTATTGCGCGAGTGACGAGTGATCGATCTGAAGCCCAGGACCCATAGTCGAAGAAAGTACAACTTTCTTGATAAAGACACCTTTAGCTGAAGCCGGTTTAGCCTTCTTAAGATCAACTAGCAGCGCTTCTAAATTAGAATTGATCGCAGCACTGTCAAAACCTATCTTGCCGATACCGCCATGAATGATTCCATTCTTGTCGGTTCTATATCTGACCTGTCCGGCTTTTGCATTCTTGACAGCTGTTTCAACATCAGGAGTTACCGTACCGACTTTAGGGTTTGGCATTAAGCCGCGAGGACCAAGCACCTGACCAAGAGCGCCAACAACACGCATGGCATCAGGCGTTGCAATAACAACATCAAAATCCATGTTGCCTGCTTTAATAGATTCAGCAAGGTCTTCGAATCCCACGATATCAGCACCGGCAGCAGTTGCTTTGGCAGCATTTTCGCCTTGAGCAAAAACCGCTACACGAACATCTTTACCAGTACCAGCTGGAAGAATAGTGGACCCACGTACAACCTGATCCGATTTACGAGGATCAACGCCCAAATTAATAGATACGTCGATTGATTCTTTAAATTTAGTAGAAGAAAACTCTGTTATGAGCGAAACCGCTTCTTCAACAGAATAATTTTTACCTACTTCAAGCTTTTCAGCAGCGAGCTTTTGCCTCTTGGATAATTTAGACATTTTACTCCATCCCCTCTACGATTAGTCCTGCACTGCGCGCGCTGCCAGCAATGGTTCGAATCGCAGCATCCATATCAGACGCCGTGAGGTCAGCCATTTTTTGTGTCGCGATTTCTTCTAGCTGAGCACGAGTCACTTTTCCAACTTTATCAGTATTAGGGCGACCGCTACCTTTTTCGATTCCGGCGGCTTTGCGTAGTAACACAGAAGCTGGCGGTGTTTTCATTACAAAGGTAAAACTACGATCAGCATAAACAGTGATAACAACAGGAATTGGTAAGCCAGGCTCAAGGCTCTGAGTCTGGGCATTAAATGCCTTACAAAATTCCATGATATTTACACCATGCTGGCCGAGAGCTGGACCAACTGGGGGACTTGGGTTGGCCTTTGCGGCGCCAACTTGCAGCTTTATATAAGCAAGTACTTTTTTAGCCATGATATAACTCCTTTGGGTGCAGACGTTCAGTTAACACCGAGACAAGCCGCAAGACTTAAAATCTCAGAGAATCCGAACTCCCCGGCGACGTTGCTTGCTTTCACAGAACGCTGTCGACTTTTCAAAAAAACCACTCATATCGAGCGGCACCAAGTGTGGGAGCAGACAAAAGGGCCCGAAGAGAAAAAGGGGTTAGAGTAAATATTGCTCTGACCCGTTTCTATCCATCAAAATCTAAGATGGAATATTTACTCTGACCCTTAAATTTCTGACTCCCGAAATTTCAAAAATTTCTAGCTTTTTTCTACCTGACCGAACTCTAACTCAACAGGAGTAGAGCGGCCAAAAATCAAAACCGCTACCCGAAGACGACTCTTCTCATAGTTAACTTCTTCTACTGTGCCAGTAAAATCGTTAAACGGGCCATCAGTAACCCGAACCATTTCACCTGGCTCGTAGATAATTTTATGAGTCGGTGACTCTTCGCTATCCTCCATACGCTGAAGGATCTTATTTGCCTCGGCATCAGTGATGGCAGCAGGTTTTTGTGCTGTACCACCAATAAAGCCCATGACTCGAGGCGTATCTTTTACAAGATGCCAAGTATCATCATTTAGTTCCATGTGGACCAAAACGTAACCAGGAAAAAACTTTCGCTCGCTCTTACGCTTTTGACCAGCACGCATCTCCATTACTTCTTCGGTCGGAACCAATACTTCATCGAAATAATCATCCATCTTCGACAAACTGATCCGCTCATGAAGAGCATGCATTACTTTTTTTTCGTAGCCCGAATAGGCGTGGACCACATACCAGCGTTTTGCCATTAGGTTTCTCTAGCTTATTAATGACGAAACAACGCCATTCAATCCCCAATCCAGCAACCAAAGGATAATGGCCACAATGAAGATCACGATTAATACTACGATAGTAGTTTGAGTAGTTTCCTGCCTTGTCGGCCAAACAACCTTTCGAATTTCCACTCGCGCTTCGAGACAAAGATTAACAAACGCTCGACCTTTCACAGTCTGCGCAGCAACCCAACCACCAATTCCGGCCGCAATTAACAACCCAATAGTTCGCACCAATAGCGATTCAGCCGAAAAATATGAGTTTGCGTAAATTGAAGCGACAACAACCGCTACAACGACAGCCCATTTCACTAGATCCAAACTTCCGCTATCGTTTTCAACTTTTTCAGACATATCTGCGCTTGTTAACTCTGCTATTACGTTAGTACTGGGTTAATGGTGTTATCCCAATAGATAATACCGTTAGACCTGCTTTTTCTTGCCTGCCCATATTAGTGGCAGGCCAGGAGGGAATCGAACCCCCAACCTGCGGTTTTGGAGACCGCTGCTCTGCCAATTGAGCTACTGGCCTACGAACCTTTAGCCGCTCTTGTGATTAAACTCACAGAGACGACTAAGCCGAGGCACTTTTTCAAGTGTCTCGGCTTAATAAAAAGTCGCTTAACGAATTATTCGATGATTTTAGCTACGACGCCAGCGCCAACTGTACGGCCGCCCTCACGTATCGCAAAACGTAAACCTTCATCCATCGCAATCGGATTAAGCAAAGTCACTTCCATCTTCACATTGTCACCAGGCATCACCATCTCAATACCTTCAGGCAATTCACATGATCCAGTCACATCCGTAGTGCGGAAGTAAAACTGTGGACGATAACCCTTAAAGAATGGCGTATGACGACCACCTTCGTCTTTGCTTAAGATATAAACCTCAGCCTCAAACTTAGTGTGGGGCTTAATTGCGCCTTTCTTAGTCAATACCTGGCCACGCTCAACGTCTTCACGCTTAGTACCACGCAACAGAACACCAACGTTCTCGCCAGCTCGACCTTCGTCTAATAACTTACGAAACATCTCAACTCCAGTACAAACCGTTGTCGTAGTGTCTCTAATTCCAACAATCTCTATCTCATCACCAACGTTTACAATTCCACTCTCAATACGGCCAGTAACAACTGTACCACGACCAGAAATTGAGAATACGTCTTCGATTGGCATCAAGAAAGGCTTCTCTACATCACGAACCGGATCAGGAATGTAAGAATCCAACGTCTCAACCAGCTTCTGTACTGATGGCGCACCGATCTCTGATGTATCGCCTTCCAACGCCTTTAGCGCTGAACCAACAATAATTGGTGTGTCATCACCAGGAAATTCATATAGATCCAACAACTCACGGATCTCCATCTCTACCAATTCAAGCAACTCTTCATCGTCAACCATGTCCGCTTTGTTCATGAACACAACGATGTAAGGAACACCAACCTGACGGGCAAGCAAAATGTGCTCGCGCGTCTGAGGCATAGGGCCATCTGCTGCTGAACAAACCAAAATAGCGCCGTCCATCTGAGCCGCACCGGTAATCATGTTCTTTACATAATCGGCGTGTCCAGGACAGTCAACGTGCGCGTAGTGACGGTTCGGTGAATCGTATTCAACGTGTGAAGTCGAAATCGTGATACCACGCGCCCGCTCTTCAGGTGCATTATCAATCTGGGCGAAATCACGCATCTCGCCGCCATAGGCTTCTGCACACACTTTTGTTAAGGCCGCCGTTAACGTCGTCTTACCATGGTCAACGTGACCAATTGTTCCGACGTTTACGTGTGTCTTATTTCGTTCGAATTTTGCCTTCGCCATTGTTGACTGCCCCTGCTATCTTTCTAACGCTGTGGTTTAAAACTAATATTTAATAATCAGTGTTTAACAGCTAATGTTTAATAACTAGGTCTTGTAACCCAGTTGACTAATAAATCTCTTGCTTCCAACTGCATTCGTGAAGCAATAGATTCGCTTAATTTATACCATTCTTGCCAGATAGTTAGTACTTCTTAACCAGACAGCCTAAATAATAAGTGGTGCTCACATCCGGAATTGAACCGGAGACCTCTCCCTTACCAAGGGAGTGCTCTACCGCCTGAGCTATGCGAGCAAGTCATAGGCTTGCACTCAAATAGGCACAAGACAGCAGCCGATTTAACTGTGCTTACGATCCAAATCTATTTGAGAATTGGAGCGGGTAGCGAGGATCGAACTCGCGCCACCAGCTTGGAAGGCTGGGGTTCTACCGCTGAACTATACCCGCTTGGACAGCACAAGCTAGCCTGAAGATCCTCTCACTCAGACTACTACTGATTGGTGGAGGGGGGTGGATTCGAACCACCGAAGCTTACGCGTCAGATTTACAGTCTGATCCCTTTGGCCGCTCGGGAACCCCTCCAACAAGATCTCCTAAGGGTCAATTTCCCTGGCTCTCTCACTCAGGAGCGGCATTTTATGGGAATTGTGCCCCTTGTGCAATCGTTTCACAGACATTTTCTACAGCAGCGAGGTAAGGCCTTTGCAGAATCAAACCCAACCATTCATTCGATTCGAGAGATAGGGAGCTTGCGGCGCTTAAATGAATTGCTATTCCCCCTCCCGATTGGGGCAACTCTTGAATCTCAGGGTTGTAGCCCAAACTCACCAGAGCGGACTGTATTTCGTTGGCTTCAGCCAGGGAGGCTACCACCCCAAGAGCAATTGAGTTTTCGAGCAATCCACTAGTGATTAGATAGGTTTCAATAGCTAATTTGGATTCTGCCACCTTCCCATTAACAGTATCTAGAGTGATAACGGCGACTGCTCGCGATGAAGCGGGCGGCAGATAGACGCGAAATAGAGATGCTAGCAAACTCCCCATTAGTTGCTGAGAAGTGCTTAGCCCACTATTAGATGCAACGTCTTCAAAGCTTATCGCATCGTCAAAATTCGAAAACCCTGTCACCGTTAAGCACATTCGGCTTTGCGCAGAGAGGATTAGCTCTTCCCTTGCAACTCTCACATTGTATTCAGAAAGCAACATCATACCATCGCTAAGAAGAGGCTTAGGCTCTGAAAAGCCAATCGGCACAATAGGAATCGCCCCAACGCTTAACCAAGTAAAGTATCCTAAGTTTACCAAAAACAATAATAAAAATATATATTTCAATTAGTTAGCTCAGCTTCACATACTCGGTCAGGCAGTGGGCAGGCAATACACAAGCCATCAAGCACCAAATCCGGAACAGTCTCGTAGCTTATACTTTTACTATTTCTGCCGGTAGAGACGTCTAAGCCCTCAAAGTCAGCGTTTGCTACCAGCACATCAGCATCACCTCCTGAAAACAGCAGATGGACGGGCTTTTGAGCAGATACCGCTCCTGCTATCTTTTCTATTAGGGCCACCGCGCTCGCTAAGCTACCATGCCAAACGGCTTGGTCCGTCGAATGGCCAAGCGCCAATGAAGCAGGCAATGGGCCTGTGGTTAAGCGAATCGCTGTATTTTGCTCAAGACTTGCTCTCATCAGGCCTAGACCAGGCAGAATATAGCCTCCTTGATGGGCGCCATCTACTGCTAGAACGTCAATAGTCAAAGCCGTACCTGCGTCAACAACCATGCAGGCACCTTTAACTGAGGAATAGGCGGCGAGCATGGCAAGCCACCGGTCCACCCCTAATCGCCCAGGATCCCGATACTGAATGCTGACACCAGCCCAGTCGCGCTTAACATAAGCACTCTGCACTGGCATGCCATATTTTGTTTCAAGCCAGTCTTTAACTTCATTATATGTCTCGCCTTTGCGGACACTGCAGGCTCGAATGGCATTCGGCTTTAGGGCTAATTCAGTCAATTGCTGGAATTCTACAGCGCCTGGCACCACTCCTTGATTGATTACCTTGCCGTCAGCGCCAAGCTGCCTCCATTTAACTCTCGAATTACCTATATCAAGTTCAAGTATCATTTTTTCTCTTTCCACCGAACCGCTCAAGCTTCTCACCGATCCGAATCCGACAGCGGTGTTAACGAAGGGATTATTTCTCCACTGCCAATCGTGGTCTCTCCCTCAGCGGATTGCAATTTTAGACAGCCATTTGCATCAACACCAAGGGATTTACCTACTGTACGGCCGTTACCGTCCTCTATCGCGATATCACAGCCTTTGTAGTAGTCCAACTCGTTCCAGCGCTCCTGAAACGGCCCAAAACCTTCTTTGCAAAACACCCTAACGTGCTCGACCAAGGTATTTACGATGGCCCCACATAGAACATCCAACTCTGGCTTTAAATCACCAAGGGAGCTTAGGTCCGTGACTGGCCTATCGATCTGCGCCTTATCTGAATCAGGAATATCTACATTAACACCAATCCCAAAAACAATAATGGCGCCCTCTTCAACTTGCTGACGTTCAAGCAAAATACCCGCGAGCTTTTTGTTCTCAGCTAATAAATCATT
The DNA here is from genome assembly GCA_047628735.1 of Glaciecola sp. Lineage (GTDB taxonomy): Bacteria > Pseudomonadota > Gammaproteobacteria > Pseudomonadales > Pseudohongiellaceae > UBA9145. The sequence goes on from JBLHVT010000001.1 coordinate 19,859, forward strand.
TGGCCACTTCAGCTGCAACTCGAGTGAATATAGGGATTTTAATGCCTCATGAACAGAAAGCGCTGTAACCAAACTTAACGCTTGAAGGTTAGTAATTGCTGCCGGAAACGGCAGAGCCAACGACATATAAAGTCCAGCGTTAGCCGAACTCAACCACGTTCGCCCACGCCGCCCTCGACCCGCGCTTTGCGCAGATGAAGCTATTAAAAAACCTCCCCGCTCCCCGCGCTTAATCCGTCGAAGCGATTCTTCGTTTGTAGAATCGATTTCGGTAAACACATTAACCGTTGGCACCAGCTCAAGTGTTTTGGGTGCAAGAGTCAAATACAAGCTCGTTTCATTCATAGAAAAACCATACATAAAATTGCTAAAAAAAAAGAGCGATCGCCACTGACAGCAACGCGCTCTTTTTTAGCTAACATCGCTGGTAATCAGCGATTAAATTAATTTCTTTAGTCGCTAGATGCTGAAGTTTGGTCGCTGTCAGCTTCACCGCTTCTCAATTTCGATACTACCGACCAAGCTTCCAAAATAATGATGACGGTTGTCACGATTACAGCAAGCTCGATAAATACAAGCACCCAAGATTCTTTCTGAAAATGATCAATCACATACCAGCCGCTTGCCCAGAGAGCGAGAACTAAAATAATGATCATCGGGATAAGAACGTTTTTGACCGGCCTGCCCAATTTGATCAGATAGATTGAAATCACCATGAGCGTCATGCTGGCGAGTATTTGATTGGTGGCACCAAATACAGGCCAGATAAGCATTCCACCATCGCCAGGATATTCTCCCGCGGTCACGCCAAATGCCAGAATCAAACAAGCGGCAATCGAAAGTAACGTGGCAAGATAGTTATTTTTAAGAGGGGTGATATTGTAAATATTACCCCACTCTTGAACGATATAACGTTGAAGCCTTAATCCCGCATCCATTGTGGTGCCGGCAAACAAGACAACCATTACCGCAAGCATGGTTTCCGAAAACGCAATCGGAATTCCCCAGCCCTGAGTGATCAGCTGCGCTCCACCTTCAATAAATCCTGTTTGACCTGGGCCTGAAGACAGCCCGGTGTAGATCGCATTCCATTCAGCACCATTTGCCGCATATAAAGACCCTGTGACTGCCACGATGGTAATCAATGCAAGAGACCCTTCTCCCAGCGCGCCTAAATAGCCGACAAAACGGGCATCTTTCTCATTATCCAATTGCTTTGAACTAGTACCCGAGGACACGATGCCATGAAAACCGGACAACGCTCCGCAAGCGATCGTCACAAATAATATCGGAAACAGCGGAGGCGTACCTTCAGCTACGGTATTAAATGCCGGAGCGCTAACCTCAGGCATAGTAAGCAAGACGGCCCCATAAAGAACGATTAGCCCTAGCACCAACTGTGCACCATTGATGTAGTCACGAGGCTGTAGCAGTAACCAAACCGGCAACATCGACGCTATTCCTGCATACACAAACAACAGAATAATCCAGTTACCATTTGGACCTAAACCGAAAATATTCCCAGGCAATTCAAGAGGCATTTCACTACCAACGTAGATACTGAAATACAAGATGGCAACACCAATTACCGAGATGACCAGCAGGTTAAACTGCTTACGGATTAACACACCTATGGCAATAGCCACGGGAATTGCAGTCCATGCAGGGAAGACCGAGGAAGGAAATTCCACCATGTCTTTTGCGATGATTGTGCCGAATACTGCGTTAACCAGCATCAACAGCAAAAAAATAATTACCATAAACAAGGCGCTAGCACGTTTGCCAATGATGCTTTCTGACAGCGCGCCGATAGATTTGGCGCCGTGACGATTGCTAGCCCAAAGCGCGCCCATGTCATGGACACCGGCAAAGAAAATTGAGCCGAATGTTACCCAGAGAAGCGCTGGCACCCAGCCCCAGTAAACAGCTACAGCAGGCCCGATGATTGGAGCGGCACCAGCAACTGCGGTAAAGTGAGCACCCCAAAGGACATATTTATTGGTCGGCACAAAATCAATACCATCATTAAACTGATGGGCTGGCGTGACGTAATTAGGATCTAGTTTATAGATTTTGCCTGCGATAAATTTTGAGTATACGAACCACCCAAAACTAAACCCGACTAATCCAAAAATGACTAAAAAGATCGAGGACATTTACCGCTCTCCCGAATTGTTATTATAATTTATAAGCCGCGAATCATATCAAGTTAAGCACTTGAACTACAAACTAAAACGCCCCAAACACTCAGTCTTTAGCCAGCCTTGTTTTCTGCTACTAAGCAGAGCATGAAAGCCATAAAGTAAGAAGCCCAGCCATCTTATGATGACCGGGCCCTTGTTCTTTGCCGCTTCTATTTAGATAGATTGGCAGCGTGATAAGTCCAATAGCCGATAAACATCTCGTCCCAGCTTTGCAATCCAAAAGTGATGTCTTTACTTGGGTCTGGATTGGCTGGATTAAATTCTGAGTTATCAAATGCTCCGGTGACTAATACCTTAGTCCCGGCGGGTAGGTAGGCAGGCTCATCCAAGGCGTATGTCGGCTGCCAAGCGTAGCTGTAGTTAGGGACGCTCAGTAAATCTCTGGATTCTCCGCTTGGAGTTTCTACAGTAAATTTCATATCTTTGCCACGAAAGTGCATGTGAGCGCGCAAGCCGGTAACCACCACATCTTCTTCGAATACGTATTGAGCAGTTAACTCGTGATTCTGCTCGTAGGCGGGAATTTTAAAGCTTGTTGCCACTGATCGAGTGAAGTTTTCGTGAGTAGGCGGTTCATCGTACATATACAGACCGATAGTAGTTTCGTCTGAAGTCGCTTTACCATTTGTCGTGAAGTGGAATTGCATCGAAAGCTTGTGGTCTTTGGGGATTAGCACTCCGGTATTTTCCGGAAATGTCATTGCGTCAATTTTACCTGGTGCGTAACCTTCTAAGAAGCGTCGTGCGATTGAGCGCGTATCTGACTCTCCACCATCAAACGTCTCAGCTGGCCCTGTAACGTAAGCTAGCAAGTGATGAAGAACTGACTCATCACCTGGTATAAATTGAACCGCTTTAACCCATTTATCTTCGGTAAAAGGTAACTCAACATCGATATCAATATAGTCCATTACGCCAGTTGCTGGCACTTCCATCTTAGGCGCTTTAATTATGTAATCAGGTTCTCCTAACTGCCAAGTATTGCGATCAGGAAACTCCAGTTCAGCCAATGGGTCTAGTGAGCCAGCACCTCTAGGCGCTCCGGCATCAATCCAATGCACTAAGGTTTGCATATCAGCATTTGACATATAGTTAGCGTTGTCAAAATGTCCTATAGATGGGTCTACCTGCATCGGAGGCATGCGTTTGGTAAGCAAAACCTCTCGAATCATCGGCGACCAGCCTTTAATCATCAGGTGACTGTCCATAGCGAATGGCCCGATCCCACCTTCTCGATGACATGCCGCGCACTGCTCAGCGATTATTGGTGCCACGTCTGAACTGTAATCAGGCGTTAGGTTGGCATGTTGCTCACGCACTGGATAATTAATATCACACCCGCTCGCCTTAGCGACGATAGTTTCATCCGCCCCGCCTGACATTTCACTGGTCAGAGTTGCTGCAAGCTCTAGGCTGAATCCACCGCGGTACACTAGTGACAGTTTATCTGGGTCCAGTACTGCAATTTCGCCTACCTTGGTAAAACCAAGGGACTCAGAAACTAATTGGCCATCATCAATGAAAAGCGGCAATTGTAGGTTAGCTGCTTGCTTAATCGCACGCAAAGCAACGGTTTCAGTCATCGGTGAAGAATCGATTAATGCGAATACAAATCCTTGTTCTTCCCAATCGACCCGCAAAGATTCTATGGAGGCGACTGCGCTGTCAATGGCCATGCAGGCGCTGTCATAAGACATCAATACCATTGCTTTTTTGTTGCGATAGCGGCTCAGCTGGTGAAATTCCCCATCGGTGTCCAATAACGCAAAGTCTCCGACTCTTTCAGGAAGTGCTACAGCGCTTATAGAAGTCAAAGATAATAATGTAGCTAACCCCAATCCGATGTATTTGATCATTGTGAAAAACTCCGGTAATTCTAATAAGGTTTTTAGTGGGAGGAAGTCTAAATCATGGAACAACGCAAATCATGCAAAAGTGAGTATTCTTTGTGACAATTTGCAATAAGAGCAAGGGCATAGCCCCTAGATTGGAGTGGCTTTGTGGTAAGAAAAATAACCGATAAACATTTCATCCCAGCTTTGAGCTCCGCCTTTAACCACCGCGCCAGGATCCGGGTTTCCCAGATTGTACTCTGAATTATCGAAAGCACCCTCAATCAGCACCCGAGATCCGGCTGGGAGCCGCATTGGCTCAGTCAACCTGTAGGTGGGTTGCCAAGCAAAATTATAATTAGGAACATTAATAATATCTGCCCTGGTACCGTTGGGATAAATTACGCTCATCCTCATATGTTTGCCACGATAGTGCATGTGAGGACGCAATCCATGAAGGACAATCTCATCCTCAAAGACATGAGAAGCACTCATTTTATGATCGCTTACCCCTGCCGGTATGCGAATATTTGTCCCGCCATGACTAAGCGCATAAGTCGAATACTGGTGTTCAGGCTCCTCAGCCGCAAAATAAAGGCCGATGCGAGTTTTATCAACCACTTCCTTGCCAAACGGGGTGTAGTGCAGGGACATCTGCACCGCCGCCCCTTTCGGAATCCGGACCCCGCTGCCTTCTGGAAAGGTGGAAGCCGCCGCTTTGCCAGGCGCATAGCCCTCGAGAAACTCGCGATACTCGTCATTTTCGCCTTCAACAATTCGTTCATTGTAATTAGCCGGCACAATAAAACTTAAAAGATGATGCAATACTCGACTATCACCGGGAAGATGCTGAACCGATCTAACCCAAACCTCCTTGTCGAAAGGTAAATTAATTGTGACATTTTCATAGTCTAGAACGCCCGTTGCGGGAACCGTAATTGCTGGCACCTCAACGATATAATCCGGTTCGCCGAGCTGCCACTGAGATTTGATGGGCACTATCTCGGTGAGTGGGTCTGCAGGACTTTTTCCCCGCGGCGACCCTGCATCAATCCAGTGGATAAGCGCCTGCATTTCCTTGGCGCTGATGTAGCTGGCATTATCGAAATGCTTAACATTTGGGTCTAATTGAGTTGGCGGCATGCGTTTGGTCATGAGCACTTCGCGCATCATCGGTGACCAGCCCTGAACCATTCGGTGAGAATTCATCGCGAAAGGTGCAATACCGCCTTCAACGTGACAGGTTGCACATTTTTCTCTCAGAATTGGCGCAACAATCTCGGCATAATCTGGTATTGCCAGCAAGTGCCTATCTTTAGTTGGAAAACTCAATTCGCAGCCACCGCCTAACTGATTGACAGTTTTAGCTACAGCCTCAAGATTAGATTCAATTGCTGCTGCCAGCACATTCGCCAGAGCGTAATCGACATTGCTGGTCGCCAATTCTTCATCAAGGCCACCACGATATAAAACCTGCAACCTATTGGGCTCTATTACAACGAGCTGCCCCGCTTTACTTAGCCCTAAATCTTCAGCCACCAACTGAGACTCATCCAACAAAATAGGCATATCCCAATGGTACAATTCGTCCATTGAACGGATGTCATCTAAGCGCTGTTCTGACGAGGAAGCTATGCTAAGAAAAACAACTCCCTCCCGCTCCCAAGTCGTTCTCAGAAGCCTATATTTTGGCAGTAGATCTATGTTTTCAGTACAGCGAGCAGCGGTTGATAAAATTACTACTGCTTTGCTATTGCCATATTTTCGAAGCTCATGCTGCACTCCATGCTGATCTAACAGAGCAAAATTGTGTACCCTTTCAACAGGTGAAGACATTGCAGGAAAAGGCAATATAAACAGCAAAACAAGCTGTCCAAACTTAGCAACAAATTTATTCATTGTTTAATCCCATAGGCATTTAAAACGCAAACGGCTTCGAAAATTAAGCTGTAGATATCAAAATAATAACTTATTTATTTTGCTCGCAGTTACCCCGATAGAGTAATGGTTTGTGACAAATTGAAACCACCACCACTTGGCATTTATTAGATGAAGCAAAGGTAAAGCTCAGGGAAACCATAGATAAAGGACTAGTCAGAATAGCTTCCCCGAGATTAAGACGGAAAACCCTAGCATAGGTTTCACGTAGCTACTCCTGTGAAACCTTAAAGGCTTTCAGTTTTTTCAGAGGCGCCGTAGCTGGTAATTTTTCCAACCAAGGAAAATCTCCGAAACAACTCATACATTCCCCACAAGGCTATCCCGATCACGATTAGCATCATTGACCAGCGCATCAGCCCCGCAAAAAATATGCCATCGAATAAAGGCATCTGCAGGTTAAATTGATTGAATTGTTCGCCCCGCTCCAGCATCCAATGCCACGCACTATGAGCCAATAAAGCAGAGAGTAAAATAATCCCAACACGCTCACCAACAAAATACTTGAACAAAATATTTAAAACAGGAATAGCGATTAGAAGAACAAGTAACTGACCAATTTCAACTCCGACATTAAACGCCAGCAAAGACGAAAATAGATGGCCCCCTGCGAACTGCAAAGTGTCACTGAAGAGGAAAGAAAAGCCGAAGCCGTGAATGAGGCCAAAGCCAAACGTGACAACCCAGCGATGATCCAGCCTGGCGCCAACAATGTTCTCAAATGCCATATAAACGATTGATAAGGCTATCAAAGCCTCAATTAACGGGCCAAACCAAAGCACGCTCGGGGCGACCCCAAACGCTGAGCCTATGAGGGTGATAGAGTGGGCCACAGTGAACGAGCTAATCACTGGAATAAGCGCTCTAACGCTTCTCAGTGGCAGCACTAAACAAAACAGGAACAGCAGGTGATCTGTACCGTCAAGAATATGCTCAAAACCCATCGATATAAACCGTAAAGTAGCCTGTAGCCAGCTGGGATCAAGCTCAACAATACCTGGGTTGCCAACGAGATTAAACGCTCGTTCTGCACCGCCTGGAACTAAAAACTTAAGCACCGTAGTCGTCTCATTTGACAGCGTGCCAAGTTCCGGATTGATCCAAAAATCTGAGGATTCCGATTGAATGGGATACGTCACTAAAACATCCAACACCCCTTGCCGCCAAAACAAGTTCACACCATCTTCTAGAGCCGGACTCATAATATTGGCAACGGCATCATCGAAATTCGTAAACGAGCGATCAGATGGCAACGAGACGCGGGTAGCCCGTAATTCTTTGTCGACAAGCGGCTCCCCATTTTCAAAGAATTGGATGGATTCTGTAATGTAAACTTGAGCCGCATCACGTAAAGCGAAATCGGCTTCTGAGAACTGTAAAAAACCCGGACCGCGCAACGGAAAGCTGATTTCGCTAAAAGCCTCCATTGGCACTCTTAAGAGCGCCGTAAGAACCTTGCCTTCCGGTTTGACAAACGCATAGACAGTGACACGCGAAGGAATCTCGTGTGCAGATGACAGTGATGAATACAAAAACAACCCCAAAAGCCCGGCAACTTTTAGGAATAGCGCTAGCTTTAAAGGGACTGCTGATACTGATTTCATTTTCATAGTTTCTTCTGGTTTTATTTTAGTTTTCAATCGATTAACTTACTTAAAGCGAAAATTTTAGCTGCAAGCTACCTTGCCCAACAAGCTGTCAGCAATACCCTGTCACAAATGCTTACAAGTCGCCGCGATTAAAACGGGCTTCAAAGTATACTGCCTCTAATATTGGCAGTATACTCGGTCGAGCCCTGAGAGTTATAAAGCCCAATGCGGGCACGAATAAGGAGAACAAGAATGACGAAGGCAAAAGTTTTAGTGGTTGCATCATTAGTAGCTGCACTATTTGTTCTGGGAGTAGGACAATCAAAGCTACAAGAACCAAGCATAGCCGCAAGTAACGCTGTTATGGCTCCACACTTCCTAGTAGACCCGCTTTGGCCAAAACCAATGGGAAATTCATGGATCCTCGGCAACACCATCGGTGTTGATGTCGACGACAGAGACCACATATTTATTGTCCATCGCACAGAAGAAAGCGTTTTCCGCGGTGGCACAGAAATTGGGCTTAAACTCGGGGTTTCAGAATGCTGCACTCCAGCCCCACCAATCATTGAGTTCGATATGCAAGGCAATATTGTTAACGCTTGGGGTGGCGCAGTCGAAGGGGCTCCCTACGTTTGGCCAGCATCAAACCACGGCATCGAAGTGGCGCCTAACGGCGACGTCTGGATTGGCGGTAACGGCGGCGGCGATACACACGCGCTAGTCTTTAGCAGAGATGGTGAATACATCCGCACAATCGGTATTCCGGGTGAGGACTACGATAGCAACAGCCAGACTAGCTTTGGTCAAATAGCTGAAATTTCGATCGACGCCGAGGCCGGTGAAGCCTATTTTGCTGACGGTTATAGAAATAAGCGAGTCGCTGTAATTGACGTTGCCACTGGTGCTTTTAAGCGCTATTGGGGTGCTTATGGCAACACGCCAGATGACGGCACTGACGTAACTTACACGCCAGGCGAGCCTGGGCCACAGCAGTTTAGAGGCCCTGTTCACTGTGCAGAACCTTCAAATGATGGTTTAGTCTATGTTTGTGACCGCGGTGCTGACCGTATCCAAGTGTTCCGCAAAGACGGTACTTATGTTCGTGAAGTTGTCATCTCACCTGCTACATTAATGCAGGGTTCTACTTGGGATATCGCTTTCTCACCAGATGAAGAGCAAGAATTTATCTACCTTGCCGATGGCCAAAACTTCAAGATCTACGTGATAGAACGTGAATCATTGGAAGTTCTTTACACCTTCGGCGACGGTGGCAGGCAGCCAGGTTTGTTCTATGCGCCACATAGCATAGCAACTGACTCGCAAGGTAATGTCTACACAACAGAGACTTATGATGGCAAACGTATACAGAAATTTGTTTACCAAGGAATGCGCGCAGTAACTGATCGAGACCGCGCCTCTACATGGCCTGCTGATAAGTTATAAGGTTTGAGCTAAACCTAAGATTACAAAAAAAGCCGCACCTTGTGCGGCTTTTTTTTGTCTATTCAAGTTTTTTTGCCTATTGAGCAGATAACTAACAGCCAAAATTTTCGACTCATCTGTTCTGCTTGATCATCTAGCAATGGTCAATTATTCTGGCCTTAGTCGTTTCGAGCTAATTAAAATAAGGGACTATTACATGACTATTAGACACCTAGTACTGAGCCTACTTACTGTATCTGTTCTTTCTTGCGCTCATGGAGAAAACGTAGAAATTGATTTCCACTATGAAGGCAATAATCGAGCTGATTTTTCCAAACTTAAAGGCTCTCTCCAAATTGCTGAATTTTTCGATGAACGACAGGTTGAAGACCCCAAATTAATCACATCTAAACCCTTTGGAAACAATGAAGGCGGCTACTATGCTGAAGTGGCCCTTACACAAATTATACAAACTGCGTTTCAACAAGGTTTCGAAGCTAGCGCAGCGGTGCTTGTTGATGCTGACCCTGATTTTATAATCACAGGCTCTATTCTCGCAATTGATGCAACCACTGTAGATAGAGCTGGCGTCGAGAACATTCAGATTACCTTTCGGACTAAATTGGAACTTCGAGCGCAAGGCAGGATTGCTTGGCAAACTACTTTGTTCGGCCGAGGCCGAGCACCCACCGAAGAGGGAGTGGTTCCTGCCGTAAAAGAAGCACTATCGAGAACTGTAGGTGAACTGATCGCGGATGACTACTTCAAGATGGAGATAATTTAACTCAGCATTGGGCCTGAAGAATTGGAGTTTCAACGATCAATCTTCAGCAATCAGCCTTCAACAATCAGCCTTCAACAACAGTGAACTCAGAAGCCGCTTAGAAGCAGCCAAGACTCGATCTTATAGATTCGAAGTCTTGGCGCTGACTTGCCGGTAATATCTCCAATCCAGTTAGGGTTTCGATTCTTTCGAGGGTCGATTCAAGATCGCAATGATGAACATGAACAGGTGTCTTTTGATCAAGTAAAAAAACGCTGAGCCCACCATTTTTAGTCAATACTATTTTAAAGAATGCATCGGGCACCCGATGAACCTTCTTGGTATCCAAAGGCTGAGCTATTGGACTTTGATAATAAACAGGCCCAGCAACTATATAGACCTCTCCTAGACGGTTAACAGCGTTGCGAATAGCCCAATTCAATCCATACCATGCGCCCTGATTGAGATTACTAGTGCGAGGTACAAAGTTAGTGAGGTAGTTAGCATCTTGCCAAAAGGGCGTCCCAGCAAAATCTACTATAGGCACTAAGCGTGCAAATTCAAACTTTGAATCCTCTGCAAAATCAGAAAGACTCAATGTCTCGTCGACGAATTCATCTTTCTTCCGGTCTCTAGATAGATTAGATGCAATCCCAATACTGCCGGTACTAACTGTGTAGGCAACCCAGTCAGCGGACTTGGTGAGAGAGTTATAAGAAACCGTGTATATTGATCTAATAACCACATCATTGTTTGTACCAGCCCCGTTAGGACAGCCAGATAGACAGTGGCCGTTGGCAATATCCTGAGCCTTCAAGGAGGAGGGTATTGTGGCTATAGTCAACCAGACTAAGATTAAAAGCCAAAAAATTCTGCGGGGAGCTGTTGCCATAGTTTAAACTTACCATAGCTGACGCTCGGCTAGGACAAAAAAATTGCTGCCACCAATCCAAAGTGGGGACGTGAGCATGTCGACTGTTCTCTAACGGCCACTAACAAAGCCGTTGCTAAAAATTAATGGGATATCCGTAGAGTTTTAATTTTAGCTGTAGCTCTGACTGCGCTGCAATTGTATCTTTCGCCTTTAGCTAGATAACCTCTGGAATTAAGAGTGAACGTATTACTGATTGACGACGAACCTGAAATTCTTGAAATACTAAAGGAATTTTTGGAATTTAAAAACCACACCGTAACCACTGCGCCTAACGGCAAACAAGCTTTGGATTTAGTGCTCGCTGACAATGATTTTGATATTGCTTTCAGCGACATCATAATGCCCAAGATGGACGGTCTGACATTTCTTGAGAAAGTCCGTAGCAACAACCTCAGCCTTCCTGTAATTCTAATATCTGGCCAAGCGGACTTAGAAAGCTCCATTGGCGCTCTCAAGCACGGCGCTCTCGATTTCATCGTCAAGCCGGTTTATCTAAAAACCCTCGAACAAGCGATTCAGAAAGTCGATACCGCTTTGACAGCAGAGCGTGAAACTTTAGGTGCGCAAAAACTAGTAATGGATCTGCAGCTAACGCTGAGCTGTGAAAGCCATCTTCAGCATATCCGGCAGATAATCAGCTATTTCAACAAACAAACTGAAGACATCTGTGCCAATTTTGGTCTAGACGGAAACAAGATCGCAATCTGCCTGCAAGAATGCCTAACCAATGCCATAATTCATGGCAATTTCGGTATTGACTCAACTCTTAAAGAAAAAGATTGGACCGTATTTGATGCTTTAATTAAAGAGCGCGAGGGCTTGCCCGATTATAGCGGTAAGAATGTCACTGTTTTTTTTCAACAAACCCCAAAGCTGATGCGCTTCACTATAGGCGATCAGGGCGCTGGATTTGATCCAGCAGATCTACCGGACCCTAGTAATCCAGAAAGCTGGCTAAAACTGAGCGGGCGCGGCATTTTATTCATTAGATCTTACATGGATAAAGTGCATTGGAATGACCGTGGCAATGTTATCGTCATGACTAAGTACCTCGATCAACCCTAAATCCTTCCACATTCCTGAAATCAGGAAGGATTGTGTAACCTTTCTTTTCTAGTTGCCGTCTAATCTTTGACCCTTACAGGCCCTGTTTCCTGTAAGCCTTTTTTAAAGTGATAAAAAACAGCTACCCGATAATTACAATTGTGAAGGTTTTTAATATTCAGGAAGCATTCTTGATAACAGCTATCTATCATTACTTACTGACACAAAATCATTACGAATTTCAGTTCTTAGAAGTACTTTGAGGAGAGCACAATGTTCAAATTTTCATCAATCGCTAAAATCACTACCGTCTCAGCGGTTGCTAGTTTTGCTAGCATCGCAGTAAACGCAGCTGACCGTATCAGCGATTTTTCACTTGTAGATCATGAAGGTAGATTCTTCCAACTAAGCCGCAATTCAGATCAACAAGCTATTGTGCTTTTGGCTTTTGATGATGCTAGCCGCGACGCACGTCGGGCTGCCTCTGAACTGGCTGATATCGCCGAGGACTTTGCTGATCAGAAAATTGCTTTCGCGATTGTCAATGTAACGTCTGAATCTAGCAAGAGTGTGATTCGCAAAATAGCCAAAGATCGCAGAATCGAACTGCGCATCCTCATGGACAATACTCAATTGGTAGCAGAAGAGCTTGGGCTAACGCGTGCTGCTGAAGTCGTAATTCTTGATCCTGTAGCGAAGACTGTCCTTTACCGAGGTGCAATCAGCAAGGGTTTGGCTGAAGGCAATCGTTCCGAGCGAAATGCCGGTTCATACGTCGCTGATGCTTTGACCGCGATGGTGGCAGGAAGCGACATTGCCGACATACAGATCGCCAGCAAGGGTGACGTGATTGAATTTCCAGTAATGGTGGCTCACAGTGAGTCTCTTTCTTATGCCAATGACATTGCGCCGATTCTTGAAGAGCGCTGTGTAACTTGCCATCAGGAAGGTGGTATTGCCCCTTTTGCCATGAGCAGCCTGCAAATGGTTCAAGGCTGGTCGCCAATGATTCGAGAGACTCTGATCACTAAGCGCATGCCTCCAGGTCAAATTGATGCTGAATTCGTTGATTCTTTTCACGACATCTACCACATCACTACTGAGGAAACTCAGCAACTAGTTCACTGGATCGATGGCGGCTCTAAGAGCAGCGATGACCGTGATCCGCTGACGGAAATAGTTTACACACCAGTTAAGTGGCTCAACGGTGAGCCAGACATCATTATCGATATCCCTGAGCAGCAAATCCCTGCTACAGGCGTGCAAGACTATCGAAACGTGATGATTCCCCTAGAATTAGACAAAGACATCTGGGTTAAGGCTGTCGAATTTGAAGCCGGTGATACGACCGTTCTTCACCACATCATTGCATTCTCTTATGGCCCTGACGGCGTGAATGAGTTTGAAATTCTGAATCAAGGTATTGGCCTTGGCGCTTACGCGCCAGGTAACGAGTTAAACCTATATCCTGAAGGCGCTGGCTACCCCCTGAAAGCCGGTGGCGGTCTAATGTTACAGATGCATTACACAACGTCTGGCAAAGAAGCGATTGATGCCTCACAAATCGGTATCTATGTTTGGGACGAAGAGCCTGAGCGTCAGATTCTAGGTGGCTCAGCTGCAGATCTTGATATCTTGATTCCACCAAATGCCGGCAACCATGAAATGGTAGCGAGCAAGAAGTTCCGCAAGGACTCTTACCTAACTATGGTTGGTCCACACATGCATTATCGGGGTTCTGACGCTAACTTTAAGCTGGTCTATCCTGACGGCCGTGAAGAAGAAATTTTGAACGTGCCTAATTACCAGTTCAACTGGCAGAAAACTTATGACTTTAAAGAGCCTAAGTTCCTACCTGCCGGCACAGAGATGGTTTTCAGAGCGACATTTGATAACTCTTCAAACAACCCGTTCAATCCTGATCCAACTGCTGAAATCACCTGGGGTGAGCAGACATGGCAGGAAATGTTCTTCGGTTTCTTCCGCTACGTAGAAGCGGACGCAGATTTAGCCAGCGATGGCGAATAGTCAAACAGCTTACTTTTGGTAAGCAAGGTTTGATCGAAGGCTCGGCTCTCATTTGAGACCCGGGCTTTTTTTATGCTCTTTAGTTACTCCTTCCGGCCCCCGCCCCCTGTCCTTTCGCTTCTCGATTACTTGTTAATATTCTCTCCTCGCCCGTTCTCTTAAACCTTCCATCACACTCCATTTCACTCGATAGTATCCATTGCTGATCATGACACTCCGCGGAAGAGTTGCTAGACTGAAAGTCTCATCAATTCTTAATTCAAAGACTAAGCACATGAATTCAAGCTACTTTCTTCTAATTCTCAGCCTTATCTCGCCGTTCGCATCAGCGGATACCACTGTTATCACTAATGTAAATGGCTACACCCTCAACAGTGACAAAGCGCTTGTCCGCTTTAGCGCTATTGCGTTTACTGGCGATACAGTGGACAGAGTCTATTCCGAGCAGGAACAGCCTCCTGAAAATGCTGATGTCACAGTTGATGGCAACGGCCAGACGCTTATTCCGGGCCTAATTGATGCTCATGGTCACGTATTGAGCTATGGGTTAAGCCTGCTTAGAGTTGATTTGGTGGGCACTACAACCGAAGCCGAGGCGGTTCAGAGAGTAGCTGAGTTTAGCGCTGCTAACCCTGAACTGGAGTGGATTCAAGGCCGAGGCTGGAATCAAGTGCTATGGGACAGCAATGCTTTCCCTAATTCCGCCAGCTTAGATGCTCTGGTAAATGACAAACCTATTTGGCTATCCAGAGTTGACGGCCACGCAGGATGGGCCAATTCAGCGGCGATGGCGCTTTCCGGTATTAGCAGACAGACAGAAGACCCGGATGGCGGTCAAATCATCCGCGATGAAAACGGAGATGCCACGGGCGTACTGATAGACAATGCCATGGCTCTGGTGCGAGGTAATATCCCGGCTTTAACCAGTGAGGAAATTAAATACGCGCTAACCACATCAATGAAAAATTTAGCAACCTATGGGCTAACCAGTGTTCATGATGCGGGGGCTGGCAGCAGCGTTATCCGAGCCTATAAAGATCTAGCAGCAGAGCAAGCCATGCCGATTCGTGTCAACGCCATGATTTCCTCAAAAGACGAAAACTATAGCCTTCTATTAGACGCTGGCCATTTCAGATCCAGTGACGACAGCCTGGCTATAAACAGTGTCAAGATAGCTGCCGATGGCGCCCTGGGAAGCAGAGGTGCAGCAATGATTGACGACTATTCTGATATGCCCGGGCATAAAGGTCTTTTACTTCTGGATCAAGAGCGCTTGGAATACCTCATGCGTGCGGCAATGAATTCCAGTTTTCAAGTAAACACTCACGCCATTGGCGATGCCGCTAATATGATTGTACTAGACAACTATGAAAACCTAATTCAAGAAACCAACAGCCGAGACAGACGACATAGAATTGAGCATGCTCAGATACTTCGCTATGAAGATATAGTGCGTTTCGGCGAACTCGGTGTAATTCCCTCCATGCAGGCAACACACGCCACAAGCGACAAGAACATGGCACGAGATAGAATTGGTGAGGTCCGTATAGAGGGCGCTTATGCTTGGCGCAAACTAATGGATGCCGGCGCTGTTATCGCCAATGGATCAGATTTCCCTGTTGAATCTCCCAACCCTTTTTTTGGCTTGCATGCATCAATTACCCGGCAAGATAAAGACAGTCAACCCGATGGAGGATGGTTTCCAGGTGAGAGAATGACGGCACAAGAGGCGTTTGCCAGTTTCACTATTGATGCGGCCTATGCCGGTCACCAAGAGAACATACTGGGCAGCCTAGAGCCTGGGAAAAAAGCGGATTTTATCTTTTTAGATAGAGATATCTTTACAGTTCCTGCCTCTGAGATTTGGCAAACTCAGGTTCTTGAAACATGGGTTGGCGGAACCATAGTGACCAACTGATTTTTAACCGAGCGGTTAGCGACTACCGAAAAAACCACGGAGCTAGAAAAACGCATGAAAAAAATATTACCCATAATCTTGTTTGCCTCATTCAGTGCCTGTTCGCCAGCCCCTGAGCCAGCGCAGCCTGAATCCAGCAGCCCTACCAATTCTCAAAACACCATCAATCAAGAGGAACTTGCTCGCTGGCAGCAACAAGCCGGTGACGTCACTATCTCTCGAGACAAGTGGGGCATTGCCCATATTCATGGAAAAACTGACGCCGACACAGTTTTCGGCACCCTCTATGCTCAAGCCGAAGACGACTTTAACCGTATTGAAATAAACTATCTCAACGCCTTGGGCCGGCTTGCCGAGGCTGAGGGCGAGGGCGAATTGTTTCGAGATCTACGGATGAAATTATTCATTGATCCAGACGTACTCAAACAACAGTACAACGGGAGCCCTGCTTGGTTGCAGAGCCTGATGAATTCATTTGCAGACGGCCTCAACTATTACTTGCACACCCACCCAGAGGTGACACCCCGAGTTCTCACGCGCTTCGAACCGTGGATGGCACTTAGTTTTTCCGAAGGCAGTATTGGTGGAGATATAGAAAGAGTAAATTTGCAGCTTCTCCAAGATTTCTATGGAACAAGCAATATGGTCGCCCAGCTTGAGTCTCCTAGTGATAATGAGCCTAGAGGCTCTAATGGATTCGCTATAGCTCCGCAAAATTCCGCCAGCGGCAACGCGCTGCTTTGGATCAACCCGCACACCTCGTTCTTTTTTCGCTCTGAACTGCACATGATCAGCGATGAAGGTCTGAACGCCTATGGCGCGGTAACCTGGGGGCAGTTCTTTATCTACCAAGGTTTCAACGAGAATACTGGATGGATGCATACCAGCAGTCGAGCCGATGCCATCGATGAATATTTAGAAACTATTGTTGAAAAACGAGATGGGTTTTATTATGAATTCGGCGATGAAGAGCTCAAACTGACGGAGAGTCAAATCGTGCTGCCTTATAAGGTAGGTAATGAGATGTCGAGTATTGAGGTAACTGTTTACCACAGCCAAAATGGCCCAATCATTCGTGAACTCGATGGCCAATGGGTTTCTATCGCACTAATGCAAGAACCAGTTAAAGCACTAACCCAGTCTTACAACCGTACCAAAACTCAAAACCATGACGAATTTTTCGAGACCATGGAATTAATGACCAATTCTTCCAACAACACAGTCTATGCAGATTCTGCTGGCAATATTTCCTATTATCACGGCAACTTTGTTCCGCGCAGAAACCCCCAATTTAATTGGAACCAACCTTTAGATGGGAGCAATCCTGCAACACAGTGGCAGGGACTTCACCCGGTTGACGAGCTCATCACTGTTTTTAATCCGCCTAACGGATGGATTCAAAACACCAACAACACACCCTTCAGTGCCGCTGGCGAGTTTAGCCCCAAGCCTGAAGACTATCCTAAATACATGGCCAACAACCCTGAAAACCCAAGAGGAATTCATGCGGTAAGGGTGCTCAATGGAAAAACAGACTTTACCATTGATTCACTTATAGAAGCGGCCTATGACCCATTGCTTACAGCATTCGAAGAGCTAATACCTGCGCTAACAATGACAACTGCCATGGATGACATGACAGAGAGCGCCAGTGCGAGCGCCCTTGCAGCATTAGAATACATTGATTTACTGCGGGGTTGGGATTATCGATATTCGATTGATTCTACGGAGACTTCTTTAGCCATTTTCTGGGCACAGCAGTTAATGGATGATGTAAGAGATCAAGCTGTTGCGGCCAATATCAATATTTATGAGTTTATGGCTAACAATACGACGGCTGATCAAAAGCTTAATGCTCTTCGTGTTGCCGCTCAAACCCTAGAATCGGATTTCGGTAGCTGGCAAGTTGCCTGGGGTGAGATAAACCGATATCAACGATTGAATGGCGACATAGTTCAGAATTTCGATGATGATGCCCCAAGCCTTCCTGTTGCCTTCGCATCAAGCAGATGGGGTTCTTTAGCCTCGTTTGGCAGTCGTCGTTATTCAGGGACTAAGAAGATGTACGGCACCAGCGGTAACAGCTTCGTCGCTGCCGTTGAGTTTGGAGAAAGGCTTAAGGCTAGAGCAATTACAGTTGGAGGCCTTCAAAGTGACCCTAACTTACCCCACTTTGATGACCAAGCCGAAATGTATGCCAGCGGTGAGTTCAGAGACGTCTTATTTTATCCAGAGGACATCCAAGCTAACTTGGAAGCGCAATACCATCCCGGTGAATAGACACGTAAACAGTGAATTTTAGATTTAAAAAAGAGGGCCGATTTTCACACTACAGACCCACAGATTGGCCCACAGATCTTGCAGAAATGGATTCAGTTTTTATGCCTGTGACCGTTGCCCGTAGGAATCGGGCGACGAGCCTACAGAGGCGTACTTACGCCGGTTCGCAGGCGTAGACAACGAATTCATGTCTTGGCGCCTAATTCGACTGAGAGTTGTCCTTGCTCCCTCAAAGTTCGGCCGCCCAAGACAAATAGCGAATCGATCTTTAGGACAGCAACGACCACAGCCCTCGTTTGTAATCCAGATTAATAGAGACTAATAACCTGCAGAGCCACCATCACCACGCCTAGAATCAGCTGCGCCCATGAAGAACCCATTCTCACGATCATTATAGACAGACATCGCCGCGCCCTGAGTACCACGAGTTCTTATGCGATGGCCTTTAGCCTCATAAAGACGAATAGTGTCTGACGACAGAACTCCACTTTCCATACTTGTAAGATCTGGCAACCATTGATGATGAATTCTTCCTGCTTCAACCGCCTGCGCGATATTCATTCCATGATCAATAACATTTAATATTGTCTGCATAGTGGTATTAATGATTGTCTTACCACCGGGGCTGCCGGCAGTAAAAAGCGGCTTTGCATCTTTAACAACGATGCTTGGTGTCATGCTAGACAGCATACGTTTTTGAGGCTCGATCAAATTTGGCGCCGTCCCTATTAAGCCTTGTGCATTGGTTACACCTGGCACTGCATTGAAGTCGCCCATTTCATTATTAAGTAGGTAACCGCCGCCTTCCACGACAATGCCTGACCCATAACCAAATTCTAGGGTGTAGGTCATGCTGACCATGTTGCCATCTTTGTCCACGACAGAGAAATGAGTAGTTTCGTCGCTCTCATAAACTTGTGCGAATTTCTCTGGACTACTTTCAGATTTCTTGTCCATATCTATAGATGCACGCAAGGTAGCGGCATAGTCTTTATCCATTAAATGATCTAATGGCATGCCCTCATTGAAGTCTGGGTCGCCAAGATGCTCGGCCCGATCTGCATAAGCGCGGCGCATAGTTTCCGTCAACACGTGAAGATAGTCCGCTGAATTATGTCCTAACGCTTCCAAATCATAACCTTCCAAAATATTCAGCATTTCAATCAGCACTACCCCGCCAGAACTCGGTGGAGGCATACTGATAATTTCATGGCCGCGATAAGTACCGCGGACTGGCTCCCGCTCGACGGGCTCATAAAGAGCTAAATCTTCTTCGGTGATAATCCCACCGTTTGCCGACATAAAACCTGCGAGACGCTGTGCATTTTCACCTTTATAAAAACCATCACGCCCTTCGTTCTGAATTAATTCTAGCGTATGAGCAAGATCTGCTTGGACCCAATTGTCACCAAGTTCATAGAGAGATCCATCCGCTTTAAAAAACTTTGCCATCGTAGATGGGTAGGCTGAAAAACGCTGCTTGCTGCGAGAAAACCCAGAGTAAAGAGAATAGGTAATAGGAATTCCTTCCTGGGCCAATTTGACCGCAGGCGCAACGAGATCTTCCCAAGGCAGGCTGCCTAGCTTTTGATGGGCCTCCCAAAGGCCCGCAACCGTACCGGGCACACCCACCGCTAGAGCGCCAAAATGGTTTGAATTATCAGCAACACTGCCATCAAGCCCGAGATACATTTCTTGCGTTGCTGCCAGTGGCGCTTTTTCTCGAAAATCGAAAGTTGTCGCATCACCATCGTCACCAGCGTAGACCATGAATCCGCCTCCGCCAATATTACCCGCACTTGGCCAAGTAACTGCTAAAGCAAATGCCGTCGCAACCGCAGCATCCACGGCGTTGCCACCCTGCTTTAAGGTCTGAACACCGACAGCGGATGCCTGCATTGAGGCGCTGGTGACAATCCCGTTTTTAGCTCTTAGTGGAGTACGCCCACCTGTAGAAAACGAGGTTGAAACCAGGGCCGCTTCGGATTCTGCCGCAGGTGCTCCGCTTAACGGTTCGGCAGGGGCAGTTTCAGCTGCTCTGCCTGAGTCGCCGCAAGCGGCTAAAAAAGCGCAGAGAAAAAAGACAACTGGCAGTTTCACTAACTCAACGAGATTCAAATTGGTTTGTTTCATTGTGATTTTTTTCATTGTGGTTGGCTTCATAATTAGCCTTCATAATTAATAAAATATTAGTTGTTCTAAAAAAACAGCATTTGTTTAGCAAGCCGCCAAGCTTATTTCTTGACGTTTGGAGCGCGCCACTAAGCTGCTAGGCGTTAACCCTTTTCACCTTTGTAAAAACTATCTCTTACTTCGTTCTGACTTAATTCCACAGTATGAGCAAAGTCTGCTTGCACTGGGTTTTCATCAAGTTCATCGAGAGATTCATCCGCCTTAACACTCTTTGCCATCGTAGATGGATAAAATAAAAAGCCCTGCTGACTTTGAGAGAATCCAGAATAAAGAAAATAAGTGATTGGAATACCTTCACGAAACAGTCTTCCTGCTGGAGTAACAGGGTCGGCACAAGGGCAATTTCTCCTGTCACCAACGTAGCTTATTCTCTAAAATCAACGGTTGAGGCATCACCATCCGCATCATTATTTGGATTGCCTGCGTAGTTATTTGCTAAGTTCTCTTGCTAATTTCGGCTTCGCTATTGCTCAATTTTGTATTGGTTTATTGTAAGCGTGGAAGGTAACCAGAACCTTCATTACAAACCTACTTGCCCAATGTGATATTCGTACTAACACTGGCCTGCAGACGATGCTGGCATAAGTTCCGATTAATAGTTGTGATAGACTTATGCCACTATATCACTCGCGTATTGGGCGAGGATTTAAATAATGTTATGAACATGATGAAAATAGCCAAATGTGATGAGAAATAATATGAGAGTCTCTTTTTTAAAACCTATAGCCTTAGTATTGCTAGTAATTTCCGTCTCTGCCAATTCACAGACGAGATCAATTGACAGCGAATCAACACAGGAAGACTTGTGGTCACACGGCTTTATGGCCGCTGTGGCTAACCCTCTCGCCACCGAGGCAGCAGCTCAGATGCTATCACTTGGAGGGCACGCAGTCGATGCTGCCATCGCGGCGCATGCCGTGCTTGGTTTGCTTGAGCCGGAAAGCTCAGGACTTGGCGGCGGAGGCTTCATGTTGGTGTTCGAACGTTCTGACCGAGAAGTGCGTTTTTTTGACGGCCGCGAGGCAGCGCCCAGCGGGGCTCGTGCCGACATGTTTATGAATAATGGCACTTCCATGGGTTATTTCGATGCCAACCAAAGTGGCAATGCGGTGGGCGTACCCAGCACTATTGCTCTGTATAAAAGCACGCACGACACTTATGGCAAATTGCCTTGGGCTGACTTATTCGAACCGGCCATTCAACTAGCCGAACAGGGCTTTGAGGTATCAACCAAAATGGCGAATTACCTCCCAGCTATGGCAAGCCGTACCCGTCTTAACGAGAACGCAGGTGCAGCGGAATATTTTTTCCCTGATGGCAAGCCACTTCAAGCCGGCGCACTGATTCGAAACCCTGCTTACGCAGCGACACTTCGACGCGTCGCCACAAAAGGTCCTGAGGCTTTCTATACTGGAGAGATTGCAGAATCCATTGTCGCTGCCGTGCAAGCAGGAGAAGACGGCGGCACTCTCACCATGGAAGACATGGCCAATTATAAGGTAATAGAACGTCCTGCTGTATGTGGTCGCTGGCGTGAATTGAATATATGCGCCGCCACCCCTCCCTCATCCGGCGCTATGCAGATTATGATAGCCAATCTGTACGATGAACTATTGCCACCGAACCCTACAACTAAGCAGCGAGTCAAAGCCTTTGTGGATGCGCAGCGACTTGCCTATGCTGACCGTGACTATTATTTTGGCGATCCGGATCATGTGGATGTGCCAGTGACAGAGCTGCTTGATCCACTTTATTTAAAATCACGCGCCAACAGCCCTCCAGCGCCAGGTACAGTGCCTGTCCATGGCGACCCTATGCTCGTCTTAGGCAACGCTAGTGCAGCGATATTCGCCGAAGACAGTACCAAGGAACCTGCCGGCACTACGCATTTTTCTATTGTGGACAGTGAAGGCAATGCAGTTTCAGCGACCATGACAGTAGAGTCAGTCTTTGGCTCCAAACGCTGGGCCGCAGGTTTTGTACTCAACAACGAAATGACAGATTTCGCACGCGAGTATCATCCCGGCGAGCCGGAAGCTGCCAATATGGTGCGCCCCGGTGCCCGACCTCGTTCTTCCATGTCACCAACTATTGTGCTCAACGCTGACAATGACCTGTTCTTGGTCACCGGCTCTCCCGGAGGCAATTCTATACCCGCCTATACCGCCAAGACCTTAGTAGGCATTGTCGACTGGCAATTGTCAGTGCAAGAAGCGATCAATTACCCCAACATCATCGCCCGCGGACAAACCGTGCGTGTGGAAGTTGGCGTTGAGCCAGGACCAGCCTTGTCAGACGCATTGTCAGAATATGGCTATCAGGTGCAGGAAAGTCAGGGCGAGATTTCTGGATTACACGTTATCTTACTGGGTGAAAATGGCCTGGAAGGCGCAGCTGACCCACGTCGACTTGGAACCGTAATGACTACTGCACCACTGAATTGAGACGTGTTAGCAATGTCTTTTGAAAGCCAGTATTAGCTATTTGTGCTAATTTTCAAGTCACTCATTGTCAGTTTGGAAGCCGAAGTGATAAGTTTCAACTTCGACAGCACTCCTTAGCGCAGTTGCCTCTCTTTTAACAGGGCTATCGAGACATTATAGCCCCTTTAGCTATTACCTTAATTACTAGGCCCGTAACTACTATGACTTTAACTACACTAAATCGCTCAGCACCATTCAAGTTAACAGCACTGTCTTTTCTTTTAACACTGCTCGCTGCCTGCGGAGAATCTGCGCCAGCGACTGATGCCGTTATGCCAGACATGGCCACAGAAGCAGTCTCTGGCCAGCCGTCAACTACCTCTGCTGTTACCCCAGCTGTTGAGACTGAAGCAGAACTGATCGCAAGAGCTCGAGGGATCCATGAACGAGTGATTACCCTGGACACCCATGCTGACATCAACACCAGTAATTTTACGCCTGACAATAACTACACCGATGATTTAGATACCCAAGTGAACCTACCTAAAATGGTCGAAGGCGGCCTGGATGTCGCTTGGTTCATCGTCTATACCGGCCAAAATGCCCTCGACGATGAAGGCTACGCAGCGGCCTATTCTAATGCTATCGATAAATTTGAGGCCATCCATCGGCTTGCCGATGAAATCGCCCCGGATCAGATCGAACTCGCTTACACATCCGATGATGTTCGGCGAATCGACGCTGCTGGCAAAAAAGTTGCCATGATAGGAATCGAGAATGCCTACCCTGTCGGTTTGGACATGACCAATATTGCAGATTTCCATCGCCGTGGCGGTCGCTATATGTCGCTCGCTCACAACGGTCACAGTCAATTTGCAGATTCTCAAACCGGCGAAGCAACTAATGAATACCTGCATAACGGTCTTAGCGAGATAGGCCGAGAAGCCGTTGCTGAAATGAACAGACTCGGCATCATGGTGGATATTTCTCACCCATCCATTGATGCTATTTCACAGATGCTAGATATCAGTCGCGCGCCGGTTGTTGCATCCCACTCCTCTGCACGTGCATTAACAAACCATACCCGCAACCTAAATGATGACTTACTGCTACGCGTTAAAGACAACGGTGGCGTTGTGCAAACAGTTGCGTTTGGAAGCTATATTAACGAAGCGCGCCGTGTATTCTTGCAAACAGGCCGCACAGAAATAATGGAGCGGGTAGCCGCAGAACTCAATTTCCAAGCACTTACCTCGGAGCAAGTGGCAGCTTTAAACCCAGTCGCAACACTCGCGTATACAACGGCACGGCAAGCTATGTTTCGCACCGCGAATGCCGAAGTGAATAGGTTAGCGCCTAAAGCGACAGTGTCAGATTTCGCTGACCACGTCGATTATATTGTTGATCTTATTGGCTTGGAGCACGTTGGCATTAGTTCAGACTTCGACGGCGGCGGCGGGATAGATGGCTGGAACGATGCATCTGAAACTTTTAACGTAACCGCCGAGTTAGTACGCAGAGGTTACACCGAAGAAGAAATTGGATTGCTTTGGAGCGGAAATTTGCTTCGTGTACTGGACGATGTACAACGCATTGCCAGTGAGATTCAAGCACAAGCATAGCTAGTAGTTTTAGCTAGGCGTAAACCAGCGGAATCAGGCACAGAATGTGTGCGTTTTACCGCTGGCTTTGCCCCTGATCTGAGCAATTTTTAACCCCTTCACCTCAGTTAGACCTCGCCAAAAAAACCATAACCCAACAGGCATAGCGGCTTTAGCAGATTAGGCGCTGGGCTTTACTGTGGCGTAAAAATTGCTAGGAACTTAGCGCACAACCTTTATTCGTCCGCCCTCTTAAAACTCTTGTAATTAGCCGAGGGGATAGATTCTTAATTCTGCCAAGATTGGAGCATCACTATGTCTGCTAATGTTAATCGTCGGAAATTTCTTTTAGGCGGCGCTACTCTGCTGGGCGCGGCAAGCCTACAGGGCATCCCTGGCACACCTTTTTCTCCCCCAATCAATTTCACCAAACAAGCATTTGCTGAAGTTTCAAGACCTGATTATATAATTCGCGCCAGTTCAAACGAGAACCCTTATGGTCCATCCCGAGTTGCACTGCAGGCAATCAACAACGCGATGGCTGATGCCAATAAATATGGCGGCATTACTCAACAGCTAATTTCTTTAGTAGCCGGCATTGAAAATGTACCCACCGACCATGTCACTGTCGGTACCGGATCCGGTGAAATATTGAATGTGAGCGCACTCATCGCTAGTTTAGACGGCGGCTCTATTGTTGCGCCCTCCCCCACTTTCGAAGCGCTGCCTCGCTATGCCGCAAATATGGGTACGGAAATAATTAGAGTTCCGGTGGATGAGAAAATGCACATCGACTTAAACGCGATGTACAACGCCATTCGCCCAGACACTAAAATGGTTTATCTCTGCAACCCTAACAATCCAATTCCTTCTATTATCGAAAAGAACGCTATGAGGGATTTCGTTCTTGAGGTATCAAAAGATCGCTTAGTTTTTGTTGATGAGGCGTACTATGAGTTCGTAGAAAATCCCGATTTTGAAAGCATGATGAGCCTAGTTAGAGAAGGTCACAATAATATTATCGTCGCTAGAACAGCATCCAAAATTCACGCCATGGCGGCACTTAGAGTTGGTTTTGGCTTTGCACATCCTGATCTCATAAAGGATATGAACAATAAGAAAACCGGTAGCCTTAACATAGTGGGCCAGCACGCCGCCTATGCCAGCTACCAAGACATGTCATTCCAAGACTACTCAAGAGCACGCAATAAAGAATCATTGGCAATGGTTGAAGGGATGTGCGACGAGCTTGGCGTCAATTACGTGAAATCCAACGCCAACTTTGGCTTCATCGAAACCGGAATAGAAATCGCCGATTTTCAGAAAGCCATGCTGAGCGAAGGTATAATGGTTGGGCGACCGTTCGCTCCCTTTACCAAGTGGGCGAGAGTGAGCATGCAAAAGCCAGAAGAAATGGCCTACTTTGTTCAGACCTACAAAAAGCTGTTTAGTTAATTACACTCTTAGAATGTAAACCCAGAATGTAAACCTAGAATGTAAAAGGGGAGGCAGTAGTATTGCCTCCCCTTTTTTATAACATCACCATTAAACTTTATAAATCATTCCAATTCAAAATCGCATTATAGACAAAGCCATGGTCATGTAAATTGACGTGCCGGTGCATGGGGTTCCAATTGAACATCACCACATGACCGTCGCCCACCGGCTTGCTAATTAACGCTGGCTCGCCATCTATAATACTCTCACCTTTGATGATTGCACCGGATATAACTAAAGGGCTAGGGTCTTTTTTATCCTTATCCTTCGCCGCGGATTGTTCAGGCTCATCTTCGAATGGCTTAGTGCCAAACTGCAATGGTGAATACTTTCTATCATAGTCTGCAACCGAGAAAATCGGCGCGTTGCCGCGCATCACATGACTTAGCTCCCCATAACCGTAAACTAGAGGCGAACTTAAATCGGTCACCATAGCCGTCATAATTGAGCCAGGCGTATTCATCGAGCCTGCATCACGCTTAATGATGCCTCTCACGATTCCTGAGTCGACGGCCAAGACACCTGCAGAGCCAAACGTTACCAACGTACCACCGCCGCGTATAAACCCATCGAACGCAGCCATACCCTCAAAACCCATGCCGCCAGTAATATCTTCAGAGCTCAGAATATGACCATGACTTGGCGTGTCGACGGTATTGGTGTAAGGCAGCGGTGACCACTTTGGATCGACACCGCCAATGATTTGCCCAAGACTCGTGCCAGCGCGCATATGCGGAACAAGAATGACATCGAATTCTTCAAGAAAGTCGCCCTGACGAGCCCTATCTTTTGAAAATAAAGTATAAGGAATATTCGCCTCATCAAGTGAATAGCGAACCCAGCCGGCGTTCTGAGTTGAAGTCCAAGATTGGTAAACACCTATCCTAGGCAAGTCAGCTTCATGCATTGCAACATCAGGCAGCGACCGAATATTTTTTACCGATAATCGAGTCTGTGCTAACACAGCTTCAATTTCATCTCTGTCTGCGTCCGCCAAGTCAATTACCAAGCTTCCTGCTGGAAAATCAGTCCCTCTCCCCTCAAAGCTTTCTTCGACTATCCAGACTGGCACATCTTTTAGCGCAAACCGCGCTGGACCCAGTTCGCGCTGACCATGATTAGCGATAGCCCAGAAATTGCCTCCGCTAGGCAGTGACTGCGGCGGCAAAAACTGATCGCCATCGTCATAGGACTCCGCTCGATGCTCTAAAACATCAATATCCTCTATCTCAACAACATCAACTCCATAAATTAAACCAAACGTCCAAGAGACATCATCATAAGGAGGCACTTCAACATCAGACGGAAAATCTTGATTCTCCATCAGTGTTTTTGCCAGAGGGCCGTAGGGCTGATTCAACTTAATCAAAAGATCGCCTTGCTTTACCTCAACATCATCATAGCTGCCGGCACGGGTAACGCGCTGAACCTCTATTGCATGACGCTCTAAGGCACCTATCATATAGTTTGTTGAGTCCCGGTCAGTTTGGCCTTGAGGAATCAGGTAAGCGTAAGGCGCTTCTTCAATGCCTTTTGCTAGCGCATCCACACCTTTCTGGTAATAGTTTGATAGAAACATGAAGGAATTATTAGCGACCATTTCAAGCGATGCTATGACTCCGGTTTGCATATAATTGGTATTATTGCGCATAGACCAGTTAAGTTTCTCTGGCGGGGGCGACGCACGGTACCAGGTCCTTTCTGTTACAGGCTTCCCAGCATAGCTTGAACCACCTAAATCTCTCTCCATAGTATCAGCGCTGTTGTTGCCAAAGGTTTCATAAAAACGACCCATACCATTGTGGTTGTTGGTAGCCCATAGCATATAGCCTGGATACCAACCGGTATAAAACCCCCAGGTCCAGACACCTTCTAAACCCAATCCGGTCAAGCGACTGATCTCATAGTTCGATAAAAGCTGCCACTCACTAATCGTAATAGGACTAACACCCTCGTTGTATGGCCCAGTTCCACCTGCAACATAAAGCAGCGGCACAGACTCATGCAAATCAAGACTTACAGTCGGTTTCCACTCATACACGCCTTTAATGTAATTCCGAGTAATAGGCTGTGTTATGGATATCCCATCACGGTTGTTGTCATGATAGGTATAACGCCCCCAGAACGGAACACTCCTAGGAGGCATGTCATTGTAGTCAGTATGGCCTTTAATATTACGCTTATACCAATCCACTTGCCGAGCGCGGCCATCAACATCGAACACCGGTGTAATCATTGTAATGACGTTGTTTCGGATAGTAGTAAAGGGCTCGCTAGTTTCAACTGCAAGTCGATACGCCAATTCCATTACCATTTCTGGCGGACCTAATTCCGGAGAGTGTAATCCCGCTGTCATCCAATAGATCGGCAAGGCATTTCCAATTATTTCTTCGGCGGCATCTCTATCGGTTAATCGTGGATCGGAAAGGTCATTTAGATACTTTTTATACGTTTCAATGTTTTCTAGATGCTCAGGCTCGGCAATTGCCACAACAATCATGTCGCGCTCTTCAAAGCTCTGTCCCAATTGAAATATTTCAACTCTATCCGACGCCGCTGCCAATGCTCTGAAGTAGGTGTATATCTCCTCAACTTGCGTTAATTCGCCAGGGGTGCCGATCGTATAACCAAGAATCTCCCGAGGACTTGGTATGGTTGGATGGTCTGGAAGCGAGTCCACCCATTGCGTCAAATATTCCTCGTCGGTAGTAGAAGCTCGAATAGAAGCAGTGGCAACACTATCAATTGCTAAATTCTCACCTTGCGCCAAACCCAGCCCGTTTATCAAGCACCCAAGAGTTATGAGTGCTGCTTTTACTGCAAAAGAATTTTTCATGGGTTTCACTCTTTTTAGGCAATTATTTTGGTTTGTGATAAACGCTTTTAGCAAATTTATCTCGTTGGCCTAGCATGCGCTGAGGCTCTGAAAATCGCATTCATCAAGATAACGTTGAGACCATCCAAGTAGGCCCTCACCGTTGGGTCTTGAGTAAAGGCGACAATCTCGCCAGCACCGCTGGATTGTGAAATCACAAAAGGCTTGTAAGCTAACTGTTTGCGATTTTCCTCCCAAAGATAACCGCTTGCTAGCAGGTCATCTGGCCCTTGAAACCTAGCAACATTGACCCCGTCGTTTATTCGAATAGGGGTGTAAATATCAGCCCCCCTAACCAACACATTAAGCTCGGGCGCCACGCCAGCACTCAACCAGTGTTCGGGGTGCACATCGGCACGCACTAAGACTCCTGAAACGTGATAAGGGTTAGCCTCTAAAGCGACCACCTGATCATCATAGGCTTCAAGCTCAGTAAGATATTGCCCCTCCACTGTTGCCTCATCCTCATCGGTATCCGGGATCTCTTCAAGCTCAACGACAGCCCGTTCGCGGCGTACCGCTAACATGTCAACATCTGGGTCGGCAAGAAAACGAGTCGCATTGCCAAGAGAAATAAGCACCCCGCCCTGACGAACCCAAGTTTTGATATTTTCAATGCCTGTTTTACCTAGCGCAGTTTTATATCCAGCCCCATTCATTACGGGCAGTATCAACACTTGGTAGCGATTTAAATTGGCTGTTCGCAATCTATCTACTCTAATTGGTGTAACCGGATAATCGAATTGCCGCTCGATAACAAACCGTGTATTGCCAGCGCTGTATGATGAGGTTGGTTCGTCCCAAGCCATCGCAATCTTTATCTCATTATGCCTAACGACATTCGCACTGCCAAAGCTCGGGCCATCAGTCACCCAGCTATCGTTGACAGCAACGACTCTAGCACCGGTTGTTTCGGCAATGGCTGTCACTGTTGAAAAAAGACTCGCTGAATTATCCGCCACGTCAATAATAAGAGAACCCGATGGGTATTCGTTGCCAACGTTAGTAAAAGCTTTGTCGTTACTCTTGACTGCTAGACCGGCCTGCAACGCATGAGCCAAAAATCTAACCGCCGTAGCTTCCCCCCAAGGTACGATATAAGAAACACCGGCTTGCCCTCCTTCAACCATGCCCGCTTGAACCAGTTCAGTTCCAGCCAGTTCAAAATCACCATTAGGGACACGATTACAAGTGTTGCTTTGAATATTAAACATAAGTGGCAACGACCATCCAGTTACGTCATAAATCTCGTCGGGCAGGTTATCTTCCCGCCGGCGTTCTTGCTCAGCGAGGAAGTCCTCTTCCATCGGAACATCTAAATCCATTAGCGTGCGAATAAAACGCTTAGCAGGCTGATCAGTTCTTATGACATAGCTTCCTGCTTCATAAGACTCCCCGCAGGCACTAAACCTTGTTAACGCACGATTAACTTCAACATCTTGACGTGACAACAAGCCGGCCAACTTATTAACTGCAGCTTGATCCTCTTGTACTGGCAGGATATAAGATCTGACATCCTCTTCTTGCCCTTCTTCAATTGCGCTTACTCGATAATTATAAAAGTCGTTAAGGAATTTTTCACGATTGTTAGCTACAGTCTCCGCAGTGGCAAGAGAGGTGACGAAGTGATTTCGCACCGTCTCACGGTAGTGAAGCTCATTGCCATCGTATTGCCGAAATACTAGACCTCGAGTCGAAGCTTGCTCGTAGGTCATAGCAACGCTACCAAAATAAGAGGGCCAGCTGGCGCCATATCCAGGGTAAAAAGCGTCGTAGACTTCACGGGTAAAATAATCAATACCAAACTCATCAAACCAGCGTGCATTATTGCGGCCGAAAAGCTGCAAACTGGCTGTTTGATCTTCGGCTAAATGCGGATTATAGGGCACTGCTTCTGGCGCGAAGTAGTAAGTACCATCCGAGCCCATTTCATGGGCATCCACATAGGCCACCGGATACCATTCCAGCATCGATTTGGTTCGGCCTTGGGTTTCTGGCTGAGTCTGAATAAACCAATCACGGTTCATATCAAACAAGTAATGATTGGTTCTCCCCCCAGGCCATGGCTCGTCGTGTTCGGCAGAATTTCTGTCTGAGTCAGGGACCAATCCCTCAGCCGTTGTAAATTGATGGATGAATCGGTCACGGCCATCAGGATTTTGCATGGGATCAATAATAACCACCGTGTTCTGCATAATATCTGCCACCCGCGGATCTGAACGTGATGCCAGCAAATGATAAGCCGTCAACATAGAGGCATCGGTTGAAGATATCTCATTGCCGTGAACCCCATAGGAAAGCCAAGTGACAGCGGGCTGATCTGAAATAATCTGGGCAGCGGCACTAGCATCGGTTTCACGAGGGTCGCTTAGACGCTGCATTCCTATTTTGACTGAGTCAATTTTTGCCAAATTCTCTGGTGAGGAGATAACCGCATAAATTAACTCGCGATCTTGCCAGCTGCGCGCATATTCATTAAGAATAACTCTGTCAGGAGCTGCCTGCGCTAGTGCCTCGAAGTATTTTAACGCATCTAAGTGCCACGTAATTCTCTCCCCCGGAGAGTAGCCGAGCACATCCTCAATACTGGGAATCGATGGGTCATAGCTCGCATTCGGCCAAAATTCAAAATCGTCTTGCGACCAGCTGACATTGCTGAGGAGACAAAAGATCACTGCAAAGAATAATGATGGCAATGAAGAAAAGGTGGATTTCATAAAAGTGCCCTCGCTCGAAGTTAAAAGTTAGCCTTCGTTAAAACCGAAATGTGCTCGAATGAGGCCAATACCGAGATAAGAATAGCTGTTTTTGTACGCGGCATCTAGGCCAGCTAATCAACCGTCACCCTTCAAAGCCATCCTGGAGAATGCGAACAGTGTGGCAATAGCTCAATAGTTGTCAGCACTGGTTTTGCTAGGTATAAATAACCTCGACAGCCAGTCGCTTAGAGAGCCATAAATGAAACCTAAAACACCGAAAATTGATTTAAATTTCGAACCCCTAAGGTCCGATGAAATGATTGAGCGGGCAACAGAGTTCTATAAATTAGTAAATTCTCGCAGATCAGTGCGAGATTTTTCAAAAAAGGAAGTGCCAGCAGAAGTCATTCGGCAGTGCCTGCTAGCGGCGGGTACAGCTCCTAGCGGCGCAAACCGGCAGCCATGGCATTTCGCTGTAATTAGTAACCCCCTTATCAAGAAGCAGATTCGTGAAGGTGCCGAATTAGAAGAGCAAAAATTTTATGCCAGCCGCGCACCACAAGATTGGCTCGATGCTTTAGCGCCGCTTGGTACAGACGCTGACAAGCCTTTTCTAGAGCATGCCCCTTACCTGCTAGTGATATTCGCTGAAAAATCCAGCGTGGATGCCGACAATAAAAAACAGAAAAACTATTACGTAACAGAGTCAGTCGGGATTGCGACAGGCTTGCTAATCACAGCGCTGCATAGCGCTGGACTTGCGACTCTCACCCATACGCCAGCGCCGATGAAATTCCTCAATCAGATCCTAGGGCGCCCACAGGGGGAAAAACCCCTTATGATTTTAGTGGTTGGTTATCCAAAAGAAAATGCTAGGGTCCCCGCTATCCAACGCAAGGACCTAAGCGATATCGCCAGCTTTCATTGATAAAATTGGCGCTAGCTTTATCTTTAGCTTCACCACTAACGCGGCTGTCTAAACCCTTTCGAGAAAAACAAACTATTCATAAACAATTTGTTAGTGCCAAAAAAATAAGCTCTAAAATTCGGGTTATCGGAAAATAAAATCACACTACCCTGACCGTGCCGCTCCGCAATCGCCATCGCTTTGCCTGCTAACTTGGCCTGATTCTCATCTGATGCATATCCTGAGAGTAAAGGCTGATCTGGAATTTTAATAACAGTTGCCCACGGGTTTTCAGGAGGATCAAAGGCAATCAAGGTATTGCGATGACTCGCTATCTGGCGATTCGAAATCCCATAACCTATTGGATGGGTTATATCTAAATCTCCAGCCATGATCGCGCCACCGATAATAGCCTTAGCTTCGATATCTGCCTTATTGTCATAATCAAAACGCTGTTCTTCGTTATCACCGACAGCATCAGTTTTAGACTGTGGGTAAAGCACGTTATCGTAAGCCCACTGAGCACCCTGTCGCATCGCAACCAAAGTACCACCTTGTCGAACCCAGCTGTCTATCTGGGCTTTACGGGTATTTAAATCGCCGTGATTACCACCCACTATCACCAAGTGCGTATAGTCGCCTAAATCTAATGAAGAGAGGCGCCGCTTATCGAACAAATGCACCGGCATGTTCATGCGTTTATCTAGCTGATGCCAAACCTCTCCGGCATCATAGGCAGTTGTGCCCTCCCCCACTAGCACCAAAACTTTTGGCTTTTCTATCGCTGAAAAGCTGTTGCTACCTAAATCCATTCCCGTTTGAGATGTGTGGCCGGCACCTATCGCGTGGACCTTAATACCGTCTTCGCTGGCGATCGAACTCATTAGCTCATGCACCCGATCGTCGCTTAAGTCTCCTCCTTGCCAGCCCAGCGGAACTAAAATACTGCCTCGCGGTAGTGATATTTCACCCTCGCTACTTACCAGCGCCAATGGCTTGTTCGCAAATTTAGGCCGCAATCCTGCATCGAGTA
Source organism: Glaciecola sp. (assembly GCA_047628735.1). GTDB lineage: Bacteria > Pseudomonadota > Gammaproteobacteria > Pseudomonadales > Pseudohongiellaceae > UBA9145. Next base: position 53,042 of record JBLHVT010000001.1, read on the forward strand.
ATTTATACAATGCCCTCGGTGCATAATAGTCAGACCAAGAAAAAAGATACGCGTAATCAGCTTGATCAGGCACGGCTTCGACAGGAAACTCAGCAAAAACCTGCTCGCCAAGAGTGCCACGAATCTCACGGTTTGAAAGAACCGCAAAATCAAAATCAAATGCCAGCGGCAGAGTCCATGCCGACACATCATAGAAAGTGTCGTTCTCAAATGTTGTTATTTTCTCGAACAGGGCTTTTACCATGCGATATTGGGTCTGATTTGTCTCAACTATGTAAGAATGATCAGCCGCGAAACTCAAGCCATTAATCGTTATATCATTACTAAGCTTATTAACGCGTATTTGATGTCGATTCAGAATATCAAGCGCGTGATAGGCTCTAGCCTTATCATCAGGCACTGAGAACACATAGCCTTTAGTAGAATCTTCTTCAGCGAGGCCCAAACCATCTTGATAAAAACGGCGCTGGTAAGCCAGTAACTCTTGCCGCATTTCAACACCTGCTCTTATCATTTCCAAAGAGGTGCGATATTGGGTTCGGATATTGTCTCGAAAAGACAGCACCCCATGAATAGTTTCTAACAGGCCTTCGGAGCTCGCCTGCTCGAACAACATTCCCATACTGGCGTGCATATGCGGATAGGTAGAACCCTTGCCGATATAATAGTTGTCATAACCTTCTTCGTTAAAATAAAGACGCTGTTCGGAGTCTAACCATGAACGCGGACGATCAGAAACTCGATCTAACAACTCCATCGATTCTTTGGGAATAAGAGGAAATGTTCTATCTGGCGCCCCCGGGTGAAAATAGTAAGTGCTATTAGCGCCCATCTCATGGTAATCCACAGTGATATTAGGTTTCCACTCATGAAACTTTGCTACCCATCCCTGCGGCTCCGGGTGCTGCAGAATGAGCCACTGTCGGTTTAGATCGAACCAGTAATGATTTGTTCGTCCGCCAGGCCAAAATGTATTGTGCAGCAAATGATTAGGATCCGTTACTGGGACATTGGCTCCATGCATATGGTTCCAAGCTGACATCCGACTATTGCCGTCTGGGTTAAACACAGCAACTAAAATAATGACGCTTTTCTCTAAAGTAGCTTCTATCTCATCGCCTTGAGCGGCAGCCAAGTGATAGGCCACTGCCATAGATGAATCCGTTGAACTAACCTCTGCTCCGTGAACCCCATAGTTAAGCCATGTGACCACAGGCATATCATCTTGCAATTGTTGAGAACTATTGGGGTCGCTTAGCGCGACATGGGCAGCGCGTATTTCATCGATCCTGCTGTGATTTTCCGGAGACGTAATGGTCAGCCCGATAATGGGACGGCGCTCATGGGTATAAGCAATAACTTCAGAACTCACCCGCGGTGAAATTTCTGCCAGCATTTCCATATAGCGAACCAATAGATCATTGCGGGCAATACGGTGCCCCAGCGGGTGACCAATAATCTCTTCTGGGCGCGGTATTGTTGGATCAAAGCTTACCAAATCGGAGTAAAAAGGAATGTCTCGGGCAACTTGAGACAATGCAAAAGATGACGCCAGGCATGACATCAAAACAGTTAGCACAATTCTTTTTCTATTAATCATTGAGTAATTAGGCCTCGTATTAGGAGTTTTAAAGGCCGCAACTAAGCTGGGGTTGCGAGTCTATAGCTTTAGTCTATTTACAATTAATAGACTATTCACAGATCAATAAGATGCAGGGAATATCGCTGCATGTCCAGCCGCGTACATAAGCCCCCTTTTCAGCGCGCAAAAAAAAGGCCCGACTCTTACGAGACGGGCCTTAGATACGATAACGCTATTTTACTCTGGATTGCCTATTGGCGTGCCTTCCTTTCTAAACTCACCGTAAAGAAACTCTTCAGAGAACTCGGCACACTTAAATTCAAGTATCTGCATGCTCTCATCCAAGTGGCGATAGATAGGAAAACTTACTGTCCAAGGCGCAGTAAAGGTATTGGGATCAGTCATCGTCGCTTCATACTGGATATGATTAGCGCCCATTGGCGTCCAACGCTCCTCTACAACCATTTGATAGCTATGGTGATTACCAGCGCGGTCAAACCAAGTATTTTCCATTTGGCCGCTTACGCTAACAACCAAAGTATCGCCTTCCCAATGAGCATTTGAGTGCCCCATCCATGCGTCTACTTGTGATTCAAGTTCAGGTTGATCAACATAAACAATCCGATTTGATTCGGCATACTCGTAAGCCACCAAAACCACATCGGTTGATTGAACAATCTGAAAGGGAAACGGTAAATAGTTAGCCCGAGGTACACCTGGCATGTAGCACTTTGTCAAAGGATCAAGATTATGAGCATCAGCTTTATTCAAATCTCTTTGCCGACGACCTTGTTCGTTATAAGGAATACTTCCACCCTCAATTATGCCAATACTTGCGGGCAAGGCAGAAGCAGCGCCCATTTGACGCGGATGAGGGCCATATGAAGCCGCATGTGGCTCAACATTGTAATGCGCTGTGGTCATAGCCTGCCAAATACCGCTTAAATCAGGCTTACCTGATGGAGTACGGGCTATCTCGCCACTTTGCGCTGCTGCTTGTAAGGACACAAAACCTGTCGCCATAATTAGAAGCGATGTTGTAAGTGTTTTTGTAAATTTATTTTTCATTGATAACCCTTAATTCAATTACCTGTTTTTAAAGAGATGTTAGTAAGATATACAGGCTAGCGAGAACCACCTTCGGCGGCTCTTTGCTCTTCCATACGTTCACCGCGAAGAATATTTACCATTCCATAATTACCTTCATGGCAGGCATATTCGTAAATCTGACCTGCTAATTTAGTCATTGGAACAATTGCCGTAATTTTGTCTGTAAACGTAGAAGGATCATCAATGGTGAATTCATAATCAACATTGTCGAACGCAGTCCTTGTAAACTTTTCAGTCAGAACCAAGTCTTCGTTAGAGCCGGTGCTGTTAAATGTTTGCCGAAGACCGTTAAAGTTCTTAGTCACAACAACCAAGGTGTCACCCTCATAATAGCCACGAGAATCACCTGACCACAGCGTAATGTTTTCATCAAGCTCAGGCTTATCACCCAACTGAACAATACGGGCATCATGAATCATTTCTGTCATGATGACAGCCGTGTTTTTGTTCTGAACGATTTGCAAATTGTTGTTGTACAAGCTCGGCAAGAAGGGAGGGCCGGAATTAAAGCCAACAATGCAACGCTCTGAAAGGCCACGATCTTCAGGGCCTCCTTTAGCGATACCGCCAACAACATAGCGCACTGGTCGTGTGCTTGGGATATCAGGGCCAAGGCCACCATATTGACGTGGTGCACCTTCAACAGCAGCCGGAACTCGCCCGTCGAGAGGGTAGACAATGTGTGACGATCTAACTGTATCACCAAGGCCTCTGACTTCTAGCCAAAAGTCATTGTAGCCACCGGGGTTATCAGTGGCGTCTGGAGCGTCTGGGTTAATCACTCTCTTGGCCGCTAGCGCATCGGCTGCATCGGCTCTCGCTTGCTGCGCTGCGATTGCTTCTTCGACCTGCTCACGAGTAAGAAATTCTTGATTGCCATATTTCTTAGGACGCTGCATTGGAGTATTCGAACTAAAGTTCCAAACTCCTTGCAAATCTGGCTGTCCATATTCTGTTTTAGGCACTTCGTAGCCAGCGTCTGACTGAGCTGCTACTGCGCCGCTAAGAGCGGTAAGTATCGAAAATATAAAGAGTTTGTTTAAGTTCATTGATCTGTCCTACGTGTTTTCCAGCAGAGGGGGGTAACTTAGAGCTTTGCTGGGTAATAATCAATAGATAGTCGACTAAATGCTGCTATGAAGGGAACAGCTGCATAAAGCGCCTTCGCCGGAATCTACGGTTTAGCGGTAAAATAGCGCAGCGGCCTATTCTGAGTCCCTGGTGAAGCGAGTAAGCAAGCTCGAGGTGTCCCAGCGCCCCCCGCCTTGAGACTGAATCTCACTGTAATAGGAATCAACAATTTCAGTAATTGGAAGCTGTGCTCCGTTCTCTTTCGCTTCCGCCAGCGCTATACCAAGGTCTTTACGCATCCAGTCCACAGCAAAGCCAAAATCATACTGATCAGCGAGCATAGTCTTATATCGATTTTCCATTTGCCAAGAACCCGCAGCCCCTTTGGAAATAGTTTCTATTAGTGCTTCACCATCGAGCCCGGCGTGCTTCGCAAAATTCAAGCCTTCCGCCAAGCCCTGCACTATGCCTGCGATACAAATCTGATTTACCATTTTGGCCAATTGACCGTTACCTGCAGGCCCGAGCAATTTACTAAAGCGGGAATAACAATTAATAATAGGAAGAGCTTTGTCGTAGTTTTTTTGATCACCGCCCAGCATGACGGTAAGCGCGCCGTTTTCAGCACCAGCCTGGCCACCGGATACGGGGCCATCAAGAAAGCCAATCTTTTTTGCCCCAAGAGTACAGTCCAGCTCCCGCGCTAGACTAGCAGAGGCAGTAGTATGGTCTATTAATAATGACCCCGCTGCCATCCCAGACAGCGCGCCGTCATCACCGTAAATAACTTGCTTTACATCTTCATCGTTTCCAACACAGCTAAGCACGACATCACAGCCGCTGGCGGCGTGCGCTGGTGTGACCTTAAAACTGCCGCCAAACTCTTGCACCCATTTTTCAGCTTTTGATTGAGTGCGGTTATACACACAAACATCAAATCCAGCTTTTGCGACATGACCAGCCATGGGGTAACCCATTACGCCTAAGCCGATAAATGCTACTTTCATTTTTCTCTCCTGCAGACCCTAAGGTGGTTAAAGCACAAACAGTTGTTTGCAAATTGCTAGCGCTGATAAATGCTTTTGCCACGAGCAAAAGTCTCTACTATTGCAATGTCGTGAAGCTGCTCAGGTTCTGAACTCAATGGATTGCTTTCTAAAAGAACAAAGTCTGCCCGTTTACCCAATGTGATCGACCCTTTCTCTGCCTCTTCGAAATACTGATACGCGGCCCCAAGAGTGATTGCTTTTAACGCTTGTTCAACCGATGCTCGCTGATCGGGGCCTAAAACATAGCCACTTCTGGTTAACCTGTTAACGGTAATCGATACCAAGCGCATCATATCTGGCGGAACGACAGGCGTATCATTGTGAATTGTTAAAGGAATATCTAACGCCGCCGTTGCAGCAACTGGGCTAATAAACGAAGCCCGCTCTTCGCCAAAACTTAATCGATGCCAGTCACCCCAAAAGAATGGATGTACTGAATAGTAGGACGCTATGACGCCCAACTCTTTGAACCTAGGCAAGTGATCTGGGCGCATCAGCTGAGAATGGATTACCACCGAGCGGTGATCAACGTCCTCGCCAAGATTAAGCCCGCCTTCTATTCCGTCCAACATTAAATCGATGGCTGCATCACCGTTTGCATGGGCCAACACGGGCACACCACGCGCGATTAAATCGGGCATTCTCTGGATATACAGCTCGGGGGCATAGCTAGGATATGCAACGTAGTCGGGCAGCGCGCTAGGTGGCCCCTGAGTATAAGGCTCAGTTAGCCATGCTGTGCGGCCCTGAGGAGATCCGTCTAAGGTGAATTTCACGCCCCCTAATCGTATGCCTCCCTCATACTCAGTCGGAGTAACAGCAGCGAGTTGGTCGTCACTCATTACATTGGCCCATAGGTAGGCAACAATGTCTTGGGGGAAAGGATCGACCTTAGCCTCTTCTACTAACTGATTGAGATAGTCTTGGCCGATGTTACTGTCTTGAATCGTTGTGATTCCGTAGCTGGCGTAAACTTTTAGCGCCTGACGCCTGAGTAACCTGCGCTGCTCGTCGTTTAAATCAGAGCTTTGACTAGGAAAAAGCCTCATTGCAGTTTCCTCCATTACACCATCCGGATCGCCACTGCCATCGAGACGCCGGATCACTCCGCCTTCCGGATTCGCAGTTAGCGCGGACACATTGGCATTGGACAACGCTAATGAGTTCGCCGCAAGTAAGTGGCCAGATACATGTCTAATAACAATAGGATGTTGCGTCGAAGCGCGATCTAGGTCCTCTCTGGTTGGGTGACGTAACTCCGTTAGCAGTGAATCGTCATAGCCCACTCCATGAATTATCTCTCCAGCGGGAATTTGCCGAACCTCAATCCAGCTTCTTATTTCACTTACGATGTCATCAATAGACTTTATATTACCCACCGGCGGGGAAGATAAGTCCAGTGCATCGAGCCTGCTAGCAAACGCGGAAAAGTGCCCATGAGCATCGATAAAGCCGGGCAATAAAGCTTGCTCGCCCAGCTCAATAACTCGAGTGTCCACGCCTTTAAATGCCATAGCATCCTGCGCTGACCCGACGAAACTAATTCGATCACCTTTGACTGCAACCCCTGTTACATTAGATTGATCCATGGTGATAATATTTTGACCTACAAAAATAATATCCACCGGATCGATAGCAGGTGAAGGTTTCATGGCTTGCTCAGGGCTCGGGCCACACCCGGTTAATGCCACGCAGAAAAACAACGTTATAATTTTCAAAGTTCGTCTCCGATTAGTCTTTTTAAGTATTATTACTTATCACGGCATCACAGCATAACCCTGACAAAATGAACTTTCTTTCCCGGCTGGCCTGTGTGGAGCGCATCCAAAAACCGAGGCTTCCCGATTATTCACACCCTTCCTGCCACTAAATCTAAACGCCAGTCTTGCTGCAGCATTATTAGCAACTCATCCATCGACTGGAATCTAGCGCTAGGATCTTTTTGTAAACATTTCATAACAACGGACTCTAATACTGCTGGCACCCGTTGGCTACATCTGGCCGAAGGCATTTCAGGCGTATCGTTTAAGACACTTGAGATCACCTCGTGCATTTTTTCACCAACCGCTGGTGGCTGCCCGCACAATATTTCATAAAGAACCGCGCCGAAACTAAAAATATCGGTTCTAAAATCAATTGCCGGGTCGAGGTTTATCTGCTCCGGAGACATGTAATGAGCCGTGCCTTGCGCCTTGCCTTGACCGGTCAGACTAAGATTTTCAATCACACTGGGCTCAGGCTCTTCTTCATCCACCGCAGTGCCATCAGGGTGCCATACCTTAGCTAACCCCCAGTCGAGCAGCAAAACTTCACCGTAAGGTCCCGCCAATATATTTTCAGGTTTTACATCGCGATGAGCCACTCCATGAGTATGGGCGTATTCCAATGCGTAACCAACTTGCAATATCAAGTCCATAAGCTGAGTTAAGTCATAGCGGTCACGGAAATCCAAGATTTCACGCAAGGTGTATCCGTGCACTAGTTTCATTGTGAAGTACGGAAAACCGCGACCATCTCTGCCTAATTCATAGGTAGGAACGGTGTTAGGGTGCTGGAGCATTGCCGATACACGTGCTTCCCGAATTAAGCGCAGCCGCTCGATCTTGTCATTAGCAAATTCCGGTTTAAGGGTTTTGTAGCAAACAAAGCGAGAAAGGTGCAAATCCTTGCAGGATTTAATCAGTGATTTACCGCCCTTGGCGATGGTACTGAAAAAAGCATAGCGCGTTCGAGGGTCTATTTTCTCAGGCAACGCTTTATCAGTTTCTTCCAAAAAGACTGATTCATAGCTTTTTGGTGGCTGTGGGAAATTCAACATAGCAGTCCTAACTCATTGTATTCGCAAATTTTGACTCGCAGATCGATAGAAAACCGATGCTTGCGATCAGTATATGCTCAAGCTTAGACTTGTAACATCTTCTTGAGCAAAATTCTCCCGACCTCGGCAAGTAATTCTGGGGTTATAATGAATGAACTTGCAACTACGATTTGAGACTTGGATCATGACCTCTAGCGAAAATAAACGAATCATCGAAACAAGCTTCCATGTGCGATACGCCGAAACCGATGCTATGGGGGTCGTGCACCATGCCAACTACCTCGTTTATTTTGAAGAAGGCCGAAGCCAATACATGCGCGATATCGGCAGTGATTATGCACATATTGAAGCCAGCGGCTTTCAACTGCCTGTCACAGAAACCGGTATTCGCTATCTCAGTAGTCTGCGTTACGGACAACTTGTCACTGTTAGAACCTGGCTAGAAGAGAACAGAAGTAGGCGAGTCACTTTTGCCTACGAGGTAATGAATAATGAAAGCCACAAAGTGTTGGTAAGCGGATTCACTCGTCACGTATGGACCGATACCAGCGGCCGCGTAACACGTATGCCGCCGCAGTGGAAAAAGTTGTTCGAATCAGACTTCCCTGCCTGAAATCGAAATTCCGTGAAAAATAACGTGCCGCATTTAACCAGACATTCACTCATATCGCTGTGTTCAGTATTTGCGCTCGCAGAAAACACCAATTCTCAAATCAGCTTTCCATCCACCGATAGCGGTGCTAGTTATTCTAGCGTGACGGCACTTGAGTATCGCGCTGCCGACCAGCTATTGCACTATAGCGAGGAGCCGTTTCAATTTGTACGTTTATGGCTGCCGTCTTCTGCGGATAAAAAAGAAAAACTAATAGTATTTATTCATGGTGGCGGTTGTCTAAATGAATTCGACATGGAACATACCTACCCTCTAGCAAACGCCTTAGCGCAGAAAGGCTATCCGGTCTGGTCTTTGGAATATCGACGCACTGGCGACTCAAATGGGGAATGGCCAGCCAGCTATAACGTTGTAAAGGCTGGGATTCAATGGCTAAGCAATTTAAGCTCATTTACTGCCGATACTGAAGATGCTGTGATTGTCGGCCGTTATGCTGGCGGACATTTAGCCTTACTTGCAGGTAGAAATTTTTTTAAAGTTAACAGCATCGCTGGTTTAGTAGCGATTACCGGCATTGTCAAATATGCTGGCAGCACTAACGACGGCGAAACCGCCACAGCGCTGTTCATGCGATCCATCTTCGCGCAAGCAAAGGAGCTTTATCAAACTGCAAACCCTGCTAATCTGAATTTGAACAAGAAGACTGTGTTATTGCATGACACCGCTGATTCTATTGTCAATATATCTCAGTCAAATTTACAAAATGCCGACCTGCTGGACATACAAGAAGCCGATCACTTAGATTGGCTTCAGCCGGGCACAGACGTCTTTCTACTCCCACAAAATAGCCTAGAGAAACCATTTTGAAACCAACTCTTATCGATGCCATCGCTCAAGATAATGCTGATGAAATTGCTCACCTTAAAAATCAATTTGAAATTCCCGCAGGAAAAATATACCTCGATGGTAACTCGCTGGGCCCAGTATCAATTTCAGCGAAGCAAGCCGCTCTCGAGGTTGTTCAGCAGCAGTGGGGCAACGACCTTATCGCTAGCTGGAATAAACACTCGTGGATTGATTTACCAATTAATACTGGTGAAAAAATTGCAAAGCTAGTGGGCGCCAAACCAGGCCAGCTTATTTGCTGTGACTCTATTTCAATTAATTTATTTAAAATTCTTCACTGTGGGTTACAGCTGAACCCTAAGCGAAGGCTTATCTTATCTCAAGAAGACAATTTCCCCACCGATCTTTACGTTGTTGAAGGCTTGCAGCGAATTTTAGGTGTCGAGCATTGCCAGCTTCTCACCATTTCAGACACCGACATCGAAAATCAGCTAACAGAACAAGTTGCAGTTCTGTTACTTACTCATGTCAATTTCAGAAGTGGCAAAACCCATGATATTGAAAGAATCACGCGAGCTGCACATGCCAAAGGCATCGTCGTAATTTGGGACCTTGCGCATAGCGTTGGTGTTCTGCCACTGGCTCTTGATGAATGGCAGGTAGATTTCGCTGTTGGCTGTGGCTACAAGTATCTCAATGGAGGCCCTGGAGCACCTGCTTTTATCTATGCCGCAGATCGCCACCAGAACTCTTTCCAGCAGCCCTTGCAAGGCTGGATGGGGCATATGGCCCCTTTTGATTTTTCAAAAAAATATTCGCCTAGTCAGGGTATGGCGCAATTTCTAAGTGGCACGCCTGCGGTTATATCGATGAGCGTACTTAATTCTGCTTTAGATATATTTGACCATGTCAGCATCGGTCAAATAAGAGACAAGGCAATCGCCCTGATGAACTTTTTCAATGAGTTAAAGCAGGCATCACCAGAGCTCGAAGAGCTTCAGTTAATCTCACCTGAAAGTCTCAATGAACGAGGCAGCCAGCTTGCCTACGCACATCCCGATGCTTACAGCATCTGTCAGAACTTGATAGCCCAGAATGTGATTGCCGACTTTAGGAGGCCCGATGTGCTGCGGCTCGGATTTTCTCCACTTTTTCTGAGCTTCCAAGACATCTACACCAGCGTTACTAAGCTCAGTTCAGTAATGAAGTCTAAAAGCTACCGTGCGCAGCAGTTCACTGCTGTACAAAAGGTCACATAATCAAACGCATTTTACCGAATATTATTGATACATTAAAAATATAGACGCTCAGAAATTAGATATCTCCTGTACTGATGTGCCGGTAACCGCTACTATCCGGACGTATTAAGCTCGCACCAAGATAAGCTGCTGATTTTATGAAAAAAATTGTCGACAAAGTAAAGTTCCTTGCGGTTAAGTCTCTCACCAGACTAGTCCTCAAGGCACTTGAAAATGCCAATAAGCAAATCCACACTCAGTCGGTGAAATTCACTAAAGCGGCACTGCCACCACTTCGTGAGGAAGCACACCCTGTTGCTGAGCGCTTTCTTAAAAATTTAAACGACCATTTCGACGCCCTAACAACATTGCCCCCGAACGAGGACCCGGTAGATAATTACGATGCCTTCTCTCTGGCAGATAATGACTATCTGGAAGCGATAATCGCCATGGAAGGCATGGTAAATCATGCTCGCAACAGCGACATTCAGCAGTACATCAGCTTTAGTACCCGCCTGAACTCATTGTTTGAAAATGTCCACATCGACGAAACTAATAACCCTCTTGACCCTGAGCAGATCGGCAATAGCTTTAACCGAGCAATCAGACCACTTGACTTAAAGCCGCACTACTTACTAACAATTTACCGAGAGTTCAATAAGGCTGTTTTTCACAATTTGGAAGATGTCTTGGTCGAGGCCAATGACGTTCTCATCAAACTCGATGTGATGCCAGATCTTGATATTAAGGCTCGAAACCGTGAACTGCAAAAAGCTAAACGCACAGCCAACCGCCCCACCACAGATGCCCAGACGCGAGCCTTTTCCGATGATGGCATCGCCAATAAGACAGCCGATCTGGTACCGCTAGATAACCAAGCCATGTTTGTAATGATGCAGACACTGATCCAAGGCCTAGTAAACAACACATCCAATCCTGTGCTTCCTATTTCTGTAGCCACAGCAATTGTGGCCAGCGATAGCGACACCGTCGATTTAGCAACTCGGCAAAAGGCGCTGGAAGATCGGCAAAGCACACTGATCGCGATGTTGAACGGCCTGCAAAACACATTGCTCGATAAAAATGCAGCTGCAAATATTAGTAGCACTGCCGCGATAGGCTGCAGCGTAGCAGAGTCAATAAACCAAACATTGAAAAAAGTCATGCAGTCGGGTGAAATAGCCGCCATCGACGTCCAATCATCCGATGTGATCAATTTGGTGACACTGCTGTTCGAGGCAATATGGAAGGATGACTCCTTGCCAGTGGTGATGAAAGAGCTAATCGGGCGCACCGAAATATCGATCATAAAAATCGCTCTTTTAGATACAACATTTTTCGGTGACGAACAGCACGCTGGCAGGGTCATCCTTAACGAATTCGCGATGGCAGGAATCGCTTGGACTGAACCTGAGTTATTAGCTTCAGATCCGATCTATATGAAGGTAGAGGAACTGGTAGAAAAAATCCTTACCCAATCCGATCTGGATATCCAATTCTTGCAAAACTGCATAAATGAGCTTCGAGCTTTCAAAACCGAGTTCACCGGCCAAGATGCCAATCTGGAACAAAGTCTGCGAGAAACTAGTGATCATTCTGAGCGCCTTGATGATGTTCATGCGTTTGTAGCCCAGAAAATCGATGAGCGTATCCTCAAATCTAATTTAGACCCCTCGATTAGAAAAATCCTCGACACCTTTATGCACGAATTTGTGGTTAAACTTGTGCTAAAAGAAGGGCCCGGTGGAAGTTCATGGAAACCAGTTATGAGCACCATCGACGTATTGGTTTGGACTGTCAAGGCAGAAAAACAAGCAGGTGATAAAGAACGATTTGAAAAGATCAATCCAGGACTGCTTGATAATCTTGGAAAGGCCTTAGAAATAGGCGGGGCGTCTAAATCCAAACGTACCAAAATTATGCGCCAGTTGAAGCATGTACAAGATTTTAGTTTTCACACGGCTGAATTAGCTAGCGCCAAACAAGATGCCAAGCTGGCAGAAGCGAATCCCTCGACTGCAGCAACAGCTACTCAAATCGCGAAGCGCGAGCCTCCTGGGTTACCGCGCAACGACCCGCACCTTCGACAGATCGATAAGCTTCCTATAGGCGTGTGGTTAGAATTTAAAGGTGTTGCCGGCACTCCGGTTAGATGCACACTCGCTGCAAAGATCGACAGCATTGACAAAATGTTTTTTGTGAACCGCCAAGGTGTACAGGTCGTCGAGTTAACTAGAATGCGACTAGCTCGCGAACTCAAGGCTGGGTCTGTGAAAATTGTCAGCGAAGGTTCATTGGTCGATAGGGCAATGGAATCGATAATCAGCAAATTGAAAGAAGCGAGCAAAATGCCAAGCGCTGCGCCAAAATAAGGCTTAAATAAACTACAAAAAAATCTGTTATTTGCTTACAGTCAAGTTAGCTGGCCTTTTGTCGGTTATCTCTTAACTGACTGCTTTTTAACTGGGTATAAGGAAAAGAAGTGCCTTATAAATCCTCTACAATGCTGCGATTATTTCACTGAAATTTTGATTAATTGGATAACGACCAGCGGTCCACCCGAGCCTGACTATCACTAAATTTTTTGACGGCACAATCATCATGTTCTGTTGCCGATTGCCTTGGGCGGCATAAGCATCATCAGGAATGTCTGGCCAGCGCAGGTCTTCATTACCCCTGTTAAGCCACCATTGGTAGCCATATGCTTTTTCATTTTCTGTGGTATTAGGCGCTGTCGCCCGATCGATCCAGTCTTGAGTGACTATTTCTCGGTCGTTAATAGCACCGCCATTAACCATAAGCTGCCCTAGCCTGGCCCAATCCCTTGCTGAAGCATAAAGATAGGAACTGCCAAAAAAGGCTCCGCTGGCATCCACTTCAAACACGGCATTTTGAAACCCTAAAGGCCCCGCAATGTTAGTTTTATAATCATCATAGCTTTGCTGCGGCCCACCCAAAACATCAAGATAAATTCTGCTTAAAACATTGGCGGTCCCAGAGCTGTAGTTAAATCGGGCGCCTGGCTCATGTGCCAGTGGGCGGGCAATCGTAAAATCTGACGCCGAAGGACTAGTGAACAACATCGTAGTTGCATCGTCACCGGGATTGTATTGTTCTGAAAAGTCGAGGCCATCGGACATGGTGAGTAGATCGGTTATTTTTATTTTGGAACGCTCATCTTTAAGCCATTCAGAAAACTCAGGACTAGTATCCAAATTTAACAAGCCTCTTAGCTCCAAATTGCCTAACATTACAGACGTTAGGCTTTTCGCCATGGACCAACCGAGCAAAGGCGTAGTCGAATCAGCTCCTTGGGCGTATGCCTCTCCCAGAATAGAGCCGTTATGAGCCACCAGCAGTGCTCGAGTATTTAGCCCTGCTACGTTATCCCTGGTAACCAGAGAATCTAGCAGTGCCTGCATGCCAGACTGCAAACCAGCTATTTTATTACCACGCGGCCAAGGCTCGTTGCTACTAGAAGACGTTTGGATTTTTAATTCTTGACGCTGTGTGTAGCCGGGATAGTCAACCGAGCAGCCCAAACCCGGAATATAACTAGCTGTTTTAGTGCTAATACCAAGGAATGAAGTTTTAACTACTTTTGAATTTTCATCGGTATTAACGTCAAGCAAATCTAAAAGCGGAGAATACTGAACTAGGTCGTCAAAGGACTGCTCTGCTGTAAACCCACTCACAAACCGCGAGCTACAAAGCAGTTTTGATCCGATTCCTGTTGCAACCCCTGGAGCACTTAAGATAAAAGCCGGAGGAAACCCTGCAAAAGACGTCGCCACGATTAACAAAATGAGAAACCCAGCAAGGCCTAAGGCAATTTTTTTAATCATGATCAACTAGTCCAGTATGAAGTTGAGAGTTGAAGTTAAGAGTTAAGAGCTCAGAGTTGAAGTTAAGAACTCAGAGCTGAAGTTAGCAGCCTCTGGCTTCTCCCGTTTCCACATTCTAAAAACAAAATGAAAGTTTCACTGCGCAGCAAAGCTAATGCTTATGTTTCCATTTCCCGCCGCACAGGAACAATATCAAACCCAAAGCACCTGCCCCCGCAGCTAACCCGTAAGGAAGGCTGTATAAACCCCCATTTACCGTGTAAGCAAAACCTAACATCGCGGGCCCTATTGCTGTGCCCCAAGAAGACAGCAAATTACAAATAGAAAAAATCTTAGCATAGTCTTTTAAGCCGAAGGCATCAGCTATCAATAGCGGCTGGAGCATCAGCAGATTGCCCACGCTAGCACCAAATAAAGCCAACCCCAGATATAAGGTGTGCTCGCTGAAACCAAGGGCGAGTATACCCAACGATAAAGCTTGCACTGCCATCATGGTAATCGCAAATAAACGGATCGGTATCTGGCCAACCAGCCAGCCGCCTACCAAGCGTCCAACGATGCTTGCCACTGGTATAATTGCCACAGCAAAGGCCGTCTCCGCGGCAGTCAATTGCTCCTTTACCAATCCATATTGATGGGATATTGCACCCACCTGCGCCATCATCAAAAAAACATAGGCGCAGGCGATGCCCCAAAAAAAACGCCCTTGCCTAGCGATTTTAAATGACACTCCATCGACGGTAACAGGATCAAGTGAGGCTTTGTTGCTATCGACTTTGGACAAATCGTCAGCGAGCCCTCCGTCAACGCGCAAACCCATCGATGCGGGGCTAGGGCGTAGGAAAATAAGAGCCGCCGGAACAACGCCTACAACGTAGATTAATCCCAGCAATGGCGCGGCTAAATCAAAACCTAAGGAGCTAACCAGTAAGACACTAATGGGGGTGATTACGACGCCGCCTAGAGACAGCCCGGTGGAGGCTATAGATAATGCTACTGCGCGCCTCTTTTGAAACCAGCGAGTCACCAGAGTGGTCGCGGGAATCAAGCCGGAGCCTGCAAAGCCCACACCGAACAGCGCATAGGTACAATAGAGCTGCCACACAGACGCGATTCGAGGAAACAGGCAGAGGGCAATACCAGCAATGATGGCTCCCAAACAGATCGGCAATCTGGGGTCATAATCTTGAATAAGTTTTGCAACCACGAGGCCTGCAAATCCGCCGCTTAAGAAAAAAATTGAAACCGCATAGGAAGCAGTACGAATATCAAATGCCGGATTGGTAGCCAAGGCGTTTAAATAGACGGAGTGATTGTAGAAGCTTAGGCCGCTGGTGAATGTCAAAATCCCAAGCAGCGCAAAGGCAACTTTCCATCCGTAATAGAATTCCTCGCCTTGAGCTGCTGGCATTCCGTAAAACTCCGGATCGATTAAAGTAGTTAAAAAAATTAGTTACAAAAAAATAGAGCCACGATCAATTAGAGGATGACTGACCTGCCAGCGAAGTCCATAAAGTAGGGGTAAGTTAAGCGAGCGTTGCGACAGCTTAGCAGACATGTCCTATTTTTGCTCGCAGTTTGGCAGCCTTCAGTGGTGACGGAAGATTCAATTCGTCACCCTCAAAAACATGCCTATTGCGGTCTCAGCAGGATTAATCTTATTGACTAATTGCGTGAAATGAAAAATAGCCGGCAAACATTTCTTGCCAGCTTTCCAAGCCAAAGCTTATGGCTCTATCTGGATCGGGGTTGGTCGGATTAGACACAGAATTATCCAATGCTCCTTGGACTATGACTCGGCTGCCCTGCGTTATTTTTACTGGCTCATCCAAAATATAATGGGGTTGCCAGCCATAATTATAAGCGGGAACGCTGAAGATTTCTGCCCGCTCGCCCGCTGCCGTTTCAACTATAAATTTCATTTTTTTACCACGATAGTTCATCCGCGCGCGCACCCCAGTAATCATTACCGGCTGATTGAAAACATAGCTGGCCTGCTGCGGAAAATTTGGCGTGTTGGCAGGTAATTCAAAGCGGGTAGCTACCGCCTGCACCAATTTTTCTTGCAGACCCGCCTCATCACTGAAATATAAACCAAGCTGAGTCGCATCGATTGTTGCCTGACCGTTGGTCACATAATGTAACTGCATAGCTAGACGGTGGCCCTTAGGGATAAGGACTCCAGTACCTTTCGTGAAAACGCTGACATTATCAGTGCCGGGAGAATAGCCTTCGACAAAGCGGCGGGTGGCGATTAGCTCATCTCGCTCGTCCCCCCAAAAATCCTCATCTGGCGCGGTAACAAAAGTCATAAGGTGATGCAGCACCGAAGCATCTCCGGCGCGATATTGAACAGCTGTAATCCATTTGTCTTCAGTAAAAGAAAGATCGATGAAAGCATAGCGATAATCTAAAATACCGGTTGCGGGCACTTCTTGTTCCGGCGCTGTGGCTATAAAATCTGGCTCGCCGAGGGCCCAGCCGGAATCTTGCTCGGCAACAATTTCCAGTGGATCGTCGACAAATTCCCCTCGAGGCGCCCCCGCATCAATCCAATGAATTAATGTTTGTAGCTCGCGCTTAGATAAGTAACGGGCGTCTTCGGAATGACCCACATAAGGATCCACCTGAGTAGGTGGCATACGCTTGTTAAGTAAAACCTCCCTTACCATCGGCGACCAGCCCATCATCATAATATGGCTATCCATAGCAAAAGGGCCTACGCCGCCTTGGCGATGACAGCCAACACACTTTCTCTGAATTATTGGCGCAACTTCGGTGGCATAGTCGGGGGGGCTTATTGCGTGTTTTTCTGCCGCTGCATAGCTAACCTGGCAACCCGCACTGGCGGTATTCACGGTATCGTTGACACTCCCTGCGAGCACCCTGGCCAATGCAGAGTCTAACGCCTCGTTAGGGGCTCCTTTGTAATACAGCGTTGAGCGCAGTGGATTCAAAACCAGCACCTCACCGGTTTTGCTGATGCCAAAAGACTCTGACACCAATTGACCATCGTCTTCAAGTACCGGCAGCGCCAGATCATAGGCAGCTAATGTGGGTCTGCCAAGGTCCGCTGAGTCTATTAATAAAAATTCAACCCCTTGGCCAACGTATTTGGCCTGCACCTGTTGATATAACTCTAACTGTTCTTCCATGACCGGGCAGTCTGCGCTGTAGGCCATTAAAACTAGGGCTTTGCGGTGTTGGTAGCGACTTAATTGGTGAAACTTTCCACTAGAGTCTAGCAGTGCAAAATCGCTCAGGCGATCCAATGCTGCCATCGCCGGGGACTGGCTAAAGCAAATTAAAATAAAGGTAGAGAGAAAGCTGATTTTTTTCATAAATAAGTAATCACTGTTTACAATTTCCTGCCTTGTAACAATTTGTTGAAGTACATGTACCAAAGCCCGCGTATCATAGAGACAGTAACTAGACTCAAGTAAAAATGGCGTTTATCCTAGCGTCCTTGCTAAACAAGATTCAACTATACAGAAAAATAAGCTTGGATATTCTTAAGTTCAGTCAGTGTAGCGCAAGACTTACATGAGAAATCGTCCAAGAAATACATGGAGAGAAGAATAATGCGTACTTTTAAAACAATGATAATGGCATCTCTGTTCAGCCTCAGCGCACTTGTGGCTTTCAATGTCAGCGCTCAATCAGCTGACAATGCGAGGTTCCTTTCTTTAGCACCTGCCGGCGGGCTTCCTATCATTCCGGTCTTTGAAGGCTGGACAGCGAATGCAGACGGTTCAACGTCTTACTCTTACGGTTTTATTAACCGTAACTCTGAAGGTGCTACAGATCTGCCGCTTGGTGACTTAAACTTTATTGAACCTGCTAAATACAACGGCTTTCAGCCGACTCACTTCCCTGCTGGCCGCAGTACAGGCGCTTTCACGGTAACCATCCCAGCGGAAGAAAAAGGCACGGATGTGTGGTGGAATTTAAAACCGGCCGATGGCGGCGACGTGCTTAAGGTTCCAGGTCGCGCCGCTTCTGGCGCCTACGAACTAGACTTCGTTCGCCCTCGCCCACAAGGCGCGTTGCAGCCTCTTGCAGGCTTTGGCACCAACGGCGAACTTAAGGCCGGTCTACAAGCCCAAATAGGTGAGCACAACGGTACTGTTAAAGCTGGTGAGCCGGTGGTTCTGGTTATCAATGCCACTGACCCTTCAGATCGTGACTCTAGCGACCCTCGCTTCACTAATCCTTTACCTATGGGCGTCACGTTCAGCATGTACCAAGGACCTGGCGATGTAACTTTTGCTCGTCACGAATCAACCAAAACTCCAACTAATCCGTATAAAGAGACTAATCGCCGCTTCCGCTTTTGGACAGCACCAGAAGAGAATGCTATGACAATTGACGACACAAGTGGCGTTGCAAGAGTCATTGCTACTTTTTCTGAGCCGGGCGAATATATGATCCGAACCAGGGTTGATAACTTCCGTGCACCTGACAGCCAGCAGGGCGACCAGTGCTGTTGGACCAACATCATTCAGAAAGTCACTGTCACACCATAAGGTGTCGACCTGCCCGCCGATATCGTGCGGTCAGGGCAAAACAAGCCTGTTAGGCTTGAAATTCGGGAATTCCTTGTTGTATGGAAGGCTTTTATGGCTCAAAACAGTGCTTTGATTGTTTCAAATTGTTGCACAATAGCTACAATCAGAGAGCGATAAAGTTGGACATTTAACAAGCGAAAAACTACTATTTTCTACTAACATGACAAAAAATCTCACTTGAGGAGAAAAACATGAATAACGTTCAAACGCTTGGCCTCTTAGGCGGCGCAATTACCGCACTTGCTCTAAGTGCTGGCGCACAGGCACAGGATGATAAAATAACCTACAACACTCATGTGGCTAAAATCCTCAATGAGAATTGCGTAGTTTGTCACCGTGAAGGCGGTGTAGGCCCAATGCAATTGACTAACTATGATCAAGTACGTCCTTGGGCTCCGTTAATCTCCTACAAAGTAGCCGAGCGCGAAATGCCTCCATACGCTTACGACCATGGCGTTGGCATCCAGGACCTTAAGGGTGACTGGCGTTTGTCTGAAGAAGAAATCTCAACAGTAGTTGCATGGGTAAATTCAGGCTCACCCATCGGCGATACTGATATCGTTCCTCCCGCTGCTGATCTTCCAGATCCAGACCAGTGGACGTTTGAAGCTGACTACGGCACACCTGACCTAATCATTGGCTCAGTTCCTATGGACATTCCTGCAAACGGAAATGACCTTTGGAGCAAGCACATGGTTCCAACGGGTGTAAACCAAGAACGCTGCATCAAAGCTGTTCAAGTTAGACCTCGCGGCAACGCAAAAGCGGTTGTTCATCACGCCAACTCTGAAGTTGAAGTAATGAACGAAAACGGCGAGTACGAATCATTTGGCCAGCTGACTGAATACGCCATGGGCAAATGGGGTGAGGTGATGCCTGAGGGCGTTTGCCGCACAATGCCAACTAACTCACGTGTTTCTTGGGACATTCACATGTTTCCGGGTGGTCTTGGCGCAATGGCCCCAGGTACTATCATCAAAGATAACGTAGTAGAAATCGGCCTTTGGTTCCACGATGAAGACTTCATCGCCAAAACAGAGCCATACCAACAAGATCTTAAGCTGTACCCTCTTCGTTCTGGCTATGAAAACGGTCACTTAATTGTGCCTCCTAATGGCTACACAATGACTCAGGGCTTCCATTCTTTCGATCACCCTGTACGCATTGATAGCTTTCAGCCGCACGGTCACCTGCGTATGAACGCTGCTTCGTTAGAAGTGTTCTATCCGGAGACTGGTCGTACTGAGCAAATTAGCCAAATCTCCAAGTGGAGTGCGACTTGGCATCACAGCCATATCTACAACCCAGAGATAGCTCCTTTGCTTCCTACAGGCGCGGTGTTAGTGATCAAGCAGTGGTACGACAACACAGCTGCTAATCCAAATAACCCTGATCCTGATCAGTGGGTAGTTGGCGGAAGCCGAACTGGCGATGAAATGTCTCACGCTTGGATTGCTGTAACTCACCTTGACGACGAAGGCTTTGAAAAGATCGTTGTTGAACGTGAAGAAAACGAACAGCGTTCACTAGCTGGCTCTGACTAAACTCCAGAGTAGAAAGTTCTAGAAAGGCCGGTTAGTTCGCTAACCGGCCTTTTTTTACGCCTCAAATAAACCAAAAAGCACCGTATCTTGAAGAAACCCTGCAATTGCCTAAACTCTTGCTGTTAAAGCCGCTAGTTTTTTAATACTCTTAAGCCTCGCAAAGCCTCTTGCTAGGAATACTGAATGAAAACCAGACGCGAAGTTTTACAGGGCATGATTGTCTCCATCGGCGGCGCATCGATGCTTACCGCCTGCGCAGGAGTTGCCTCCGTTATCCCTACTGATCGGCCGCAAGGCAGCCGCTTTTATAGCGCAGACGAACTTGCTTTAGTCTCACGTCTCGCTGATTTAATAATCCCCCGCACCGACACTCCCGGCGCTTTGGATGTAAATGTTCCCGGCTTTTTGGACAGCTTAATGGCTGATTGGGCAAATGCGGACACCCAGCGAACTCATCACCAATACCTTAGCCAGATAACCTCAGATTTGAGCTCCAGCTTTGTCACATTGCCTGAAGGCGCCGCGATCCAGCTATTAGAGCGGTTCGATAAAAAGGCCTATTCTGGCAATGGCGACCACCGCGGCTATCGCGCCTTGAAGGGCCTAATAACCCAAGCCTATTTCGCATCCGAAGATGGTGCATTGCAAGAGCAAGAATGGGTAGCGATCCCCGGCCGCTGGGACCCCTGCGTCGACATTGCATAAAATAAAGACAGCGTAAGTAAAAATTAGAAAGAAAGTTTAGGTAGTAAGAAATTAACTAAAAAGAATTTACCTTCTGTGTTGTTGTTAGCTTCAGCGAAGCGCGTAAAAAATCAGAAAGTGGGAGATGATATTTTGACAGATTTTGATGCAATTGTAGTAGGCTCAGGTATGAGCGGAGGCTGGAGCGCAAAAGAACTCGCCGAACGCGGTCTAAAAGTATTAGTACTAGAGCGTGGCGGTGAAATAGTGCCGCAGCGTGACTTTACAGATCAGGTGCCGCCTTGGAAACAGCCGAATCTTGACCGTATCACCCAAGACGAAGTATCCAAACACTACTTCAGACAGTACCCAGGCGTCTCCTATGCTGTTAAAGAGACAACCAAGCATCTTTGGGTAAAGGATGATGAACATCCTTACGAGGAAGCGCAAGGCACGAAATATGACTGGCTGAGGGGTTATCACACCGGCGGTCGTTCTATTATGTGGGCACGTCAATCATATCGACTAGGCCCGCAGGATTTTGAAGCCAACAAACTCGACGGCCACGGCGTGGATTGGCCAGTGCGTTACGATGACATTAGTAAATGGTACGATCACGTCGAAACTTTTGCAGGCATCTCAGGCAATAGAGACGGCTTAAGTCAACTGCCAGACGGCCAGTTCCAACCAGCTTTCGATCTCACCTGCGCCGAGAAAGAATTCAAAGCCCGTGTAGAGACCCAGTTTCCGAATAGAAATGTCATTCCTGCGCGGGTGGCTCACATTACCAAGGCCACTGCTGAACAAAAGTCATTAGGCAGAACCAACTGTCAGGTACGAAATCGCTGTCAGCACGGCTGCACTTTTAAGGCTTATTTTTCATCCAATAATGCAACTCTGCCCGCCGCTATGCGCACAGACAACTGCACTGTAATCCACAATGCAATCGTCAAATCAGTTGAATATGACGCGCAGACCAAGCGTGTCACCGGCGTCAATGTGGTGGATTCAAAAACCAATGAGACGTTTTTTTACTCCTCCAAAATAATATTCTTAAACGCCTCGGCGATTGCAACAGCGATGATTCTAATGCAGTCGAAGTCGGAAACTTTTCCTAATGGTTTAGCCAATAGCTCAGATCAAGTAGGCCGAAACCTGATGGATCATGTCAGCGGCGCTAATGCCAGCGGACTAATCAGCGGTTTCGAGAATAAGACCATTTTTGGTCGGCGCCCGGGAGGCATATACATTCCTCGCTACGCTAACATCACCGAAAACGACAAGCCCTATTTAAGAGGTTTTGGGTTTCAGGGTACGGCAGTGCCGGTCGGCAACGGCCGCGGCCAAATCGCAGGTATTGGCAAAGATTTCAAAGAATCTCATGGCACACCGGGGCCTTGGCAGGTTGGTATTTCAGCCTTTGGCGAACAGCTACCTAATCCTAATAACCGCATTACTCTGCATCCGAGCAAAACCGACAAGTGGGGAAACCCAATTGCGGTGTTCAATGTTAAGTACGGCGACAACGAACACACCATGCTGCAAGAGGCCCGAAAAGACGCCATTGCCATGCTGGAAGCGGCGGGCTGCACCAATGTTAGCGCCGCCCCAGTGGACTTAACCGCACCGGGCAATCGCATTCATGAAATGGGCAGTGCTCGAATGGGTCGAGACCCAGCAAGCTCAGTTTTAAACGGCTGGAATCAGGCTCATGATATTCCTAATCTGTTTGTAACAGATGGTGCCTTTATGACATCGGCCGCCTGCCAAAACCCTTCGCTATCCTATATGGCGTTTAGCGCTCGGGCTGCAAATTACGCAGCTGACTTGTTGGCCGCTGGTGATTTGTAGGGTAAAGCTAACGGCTTAGGCTTAGGCTTAGGTAATAGGTAATAGGTAATAGGTAATAGCGGAAAAATTAGAAATAGAAAGTAAGAATAAAAAAGGGTGATCCGATTACGGGCCACCCTTTTTTTATTCACGATTTTATTAAACCCTAACTGATTCTAGGCGTAGTTATAATCTTATCTCTGAAAACCAGCTCTGAAAATCAATGATTCGGCGTCGACATTCTTAAGCTTTTTTGCATATCCATACCAATGCGAGAGCGATTGCGCTCTGACTGATCCAGCGCACCGATAGCTGGCCCGCCTTGATTAAAAATTCCACCGCGCAATGCCGACAGCAGATAATCTTCTGTTACTGCGATGCCATACTCTTTATCGGTGTAAGCGCGGACAGCTTCATCTACTGCCTGCGCACGATTCATCAAATTTGGATAAGCAATAATATTCGCGACAGCCACTTCTAACATATTCAAATTATCCATAATCACAGCGGCTGCAGGAGATTGGCTATAAAGTGATGGCGCGATAGCCGGCACAGTCGGCATTTCTGTCGGCGCAGGAAACATTGTCATGCCTGTTTCTGAACCTAACTTGTTTCTATAGCGCTCAAGTGTTGTCTCTATCTCATTGGCAAACTGCGGGTCTACCTGACCCAGCACAATCGCCTCTAATGAGGCCAATTGCAGCCACTGATTGGACCACATAAGCGCGCTGAATTTAGGATAGGCAGCCTTCAAGCCATTGGCATAGTCACCGCTCAAATAAAGCGCGACCATTTTGGGCTCGCTGGCCACCGCCAGCTCATCATCACTTTGATAGCGCTCCACTGCCTGGTCAACCTGCGCACGTTTGGCAGCGATGGTGTTATTGTGATCTGAAAAAATATCGTAAATCTCGCGCTCCAACGTCCGCCCTCTGCCAATCACCGCCGCTGCCATTGGTGTTAACGCGGGCGAGTTAGCAAAGGCAGAAGTTGCCTCTTCTAAACTGTGCACACGGCTTACATGCTGGGCCAGCTTAATCCGCGCCTGGGTCTCCAGTGCAGCGTAGGGACTATCC
This sequence comes from Glaciecola sp., assembly GCA_047628735.1. Classification (GTDB taxonomy): domain Bacteria; phylum Pseudomonadota; class Gammaproteobacteria; order Pseudomonadales; family Pseudohongiellaceae; genus UBA9145. The sequence goes on from JBLHVT010000001.1 coordinate 76,916, forward strand.
ATCACGATCTGAGCATCACCATAGTTAAGACCAGCATCGATCATATCCCCAATAGTCATATTGGCCATTGTGTCTAGCGCAATGGCCAGCCGATCCTGGGCGATCTTGGTAGAGGAGTCAGCATTAATCTCAACCATCAGATCAAACAACTGAGCTTGCGCTACATCGAAGGCATTGTAGAGCCGAGAGAGTTCTGGGTATTCATTTTCCAAATTGCCCGCATGCGCTGTACTGATAAAGCAGACAAGGCCAACTGCTGCCATTCTGGCAGCGCGCTTGGTGAAAATTTTGGGCAGATCGAACATGCTCGGAGTCCCCGAAATTGAATTTTTCACAAAAGAGAATGGTAGGGGCATGGCGCAGCAATGTCCACTTAAACCATGGCAATTAGCTCCGGGGGTTACGCTAAATCATTGAAACGCTGCAACAAATTGTAACTTAACGCGGCATAGCCACATTTGAAAAAACAAACCAAAATTGGCCTTAGATGTGCGACAGTGAATTCTGTAGCTGCACGATTTCACGGTCACGAAATTTGTAGTCCTCCATACCTTCCAATGACATAGCTTTATCAAGAAAGCGTCTTGCCGCCTGATGCTCCGATTTCGCCAAATGTAACTGAGAAAGATTAAGAAAGCTTTCCCATTGACCGAATTTAGCACCAGTTCGCTGAGAAATTTCCAACGCTTCTCTTAGGTCAGCAATAGCGCACGGGTAATTTCCCACTTTAGTATAATAAGTCGCCCGCGCGTTCAGCCCAGTTGGAAGATAAAGCCAGTCGTCGGCACTTTTAAAAAGCTCTATTTGCTTATCAAGATTTAGCTTAGCGTTGGCGTAGTCACCACGGCGCAATAAAATCAGTCCCAATACCAGCAAATCGCTAGCAAGCAGCGATGTGCTATCGACAGTAATTTGCCAAGTTTTTTGTTTTCGCCAAGCAGCTGTCTTCAGTGCCCGATCTAACGCTGCATTACTATCGCCTGTATCTAAGAGGAATTTGCAGTAATACGAGCTAACAGTTGGCCAGTGAACTGGGCAGCCGGGGTCCAATTTTGTGATGATTCCATCCGACGCTTCGAAATGCTTTTTAGCAACTGACTCAAAGCCAAGTAAGTAATTGATGTATGCCAAAAAGTTTTCATTCACGGCGGACAGAACTTCATTCTTCAGGCCAGAAACAATCGTTGAAAGACTCTTTAATAGTCTTGTGGCTTCAGCTAAACGCCCAGCTACAATTAACATAGAAACCAATGGACCCGCTATATTAGTCGCCTCTTCATACTTTTTATGTTCTAAAAACCAGCTTAGGCTAAAGTAGCTTGGCTCTATGGCGTCATCAATTCGACCTAGAAACATGAGGTTTATGGCGGCACTCACGATTAAATGAAATTTTGAAGTTTCTGACAATCCATAATTGACAACGGACCACTCTTTAACAAAAAAGGAACGAATGCATGCTTGGTCGGCATAGTGTGATCCCTCAGCAAGGACTGAATATCCTTTTTTAATTTTATGAAAATAAACATCGAAGGCATCTTCATAACAGCCCGCTCTCGTGCCATGAATAACCGCCCTAAAGAGCGGTTCTAGCTCAACCATCGTTTTTGGATTGTCTACCGCCATACTTTGCAAAAAAGTGAAAATAGCATGATTTCCTTGCCTCCATATCTCCGGAGAATCTGTGCTAAGTTTTTCTGCCATAAAATCTCTGACCAAAGGGTGGCAATCTAGCACCAAGTAGCTGTTCTGGTACTCCTGCGTTATGATTCTCGAGTCACTAAGCAGCTTAATCGCGTAAAGCCATTGTGCGTCTGTGAAGCCAGATAGCGCAGCCGTCAATCCGTCTATATTAACCAACGCACATACCCTCTTGAGATCAAGTAAGGAGACGCCACGATCAAACATTGCAATCAAATACAATAGCTCGCATTCGATAGAGCCAGCAAACCAATCTAAATAGGCTTGCATCAATCCACGAGCGTGACCACCCTGATTTTGATCATCTAAAAGTGAATTTAACTCTCGGTATTTACTGATACTTCCGCGATGAACAACGGTAAGATAGCCGGCCAAGAGGGATAGACTGAGAGCATGACCTGAGTAATTTTTTGTTACTTTACTAAAATCCTCAGCCCTGCCAAAAACGCCCATTGTACGCAATAATAAAATGCTTGATTCAACAGACAGGTGGCCAACATGCTTCGTTCGAACTCTACCATTCTCAAAGCTTGATAAGTCAGCCACACCTATTCGAGACGTTATCAAACAGAGCCCCTGATTTTCAAAAGCCAACTCTTTAATCAGAAACGCAACGGCAGGATTATCTATCTGACCTGATTTCTTACCCGGGGGGTGCTGCAATGGTTCGAGCCCATCAAGAATAAGAAGTGTTTTGCTAGCTCTTATAAGTTTCACTAGCCTACCGGCTTTAGCCCACGGGGTTCCTTCTACTGGGTCAGAGTCACCAAACCAGTTTAGCGCATGCTCTATAAAAAAATCACCAGAGGACTTGATCTCTGAAGAAGAGCCCTGCCAGTAGAATGACCATGCATATACTCTTTTGGCGCCGTGATAATTACACTTGGAGAGGTTGGCGAGCCACGCATTAACTAGGGCGCTTTTGCCCACACCGCCAAACGCTAATAATTGCAAAATATTTACTTGCGAGCTTTGCCAAGCCTCATCAAGAATTGCTAGTTCTTTATCACGACCAAAAACCTGCGCATTCGTTATTGGAAGAAATGAAACCGACACGTCTTCCGGTTGCGTATAGCGGCTCTCTTCTTCTCGAGCTATTTTTTCCCTAACCTCTTGTTCAAATTCCTCCAGAGACATTGTCCACCACAAAAGCTTAATAGAAAATATTTTCGAAAGCGGTTCAACCTGACAATGAGGTATACGATCACCCAGAGTGGTTGCCGAGCCATGAAGCCACTTACTTATGGACTGCTTAGATATGCCCAACCCGCGAGCTAAATCGGTGTGAGTTCTATAGTTTGGGTTTATTCTAAGCCTGTAGAGCAGTTTTAGCTTTTCAGCCAGCTGGGGGTGTTTTTTCATAGATCCTCTTTGGGATACTTAGTTTAAGAAAAACAACGTCTAATTTTGAACGTATAGTACTTTAATCTACAAAAGAATAGATTCCCATAAATATTTTGTCTAGGCTCTCGAACCGCATAATTAATGAGCCTAACTGTATTAGAACCTATGTTAATCCCATAACAGCCGTAGTTATTATTTTTTGTAGTCAGTTTCTTACACCCTCTCATATAAACACCTAGCAGCCGGTCTATGTAGCTCCAACTTTCTAAAATGGTTAACCTTGGTAAGTTTCTAAACAAATACGCTTAAAGCTGTTAGCCTGTTTTCCGATGAAGCCTACAAGCTTCTTCTGCAATCCTCGCTGAAACCAGACATACTTGTCTCTTTTCCTCGTGCAAAAATTAAGCGAGCAAGCCTCCTTGGCAAGTTGACACCCTACGTCGATGTTCTTTAGTCATTCCTCAGATTAGAGGATGCTACCGCTGCCAAAATGGGAAGTATCTTCGTGAATACCCTGCTACGAAATTTAAGCGGAGCAAGTTTCACCGTTGGAACTCTAAGCACGATAAGATGTAATAGGAACACAGCTCATAAAAAAGAAACCCCGACAGATCAAGTAAGTTTTTCTAATAAAGAGCCGTGCTAGCGCGGGCGGTCGAGAGACGACGTTTAGATCTCCACACTACAGCAGATAAAAATACCGGAACTGGACGCGGAGCTAACTGCCTTGCTTAAAGAAAGTGAAATAACAAACTTTTAAAAGCTGGAAACGATCCTTACGATAAAAAATTGGAGTAAACTCATTGGTGTTCTTTCCAGTGTTCCCAGCTGTGATTGCGGCCCACACACCACCAAGCATAATCAGGCAGCACGGTTTCAAGCTCAGTCAGTTGACCTCGCCGTACTTCGGACATGAGAAACCATCAAGCAAACCGCGATAAAAGATCGCTTAGTGATTTTCTTACCGCTGCGCCTGTAGTTTTGATTAAACTGACATTAAGGCTAAAAGCTTAAGCTGATAACTTTAAGCAAAGCACTGAAGTGAGGCACCGAGATAAAGCGCCAAAAGGCTAGAGCGAATTTAGCAAAAACCAAAATATACCTTCAAGCTATGACAGTAATATTGTCAATCTAGACTCACCAACTATGTAGAGCTAAACCTCTCTTCCTTTAATCTAATTACTACCAGCGGCGATTGACAAGTTTTGGCCACTCAAATCCTGCAGATTTAATAGCGTCTCAATGCATGCCTGAGCGGCTTCGGTTCCCTTCTTATAGAAATGCTGACTAAAGAAGGCGATGTGATCTTCGGTTTCTTGAAAATGATGAGGAGTTAAAACAAGCGACAGTATTGGTATTTCTGCCGCTAATTGAACCTGCATCATTGCATCGAGCACCGTTTTAGCAACGAAGTCGTGACGGTATATACCCCCGTCGACTATAAGGCCGGCAGCGACAATAATGGAGTACTTGTTTGTCTTGGCGAGCAGCTGTGCTTGTAACGGGATTTCTAAACTTCCCGGTACGTGAAATCTATCAATTTGATCTTTAATAATATTGCCATTAGCCAATCCAAACTCGAAACCATGGTAACTTTCTTCCACGATATCTGGGTGCCAAGAGGCTTGGATAAAGGCAATTTTCGGTGTTTGTGTCAGATTCATAGCGAAACCCTAAACAATAAACAAGCTAGAATTAGGGCGCATCGAATTACTCAGCCGACGAAAAGCTGTGTTTTTCCATTCTCTATCATCCGGACTATGACCGTCGG
>JBLHVT010000002.1:0-80461 GCA_047628735.1 Glaciecola sp.
TTCTTGCTCAGCGGGGGATTGATCAACTGGATGAAAGAGCACCTCCGCGCTTAACCCGAGTCTGACGGTGCATGATGGGCGCAATGGACAAGTCCGGTTTTGCCGACACCGAACAGCTCACACTGCGATTGGTGGCCAGTCAAAGCAGCTGTCCTTTAACAGACGAGGCACATTCAAGTAGCGCCGCGGAACCTCGGTCGGATAGCTCTTCATATTCCACGCTATTGACTCGACACCTTAGAAACCCAACTAACAGTTCGACTACCAGACCAAAAACAGCACTTATATTTACCAAGATGACCGTGGGAGTTTACATACCTCTCTTGTAGCTTAACTACCTTAAAATTACCCAGCCTCCTAATTCACTAAATAAACAAATTAGACACCCACAAAATATGACTCATTCTTTGGTCTATTAACTCATTTACAGCTATAAGTAGTTTGTTGACATGCGTTCAAGGAGGAACCTATGCCACAAGCACGCTATCGTTTAGTCGATATTCACACCACCCCTTATTATCACTGCATATCTCGATGCGTACGCCGTGCGTATCTGTGTGGTTATGACAGATTTTCAGGCAAGAATTTTGATCACCGCAAGCAATGGATCTTGGATCGAATCCAATTGCTTTCCTCGGTTTTCGCCATCGATGTTTGTGCTTATGCAATCATGTCAAACCACTTTCATCTTGTTTTGCATGTCGATAGTGAGAAAGCTCAAGCGTGGACTGTTGATGAAGTCATCGACCATTGGCTAACACTTTATAAAGGCCCCGAGTTGGCTCATAAATACAAAGCTAGTGAAGTACTTACCGGAATAGAGCAGGATGCTATATCTGTCTTGGTGGAGGTTTGGAGAGCACGACTAGGCGACCTAAGCTGGTACATGCGCTGCTTGAATGAAGCCGTCGCCAGAATGGCCAACGAAGAGGAAGAATGCACTGGACGGTTCTGGGAAGGTCGATTCACAAGTCAGGCGCTGCTCGATGAAGCTGCTCTAATTTCCTGTATGGTTTATGTGGACCTAAATCCAATTCGAGCATGTTTAAGTGAGTCATTAGAAGACTCTGAATTCACTTCTATTCAGGAACGTCTTATCGACAATCAAAAGAAGCAGAAAGACACAAGCACAAAAACTTGGCTAAAACCTCTAGCACAGAGAAATCAGCCACTACTCTCAAATAGCCTGCCTATTGAGGAGACCAGCTACTTTTACTTGGTAGATTGGACTGGACGCGCTGTACGCGATGACAAGCGAGGAGCTATACCTGCTCACATTCAACCTATATTGCAGAAATTGGCAGTAAATGAAGACAATTGGGTAAACAACACTCAGCACTTTGGTAGCCGTTTTCGCAGAGCGCTGGGGCGAATAAGTCAATTCAAGAAACTTGCGAGTCGAACTAATAGTAAGTGGATTAACGGGCTCTCACCAGCAAAACAATTCTACAAGTAGCTCCAATCACACAGTCTTCCTATCCCAGAATTCTTTCTGAGAATTACTCCTGCTTGACATATTAATAGCCAAAACCTGAACGCGCTAAATTCGTAATAACCGATCACAATTCAGAACAATCATGACCAAAGAGCATAATCTGTAAGATTCCTTGGATGAAGTAGAAGTGATAGTTCGGCAGCGAAAGAAATTGTGGGTGTCTAATTGGTTATCAGTATACAGTTAAGTAATTAGCAAAAATTGATCGAAATTAAACCCCTGGCATACAGTGATCCCATGCAAACCGTGACCCAAGCTCAAGCGAGAAAAATCGCGCTTTTCTCTCAAAAGCTGCATTCTCGCCACGAGTTTGACAAGGGTATGGATGGCACCTTAGCTGCCATTGATCATTTAGGCTATGTGCAGATTGATACGCTCGCTGTTGTTGAGCGCGCACATTCCCATACTCTTTGGAACCGGGTTAACGGTTACCTGCCAGAACACCTGAATCAACTTCAGTTAAGCGGTAAAATATTTGAGCACTGGGCCCATGCTTTAGCCTATTTGCCAACCGCTGACTTTCGCTACTCACTGCCCATGATGAACCGCATTGCCAATGGTGAGAGTCACTGGTACACCAAAAACCCTAAAGAGACTAATAAGGTGCTGCGCCGAATTACGAGTGAAGGGCCTCTTAGCGCGAAAGATTTTACTGATAAAAAATCCAGTGATACGACGTGGTCTCGGTCTCCTTCTAAACGCGCTTTAGAGCAGCTGTTTATGGAAGGTACGTTAATGATTCGTAAGCGAGTTAATTTTCATAAAGTTTATGACTTAACAGAGCGGGTGTTAGAACGCGAAGTCGACACATCAGTTCCAACAACACAGGAGCTTTGCCAACACCTGCTTACTCGTTTTCTGAACGCTAATGGACTAGGTCATCTAAGAGAAGTAACTTATCTCAGGAAAGGCTTGAACACTGCCATGAAAACTGTCGCTAACGAGATGGTCGAGTCCGGTAACATTATCAATGTCATATTCGGTGGCATCGAGTATTACTGCCGGCCCGACGCGCTAGAACAGGCAGATAATAAATTGCCAAGCGGACTGTTAAGAATTCTTTCTCCGTTCGATAATGCGATTATTCAGCGTAAACGCATACTCCAGCTTTTTGACTACGATTATCAAATAGAGTGCTATGTCCCAAAAGAAAAACGCAAATTTGGCTATTTTTGCTTGCCGCTACTTTACAACAACAGCTTGGTTGCGCGGATCGACGCTAAAGCCGATCGCAAGAACCGTGATCTTCATATAGCTCACCTGCATTTAGAAAAACCAATCCAAAGCCTAGACCGATTTTATTCCAAATTGTTAGCGGAACTAAAACGGTTTGCAGATTTCAATGGCTGCGATAATATTGTGCTGCATAAAGTTTCAGGAGCGCCCGGACCGCATTGGTAGTAGATTGCCAGAATCGCAAAAGTGTAAATCACTAAACATCTGCTGATAGCGCTAACTAGCCGAGATCCGCTCTCTATTCACCTAGCGGGTCTTGCTTGGGCAATCAATTTTTAGAGTGATTTTTTAAACTGGTACAGCTAATTTTAGCTGCTTTATCTATTTATTTTTTGAGCTACTTTTTAACTAAAAGGACACTTCCGATTGAGATTGGTTTTTGGATCACTGCTGGCAATTGTTATTCTTGGTCTGGCGACTCTGGCTTATAGAGAACAGGAAGTTTTGCTGGCCTTCATCAATGAGAACATTAGCACCTTGCCCTCCTCTGTTTCTGCACTGATGATTGTTGCCTGGGTGGGCATCGGTACTATTATTTGCATACCCAACACAGTCCTTTTTGTAACCAGCGGAACCTTGTTTGGGTTTTGGTGGGCGTTTACTTTCAATCTTGTAGGGTTTGGGTTTGGATCGACGCTGGCCTTCCTAATCTCCCGCTATGGCTTTTATGAATTTGTCCGATCAAAAGCTCATACTATGCTGCAAACTTTCAATCAACGCTTTAGTGATAACGGCTGGAAAGCAGTAGCGGTCGTGCGACTAACTCCAGTATTTCCTTCCTTTGCCGTCAACTATCTTTTAGGCATTACTCACGTCAGATTCTTCGACTATGTGTGGGCGAGTATTTTATTTACCGTGCCTGCCTGTTTGATTTTTACCTATCTAGGAGGTGCTTCAATAGCGCTTCTGCTTGAAAGCGGGGGATCGAATAGGCTGCTAAAGATTCTGCCAGTTGTAGCCATTGCTATCCTTGGTGCCATCATTTTTGTGATTAGGAGGCGCGCCACCAATGCTCGATAGAATTGGCATAATATTCAACCAATCCTATATTAGGTTCGTTGATAGTAAATTGATCGTCTTTCTCAATTAGCAATCCCCTCTGATGAAGCATCTCCAAACTATTAGACAGCGTTCGGTGCCTAGGTTTCTCATCAGGCTTCATAGCGGCACCCTTAGCGATCATTGAGTCAATAAGCGCATCACAATCGCTGAACACTTCTAACGACGTCAGGCGTTTGTTTTTGGCGTTTAGAAAAACCGCGCACAAAATTGGCACAGGAATGATTGGCATCACAAAGCGCAGTTCATCCATGAGGTGATTGGCGAGTTCTACCACCTTGGGTATTCGCTGTTCTCTCTCTAGGTTTTTGAAATCTAAGCTATGTTGTTTACAATAGTCTCGCATGGACACCGGCACACCAAAATTAACGCTGGCATAGCCATAGCGACCCCATCTTGCTCGGGAACCGGCAAAAAGGTTGAGCTTTAAAAAGGACAACAGCTTCTTTAAATGCGCAGCTGTATTTAAGCGATTCTCCTTTTTATCCCAGTTAAGCAAGTTATGATCTTCCAAAACGTGATCGTAGTTAATGCCGATCGGCACGAACACTACCTCTCTATCTCTCTTTGCATCATAGTTTCGAAGGATATAGTCTAGGAATCCGATTTTGGGCTCCCCGAGCAATCCATTCCTACTCAACCCGCCCTCCAAAAACACGGCTTGGCAGACTCCATTCTGAGTCGCCATGTAGACATAGCGTTCTAGGACTTTCCGATAGAGCGGATTTTGCGAGCCGCGCCTAACAAAAAACGCACCCATCGCTCGGATAAGCGTTTCCAGTGGAAATACCTTCGCCCATTCACCCACGGCATAGGACAAGGTGACCCGCTCGGCAGCGAGGTAGCTGATAAGAATATAGTCCATATTACTGCGGTGATTCATGACGAATACGACCGTGGAATCAGGGTTTACTCTTTGCAGATCTTTCGGTTTTGCGGCCGCGACTCTAACTCGATAAATAAACCGTGATACTTTTTTAGCCAGCCAATAGAACACTTGATAATACACATAGGCATTAAAAGAAGGGACTATTTCACGAGCATAGCTGCGCACTCGCTGCTGCAACACCTCGCGCGGAATATTCTCCTCGATAGCTTGGGACTCTATAAGACTAAGAATGTCCTGATCAAAAATCAGCTGGTCAATTAAAACCTGTCGCTTGGTGCTTTGCAGGGGCCGTATTGCTATATGCAACTTAGAATTAAGCTTATCAACCGCGCGGTTTAAACGACGCCGAAAAAACCAACGCACGCTTGGAAACAATACACTCATCACCACAGCGTAACCTGCTGCAAACATCAGGAAGAGAAAAAACCAAGTGGGTATAGCGACTGATGAATTAAACACGGCGATGATCGCTCTTGTTGCTTTGGTTGGCAGTTGTTTAGTAACTGTTTCTAGCTGCTACCTCTAATAGCAATGGTTAGCAGCTATTTTGACGACGATCATGAATCGCTATAGCCAGCCTTTTCATTAAACAGCCCCACAGAAGCTATAGCTTTCTTAACCGTAGTGCAATACGCGCCTAACAGTTATAGTACAAACAAAACCAATAACAAACGTTACACCAAAAACGTTCGGAGAAGCTCATGAAAAAACTCATTTTCACTCTAATCGCGCTCCCAGCCATCATCTCGTTAGGCTGTTTTTCAGTAATCTACGCCCAAACCACAGGTGCGCCGGCTGCTCTTTATATGACTGAAGCTCAAATACTAGAAACGCTTGAGCGGGCCGCAGCCGAGTCCGCCTCTGCCGGGGGCTGGTCCGTAACCATTGCACCGGGCATCTCGGTGCGCCGCCGTAGCAGTGGCGTGAAGCAGTACGCGATCATTCACCCCTACAGCATGGAGATATATCGCGTGCTCGATGGTAGCGGCACATTCGTAACCGGTGGTCGTCTAATCATGCCTTTGGCAGAATCGTTAACTGAGGACATTGTCAGAACACTCAATGGTGTCGAAGGCGGACTGGAGCGACAGGTTAAAGCAGGGGATGTTCTTGTTCTGCAGCCCGGCACGCCGCACTGGTTCAAGAGCATAGATGGCGACACCATTAGTTATATGGAGTCACGAGTGCGCATCAGCACTCACCCTATTCAGTTCCAAAACTAGCGCTCTGTTTACAAAATTAGGTTCGCTGCCAACACCAAGATTGGCAGCGTTATCATTGTTCTCATAAGGAATATCACAAACAATTGGCTAATGTTTAGCGGGATAGAGGAGCGTAGTATGAGGGTCCCATTTTCGGCGATAAAAATCAGCTGGGTAATGGATAGCCCTGCTAATACAAACCTGGAAACTGGACTCTCTAGACTACCCGACATAATGGCCGGAATGAACTGATCGAAAAACCCGACCAAGGTTCCTGACACGACTGCGGCCGGCTCTGGAATTTGGAGCAATTGAACTATCGGCAACATCGGTAAGCTAAGCCAATAAAAAAAGTCTGAATAGGTGTATATCACCAACGCTAAAAATTCTATCGTCATCGCCGCAGGCAATACCGTGATGTAAATATCCAGTATCGTGCGCGTGCCGCCGCCGAGTATTTGATTCGCAGTAGGGCCATGCTCAGCTCTCGCAAGCGCTCTTCCCCACGCCTGACGAATAACGGAATCCTGCGCATTACTGGCTTCATGCTTGCGCTCACAGCGTTCGAAAAAGCCCGTGGATACTCTGTTAAGGGGAGGCAGCCTAGGGGTGATAAAAGCCGCGACAATACTGGCGAATACAACAGAGAAATAGAAAGGGAAAAATACGTGGTCGATTCTTGCCATCTGGCCAATGACAACAGAAAACGGTAAGGATACCGCTGAAAAATTGGTCACCACGACTGCAGCCTCACGGGCCGAATAGTAACCGTTCTCAAATTGGCGAATAGTCAGGATAGTGCCGACACTGGAATCGCCAACCCATGATGTCAGTGCATCAAGGCCTGCTCGTCCGGGAAGATTAAATAACTTTTGGAAGGGCCGAGTTAACAATGTACCAACAAGCTCTAAGAATCCATAGTCAGTTAAAAATGGGAGTAAGAAATTGGCAACCAACATTATGCAGAAAATAATGCTCGCCATTTCTATATAGGCGACGGCACCAGTTGATTCGCCAATAATCCATTCTGGTCCAATTTCAAACACAGTAAGAGCGCACATGACAGCGCCGATAACACGCAGGCTTAGCCAAATAGAGCTTGTAAAAAACAGATGCTTCAGGAGCGGGTGATTGATAATCCACGGGGGCCGAAAAAGAGTGGCATAGCTGGACATAATGCCGGACAGCGCAAAAATTGCCGCAATTAGAAAAGGCAGCCAGCTGCTTGACCACTGGCGAAGCAAGTCTGATAACAGCCCGATAACGATGGTTTGTTTGCCATCTATTGTTACCGGTACCAGAAAAAGAAAAATACCGACCGCAGAAGGCAGCAGAAACTTGAGTAATGAAGTGCCACTGGTTCTATTCAAGATATCTTCCTTGACGTTGTGTCACGTATAATGCCATTCCAGATAAGGCCGGTCACTCACGCTATCGTTGGCCAACTTAACCCAACAACTGCAACCACTACAACCACTAGCAGCCACCCTGTCACGACACTCGGGAACCGAACATGTTTACAAACGCAATAGTCCGTACACCTTGCAAGAATATGGTATCAGGCATTACCACCGCCAATCTTGGCAGCCCCGACTATGATAAAGCGATAGTTCAACATGAACGCTATATAGCGGCACTTGAGAGCTGCGGCGTATCAGTTACCGTGCTTGATAAAGAAGAAGACTATCCAGACAGTACCTTTGTTGAAGATACCGCCCTGATCACCCCTGAGTGCGCTATTCTAACCAACCCAGGGGCGCTTTCTCGCAAAGGCGAAGTGGATTCGATTCGTGAAGCGCTTACAGAGTTTTATTCCGAACTTGAAGAAATCAAAGCACCCGGCACATTAGATGGCGGAGATGTGATGATGGTGGGGAGTCATTACTACATTGGGCTTTCTGCGAGAACTAACCCAGAGGGGGCAAAGCAACTTATTGCTATTTTACAAGCTCATGGCCTTTCCGGCACTACCGTTGCAACGGGCAGCATTTTACATTTGAAGACTGGCCTCAGTTATCTAGAGAACAATAGCCTTATTATCGCTAGCGGATTCAATCAAGACGCGCAGTTTAAATCATTCGATCAGATAGCTATTCCAGACGACGAAAGCTATGCCGCCAATGCCATTTGGGTCAATGACAAAGTCATTGTGGCTAGTGGTTTCCCAAAGTCACAGGCGGCTATCGAACAAGCGGGCCATGAAACCATAGCGCTGAACATGTCTGAATTTCAGAAACTCGACGGCGGCCTTAGCTGTCTTTCGCTGCGGTTTTGAATTTAGACCTAAGATAGAAAGTCAGCAAGGCGAGGCAGGCCCAAGCCTGAATGAAAAGGGTGAAGAGAATTGTCAAATTAGCACGGGCCGACTTAACTTATGCTTGCTCACTTGCTCTGATCTTGTTTCGCTTTAGCTTCATCCAACATTTTCTGGATACGATGAGTTTCTTCATCGCTTAAGCCGCGATAATTTAAAAGTGCCATCATCAGTTTTTCTGGCTCACCGCCGCAGGCCTTATCCACCATTTCTGTCACCCGTTGTCCTAAGCTTTCTTCTCGTGGCACCAGCGCCGAGTAAATATAGCTGCGCCCTTGCGGCCGATAAGTTAGCCAGCCTTTTTCTTGCATTCGCTCCATTAATGTCCGCACGGTATTGCGGGCAATTGGGCGAATCTGATTCAGCATTTCTGTTACCTCTAGCACCCCCACTTCACCTTTATCCCAGATGATTTCCATCACCTCCCGCTGGGCCCGTGAAAGAGGGGATTTAGTGTTAGACGTCCGAATTATCTTTTGCATCAGGCTTCTTCTTCCAGCTCAAATCGAAACAGGTATTGCACACCGGGAACGGCTTGCGCCTTGCCGTTGACTACTCGCGGCTGAAACTCAAATTCCTTTGCTGCTCTTAGTGCCGCGTTATCAAATATTAATGTAGGTTCTGCATCTATCATCGCAACCGAATCTGCATCAACTAGTCCGTCTTCTCGCACAGTAAAAGTCACTAATGCCCAACCTTCTATGCCGTCGTTAGCTGCAGTTGTTGGATAAACAGGCGCGACCGCAATCAGTGGCAGGTAGTCACCATCCAGAGGAACTAACGATGTTCTTGATATTTGTGGCTCGCTCATCGAGCTTTCTAGTTGACCAATTAGCTCATCAACTGTCTCATCAAGCTGGTCTCTCGCATCCAGCATTGAATATATTGCCCTAAGGTTGTCCCAATCTTTTTGCTCGTTAAATAATAGGATCATTTCTTTAGTAAGGCCCAAGGCCTTATCCAACTCGTCTGTCGTAAAGTACATGCCGCTGAGATAGGCATAGTCATTCCTATTGGGCTCCTCACCTTCACTCTCAAGCAACTCTAAATAACTTTCCCAATACTGGGTCGCAGATGCCCATTGCTCTAGTTGGTAGTGAGCATACGAAAGCCCTTTGTAAACTACCTGATCTTCCATCGCCGCTATATCTCGCCATCGGCTATAGTAAGCAATTGACTCGTTCCAATCCTCAAATGATGCATAGAGTTGGCCTAATGACCTAAGCGTTCGCAAACGAACATCTGCGCGAACATTTCCTATTGTCAAGATTCTCTCAAACACCGCAGCAGCCTCACGATTCTCACCCAAGACTAGATGGTAGTTAGTGAGAAAGTTCAGCGCTGTTTGCTTCTCAAAATCGTTCAGTGACTCATAACGATCAATGGTTAACTGATCGAGCAGTGCCCTAGCAGCAGCGGCGTCGGCATCTAATGGCCGCTCTCCTACGTCCAATAACTTTTGAATTTCCGTGACGATGCGCATAACATCACCACTAAGGGTCTCGCTAATTCGTGCCTGCGGAGCACTTCTCGGCGTGGACTGAACGGGGATTAGTCTTGGCTCTTCGTTGATACGGACTCCAACAGCTTTAGCCTGTGAACTGTTTTCTTTTAAAGCTCTCTCGTTGGAACCTGAGATTAAGCTTGGAGAGTTATTTACTTCATTTACGCCTCCTTCAATTTGGCAGGCGGCCAAAAATAATGAAACCGAAATCACTGAGAACTGAATTACTTTTGATGTCACACTATTTAACCTCATCGCCGTCTCCCGTTTATCACTTAATAGGTCTTTAATCCGCTCCTCTAATGTCCAATCTTCATTGAACATTCCTAGAACCAAATGAGTATCAGATCTTTTTAGCTGAGTGTTTGATTTGATCGAATTCTTATTAGAGCGCAGTTTGAAGCTTGCTGAACTGACATTCAGAAGCACCTCGCTATAAGCCACCGCATCGTTATCAGCGAGCACATAGTTGTCACAAATTTCTTCTCGGGCACGGTTAATGAATTTGTCCATTAACCAAACGCCGGGATGAAACCAAAAGACACTGCATATAATTCTCTGCCAATAGTTAGCCGCAAGATCACGGCGCTGCAAATGCGCTAGTTCATGAATTAACACACTCTTTAACTGTGTATCGGTAAGACTTGATGGCAGGTCGGCGGGCAGCAAAATAAATGGCCGTCTAATTCCCAGCAATACCGGACTCGATATTTTTGAGGAAAACTTAATTTGATAATTTCCATCAACCGGGACAAGCGAATCAGCTAGCTTCGTTACACGTCTCAATTCCTTAGAATCGACATCGCCTGCTGTGCTGACTATCGACTGCAATCTTTGATGCGATCGGAACAAGCCAAAAAGAGAAATGGCAAGACCTAAGAACCAAAGGCTAAGGAGTAAATTTGAGAAAGCGAAGGCGCCGAATTCATCAGGCCTACTGTTTCCGCCGCTGCCTTGACTCTCAGCCGAATTGCCAAGAGAAGCTGCTCTAGACACTCCCAGCAATTCATTAATGTTTAGAAACACAGAATTTATTGGCTCAAAATTGAATTTTGACACCCCTGCCTCTTCAACAGTAGTGGAAGCACTTAAGGGCAACTGCCACATAGCCATATTTTTTTGCTGAACCGCGACTGAAATCGGCACAATAAAAATCAGCGCAAGCAGTGCAGGATATAGCACTGCATAGCGTATCGCCGGACTGTTGCGATAAGCGCGCGCGACTATTAATGCCAGTAGTGTTAATAGAGTGACTTGCAGCAGTATATTCAGCAGCAGTAATCCGCCAGAGGACTGCCAAAATTCAATTAGTCCATTCATGATGCTTACCCATTTGTGGTTGAGCAGTTCTATTGAATCGCTCTTCTAGTTTATTCTATAAACTACATTTGTAGTTCAATATGGCTACACTTGTAGTCTTTGTCAACCAAAATTTCCAATCCTGCACTCCAATTGACATGATGGGCCGGTAAACTCAAACAATAATAACTTTATGAGATCTTCGCTATGTTGAGAATGACGTTGTTAATGACCGGCCTTACCTTCTGTGTTGGACCCCTTTCAGCCCAACCGCAAGACCTTCTTTACACACCCACCCCTGTTATTAAACTGCAAGCTTCGCCCCTCGAGGCCTTTCCTGCGGCAGAAGCTGGACAAGGCGCAGCAGCCGATGATGAGTATTTCTATGCCATCGTAAATTCCGCAGTTGGTAAGTACCAGAAAAAAGATGGGGCGCTCGCAGGTCAGTGGCAAGGGAGCCAGAACGGACTTATAAGGCATCTCAACAGCTGCTACGCACAAACTGATAAACTTTATTGCTCGAACTCAAATTTCCCAGAAGTCCCTATGGCAAGCTCGATCGAGGTATTTGATACCAAAACCATGAATCCCATTTTCAGTATGGGGCTAGGGGTATTGGAAGAAGGCTCACTGACCTGGTTTGACCATCTCGGCGATGGCTGGATTGCTGGGTTTGCACATTACGACAACCGTGGTGGGCTTGCATACAAAGACCACTCTTACGCGTCAATCGTCAGATATGATTCTCAGTGGCGCAGGCAAGGAGGTTGGATGATTCCAGAATCGGTTATCGATAGGATGAAACCTTATGCTGCATCAGGAGGCGCACTAGGTCCTGATGGTCTGCTTTATCTTACGGGTCACGACCGACGTGAAATGTATGCGCTCGCGGCGCCTTCTCTTGGACCTAAGCTAATTCACATAGCCACCATAGATATCAATATCGAAGGGCAGGCATTCGCTTTTGATAAATCTATTGATGAGCCCGTTGTGTATGGCATTAGCCGACCTAACCGGGAAGTGAGAGCATTTAGACTTCCTGAGGTGCCGATCCCAGACAATACTAAACCACTCACTGCACTTTTTTTCGAGTTGCCTTAGGCAGGCGCCTCGCCAAGATAACCATAATCCATGACTAACTCTTTTGCGTATACCCGTCTGCAGCCTAATAAATTACAATCTAGTATAGTTAAGCTTTTATCCCATCCAAACGCTGATTTTTAAACCTCAAGTAAAATAACACTATGACTGATCTGCCAAAAATTGCCGTGATCGGCGCCGGGCTTGCCGGCATTAGCTTCGCAAAAAATCTCACCGGATTTGCCGATATTACGCTATTCGAAAAATCACGAGGCACCGGTGGCCGCATGTCGTTTAGAAGACGCGAACAGTTTAGCTTCGATCATGGCGCTCAGTTTTTTACTGCCAGATCGGAGCCGTTTAAAGCAGAAATTAGTAAGGCATTGGATGCCAAGGCAATTGTGGAGTGGGTGCCAAAAATTGTAAGTCTAGAATTAGGCGAAAAGCCATTTAAGCGCGAGTGGTTTGAACCTCACTATTGTGGGGCGGATGGGATGAACTCCTTAGTGAAGCACATGGCGATAGCCCTTAACATTGTGCTCAAGACCCAAGTCAAAAGACTTGAAGGCAGTTCTGGTGCCTGGTTCTTAATCGACGAAAATGAGCAGTCTATTGGGCCCTTTGATTGGGTAGTGAGCGCGGTCCCTGCGCCTCAGGCTATAAACTTGCTGCCAAGTTGTTTCGTTAAGAAGAACAAAGTTGGAGACGGAATGTTCAGCGGCTGTTTCGCTATGATGCTGGGTTTTGAAAACCCAATTTCTCTGAACTTTCAAGCGGCTGCTATAACTGATCCGGTATTGGCATGGTTATCAACCCGCGATTGTTCATCTCTTTTAATTCACAGCCGCAATGATTGGGCCACCGACCATATTGATGCTGATCTTAAGTGGGTTGAGTCTACGATGTATAAAGCAGTTATGGCGTTATTGCCAAGCGTTGATAGTCAGCCTATCCATCGGGACTTACATCGATGGCGGTTTGCTAAATGCGAGCAGGCACTTGGCAATGACTACTTTTTAGAAAGCAATGACCAAGTTGCGGCGATAGGGGATTGGTGCAGAGGCGGTCGCGTAGAAGACGCTTTTATTTCGGGTTACCAGTTAGCCCAAAGACTGAAAGTAGACCTTACAAAATAGAACTGAGTTGGCCACTGGGAAACAAACGCTGTAGTTCTGGTTTTCTCTGCGACTATTGCGCCTGGCCGGGCTCTACTGTCTCGCTAAAAGAGCAACCAACAGCTTAATTTAATTGTCGCCGAACCGTCCATTACAACGGTTTGTATAGCCTTCGCGTCACCACCGTAAAGCTAGATATTGCCAGATAGCTTTGGCGCGCCTAAGAAAATATTACCGCTGCGATCTGCACCCTACTCATACTGCACTTTTGGTAAGTGATCCTCGGTAGCACCTGCATCTAGCAGCATTACATAATCAGCCACACTGACAATGGCTTTCTCTTCCAAAATAGCTTCCCATGCAGGCACCACTGAGCGCTGCCCTTTTCTAACAGAGGCTTCGATTTGCTTTACACTTGCTCCCCATTGACAATCGACACCATGATTTGGAAAGACCGATGCCTGACCTCTTCCTTCTGGACCGTGGCAAGAGCAACATTCTCTAGTAAAACTCTTTTCACTATCCCAACCGTCTCCATGTTGTTCTGCAATGTAGCCAGATCCAGATCCATATTCACAATCTTTAACCTAGTCGCATCGAAGGTCTCATTAAAAACCTCATAAGATTCAGCGGCCCGGCTACCTTGTGACCAGCCAAGCAAGCCTTTATAGCTCCTCAAACCGGGTCACAGCAAGATGTAGAGTAGTGAGGAAATCATAGCGCCGAACAGCATAAAGAACCATCGCATAGGGGAAAGCACCAACAGCTAATCAGAGTAACTCATTAGAATACACTGAGGCGATGGGCCGACTTTGACTAACTCTTCAAAAGCCCCCTGTGAATGATAGAAAGACTTGAAAAGCACAAGGGAAAAATATTTTAACTCGTGCCATCATTGTCTCTATTAGCGAGGGGGTATTCTAGTCGCCGCAGTATTCCAAGCCTTGATTTATCTCAAGTTCTTAAATAATCCACTTGCCACTTCTTAGCGAGTAGAGAGCAGCCAGCTTAAGTCCTGAAATTTAAAATTAGCGTCAGCTAGATCAACCAACAAACCGCTGCAGTTACAACCGAAAAGGTCATCACCCAAACCATGAAACGTGAGTTAAGCATTTGGATCTCCTTAGCTTTGCAAATAAATAAAATAGGACCATGCTAACTATCTTAAGGATTGCACGGACGGTGCCAGAAACTAAAAAACTCTTCGGACCTTTATTTTACGGACCTACAGCCTATCGGTAAAAACGGAAACAGATTGAAGCGAATCAAACCATGTCATTACTGACAAGGGTTTTGACATTTTTTTCAGCTCGGATAGAGATATAGACAAGGATAAGCGAAACAAGACAAGAGTCAGCAGGCAGAACTGTGACTCTTTGTAAGGACTAGGACGCCCATTTTCATTATTTCAAACAACTGCAGGAGTGAGTCGAAATAAATAGCCTATTGAGGCCCTACAGAAAAAGTATAAAATCCTTCGTAAGAGGTCGGGTCATCACCCACTACCGCTGTCCACTCTACCTTGTACTCACCTGCCGTCACAGGGTCCAATATTTCAATCATCAAATCATCGGCGCCCATTGAATGCATACCTCTAAGTTTATGCTCTCCGCTTGGACCGATTAAGGTCAAACTGCTTTTTGATACGTCAGGCAATGCGGCGTAGAACAGTCGTAATGTTCTAGGAGCCCTGGTGAGCTCGGTGCCCGCAGCAGGTTCTGAATCGAGAAATGGTGAGTAACTGGAAGGAGTTGAACTACAGCTCGCGGTAGTTAACAAAACCGTTGCTGCCAAACTCAAAGATTTGGCCGTTGACCCATTTACCCAATCTAACATCGTGTGTTCCCTCAAATTATTAAAAAAAGCCGCTTGACTAGCCTTAAACGAATTGGTCAAAAAATAAGTTGATAGTACAAATGCTAATGATAGCCGGTTATGAAATGGATTTCATTGATTGGAGGGGGCAGCGACAATATGTCACGCTATAAAAATAAACGACAATGGCACAGACAGAACCGAGAACTAAGCTGAGGGGTGGTGTGTATTAGGAAGAATTCAATTACAGAGGAGGTCAAAGCAGCGCAGGAAAACCTAGTGCTTTTCTCGCCGTTTTTTAACCTGTGATAGTTCTTTAGCAAATTCATCTAGCTTTGTTCTTATTTCGGCTTCCGCTGCTTTCTTTACAGATAAGGTTTTCGGATCGGCAGTTAGATCGGAGAATGCCTCCAAGGCTGCGCTTTCTACAACTATGTGTCCAAACTTACTCATCAATCGTTCTCCGACGAAATGATCTATTCAATTGCTTGCGCTACTAACCACACTCAAGCGACTCACTTTGGGTATGACTTTTTTCAAAGAACCACAGCAAAAAATCGCCTCTATGCTGCGCAACATATAGTGTGACCAAGTCCAAGTCAATCAATATCTTGTGAATATGGCCTGTTAACTTAATGTGGCACCGGCCCGATTAGCTAAAACTTAATGAGCAGTTTCTCAATTACTTATTAAATTTCTGATACTTAGATTAAGCACTTAAAAAGCTTCAGCAATTTTTAAAAGGACATCCTATTTTATTTAAAAGGACATCCAATTAAAATTAAAAGGACACCCATTTGAAATTACGAATCAACACAACACGATGTTAGATAAGTATGAGTGTCTTTCTAAACTAAAAAATCAGTTCAGCAGGAAAAATACGCTGCGTATCAGATCAGATATAACAGGATTTAAAGGAAAAGGTTTGGGTCCGTCCAGAAGACTCAACGATCTAGCTTTTGCGGTATATCGCAGAATTGTTCTTGAGGGGTGTTTGGGCCGCTAAGTGCCGTAAAACAGTTTTGAGGAGTTGATGCCACGAATCCATTTATGTGGATGTTTAAAATCAACACCTACTTTAATTCTAGACTGATGGTACCGCAGAAGAGATGCAGCAGAACCGGCTGCAATTGCATAGTGTTTATGAAAATCTCTGACGTTTGCTAGCCATGAATCCGAAGACACCCCGAACTGCGTCAGAGTTTTGCAGTGATCATCTAACAATCGTTTCGCTTCTTTTTGCTTACTATATCCTAATTGTAGCGCTTGCGATGTGACGTTAAGAAGATCTAAATAACTCTTTGTAGAAATCGGAATAATGTTATCGAATGATTTTCTTATGTCAGTCAGCTCAATTAATTTCGCTTGTTTAGCGCCAGGCTGATGACCAACCAAGTGCTTGGTCATCTCATTCGTCAAAAGACGATGCTGGCTGTAACTTCGGTTTCTAATCTTTTTTGCCTGTTCAATAAGCCGCTCTTGAATTGACGTGAAGTCACTAGTCTCTAATGTGCCAGCCATCCCTGCCCGAATGGGATTGAGATCAACATAGGCCATGCAAGTGACTAGGGCTTTTTCATCTAGTAGGGCTTGGCTTTTAAAACGTCCTTCCCAAAACCGACCGCTACATTGGTCTTCACGATTAGCATCGCGAGCAACAGTTTCATTTATGCATCGCATAAACCAGCTGATATCTGCCAGCCGCTCGCGCCAAAGCTCAACTCTAAGCTGCAATTGTTTCTGAGCAGCTTTGGATGTTCTATTCTTTATAAGTGTTTCGACTAGTTTGGCATTCCTCGGGAACAACCCGGTCCAGCGACTGATCACTTCTTCGTTTGACCACGACCGCGCTGCTGACTGATCTACGTGTAACACCAAATGATAGTGATTGCTCATCACCGCGTAAGCGCAAACATCAACAGCAAACTGGGCTGACAATTGTTTTATACGCGTGACTAACCACTGCTTTCGATGATCAAAATTGCGCCCAGTAACCGGATCATCACCACAAAGATATGCTCTTCGAACACACCGCGAGATGCAATGATAATAAGGAGTTTCGTCCAGTGAGATTTGTTGGTTTCTAGCTCGAGTCACGTTGTAATCTGATTGGTTGTGCTTAACATGTGTTTGTCAATTGATCTTTTTAAACGGACGACAGATTCTAGAGAGTTTAGTGTACTATGCAAGACTAAACGGCTTGGATACGCAAGTGACACTGACACATAGGCATAATTCGGAGGCATAAGACCTAAAATGAGGATTGGAGTTGATTTAGGCGGCACGAAAATAGAAGGAATTGTACTAACCAATGAAGGTGAAATTGCTGAGAAAATACGCGTTGCTACCCCCGGCGATAACTACAAAGAAACTCTCAAAGCAGTTTGCCAAGTAATCACTCACCTGCAAGATCAATCGCCTTCCCCGCTTAAGGTAGGTATTGGGTCACCAGGCACCTTGTCCCACCTATCCGGTTTAATGAAAAACTGTAATTCAATTTGCCTTAATGGCGAAGCTCTTAAAAAGGATATTGAAAGCAATCTTGGCTATGAGGTGAAATTGGAAAATGACGCTAATTGCTTTGCGTTATCTGAAGCTCACTACGGTGCCGCTAAAAATTCAAGGTCTATGTTTGGCGTCATTATAGGCACCGGCACCGGCGGTGGAATTGTTATAAACGATCAACTACTAATCGGACCCAACAACATCGCTGGAGAGTGGGGGCACAACCCTTTACCGAGTTCAGCGCGCGAATTAATTGCCGAAGATCGTGTATGTTATTGCGGCAGGCATAACTGCATTGAAACCGTACTTTCAGGCCGAGGTCTGAAGCGGTCCCACCTTGAAACAACCGGACACGAGGCTGAAGCCGCCAACATAGCGGAGCTGGCTTTGGCAAAAGACTGGGCCGCGTCACAGTCAATAAAAATTTACAGCAAACAGCTGGCTAGATGCCTTGCCACAGTAGTTAATATAATCGACCCAGAAGTGATCGTGCTTGGTGGAGGGCTTTCAAATATTAAAAGCCTTTATGAGTCTTTGCCAAGTGACATGGCGGGATATGTATTCACTGATGATTTACAGACTCGCATAGCACCACCGAAGTTTGGTGATGCCAGCGGGGCTAGAGGCGCGGCATGCCTGTGGTCTATTGATGAATGATGATTAGTCGTTAAACGGATGATTTAGAATAATAGTTTCTTCACGATCCGGCCCTGTGGAAATTATGTCCACAGGGACTTCGACCACTTCTTCTAAATACTTAATATATGCTCTCGCATTTTCAGGTAGGTCAGCTAAATTCTTAGCACCGAATGTGGACTCAGTCCACCCTGGCAGTTCTACGTAAATAGGCTCTAAGTCTTCAAATATATTTACGTCCATCAAACTGCTTGATGTGTTTTCGCCAACTCCTTTGTAACCTGTACAAACCTTAATTGTCTCCAGACCATCCAATACATCTAGTTTGGTTAGACAAATTCCAGAAACACTATTAATACGTACAGCCATTTTAACTGCGCTTGCATCAAACCATCCACAGCGACGATCTCTACCTGTAGTCGCGCCTTTCTCTTGTCCAACCGTCGCTAAATGTTTGCCTACATCATCGAACAATTCAGTTGGAAAAGGGCCTGAGCCGACTCGTGTTGTATAAGCTTTGGTGATGCCTAGAACGTAGTCGAGATAGAGCGGACCGTAACCGCTCCCTGTTGCTGTTCCACCAGCGGTGGTATTGGATGAGGTAACGAATGGATAAGTACCGTGATCAATATCCAAAAGAGAACCTTGGGCTCCCTCAAATAAAATACTGTCGCCTGCTTTGCGGTGGTTATGCAGCAAATCGATTGTATCGGCGATCATCGGCTTTACCTGTGTAGCAAGAGCCATCGAAGTTTCGAACACTTCATTGAACTCGACTTTGCTCACCTTGAAGTATTTTTCTAATAGAAAGTTGTGATATTCCAATAGTTCTTCCAAGCGAGTACCAAATCTTGTTTCATTCAAGGTTTCTGCTAAACGAATTCCACGCCTAGCTACTTTATCTTCGTAGGCCGGCCCAATGCCTCTGCCCGTCGTTCCAATTTTATTTATCCCTTTTGACTTTTCTCGTGCTTGATCAAGCGCAATATGAGATGGAAGTATCAAGGGACATGCACCACTGATTCTTAGTCGTTCACGCACAGGAATGTTTCGCTGTTCAAGATCACCGATCTCTTTCAACAAAGCTTCCATACTTATTACAACGCCATTGCCAATAATGCAGCTTACGTGCTCGCGTAAAATGCCAGAGGGCAGCAAATGCAATACCGTTTTCTCTCCATCGATGACCAAGGTATGGCCCGCGTTGTGGCCTCCTTGGAATCTCGCTACTACCGACACTTGATCGGTAAGTAGATCGACGATTTTGCCTTTTCCTTCATCACCCCATTGGGTTCCGAGCACGACAACGGATTTAGCCATTTCTTTTTCTCAAAGGTTAGTGTGTTGAATTAATAATATGAGCGGGTATTTATTGTTCCAATGCCTGAATCTGCCAATGTTCATTAATTAGGGCCAGCTTACGGTCACAGCCTAATTCGTGACGATCATCACTTGTTGATGACTTGTTAAGATCGACAATAACAATTTCGCCTGATTCACGCAGCTCTGCGATTTTTTTCAAAAGAAATTGATCAGAACCAGATGGTGCAAGTATGCCTGGCTTGCGCTGAATATTGATGCCGGTTAATTTAGCAAGCACCTTCAAATCAGTATCAAATCCGGACGCAGGTCTTGCTCGTCCAAAGGCTTCTCCGATGTCATCATAACGCCCGCCTTTAGCTACAGCTCTGCCGTAGCCTGGTGTGTAAGCGGCAAACACTATACCCGTATGATACTCATAACCAAGAAGCTCACAGAGATCATAATTGAGTTGAATTCCCGGATTGCGCAGCTTAACGGCTGTGGATATTTCGACAAGTTTGTCGAGTTCCTGCCTCACGCTTTCTGGCGCGGCTATAAATAATTCCTGTGCCTCGGTTAAAACAGACTCATCTCCGCTGAGCAACGTTAACCGGCGCAACATATCGCATAGTTTTTTGTCATCAACATTGGCGAATAGAATACGGTCAATTTCATCAAAAGCTTTGTGCTGGACAGCTTGAAAAAGCTCTCTCTCTATTTTAGAGCTAAGGCTTGCCTCTTTGACAAGCGTTCTGAATATTCCAACATGACCGAGAACTACATAAATATCATCAATACCTGCTACTTTTAGCGTATCGCGCATCAAACTAATCAGTTCAATATCACAATCAACACCTGCATACCCAAATAGCTCCGCGCCCGCCCTGATTGGAACTCTCGAGGTCATAATACCGCGGGGTTTAGTGTGCAGGACACTATCGGCATAACAAAGCCGCACCGGGCCTTGTCGATTCATACTGTGAGCATCTATTCTGGCGACTTGAGGAGTGATATCCGCCCTGATGCCCATCATTTTGCCGCTGAGCTGATCTGTGATTTTAAAGGTATGGATGTCTTGGTCATGGGAAGAGTCAACCAAGAGAGAATCAAGAAACTCGATCATTGGAGGGATTACTAGCTCATAACCCCAAGATTCATAAAGATCTAGCAAGCCACGTCGTAGGGTTTCAAGTTTGTGTGCCTCAACCGGTAGAATCTCTTCCACCCCATCGGGCAACAACCATCGCTTTGCAGAAGTCATACTTTCCCGCGTCCGTCTTATTTATTCTTAATTAAAAAATTTAATTGATTATTAGTAACGCAGCCGTGCCAAGCAACATCGATCCTAAACCAAACATGCGCATAGTTGAATCATCAACTTTATCTAACACCAGAAGCATTCGTCTCCATCTCTTAGGATCAAGAAAAGGGATGATGCCTTCAACAACAAGCATCAAACAAAATGCCACACCAAGATCATGCCACATTGATAGCCTTATAGGTTTATCGAGGGGGGCTTCAAAAAGCTCTGTCGACAAAAAAATAAACCCGGGCTTCGAATTATCAAAGCCCAGGTTGTTTGATTAAAAATCTAATCGGTTTCTAAATTTTGGTTTCGATTTTCTCGGCAACCATTTTACTGCTTTATGGTGTGGCAGTACTATTTTTTAAATATTTAAAATAGTCACTTTCCGGATCCAAAAGGAATACATCGCTTTTATCACTAAATGTTTCACGATATGAGCTCATACTGCGAGTAAAAGCAAAAAACTCTGGATCTTTGCTATAAGCCTCAGCATAAACTGAAGTGGCCCGCGCATCACCTTCACCACGCGCTTTCTCGGCGTCGCGATAAGCTTCAGCTTCAAAAATAGTCGCTTGGCGATCCGCGTCAGCGATGATACCGATAGCTAGCTCATCACCGCGAGAGCGAATTTCTTGCGCTTCACGGTTTCTCTCCGTGATCATACGCTCGTAAACTGACGACCGAACGTCGTCAGGCAGGTCGATACGCTTAACACGGACATCGATTACTTCAATCCCAATATCGGCTGCTGTAGTGATGTTTAACTCTGTCGTTAAATCCAACATGAGCTGGTCTCGCTCACCTGCCACGACCTCTTGAAGGTTTCTCGCACCGATTTGGTCACGAAGTCCGTCGTTAATCCGTGACGCAAGTAAGTTACCCGCAGTAATCGCACTACCTCGAGTAGAGACATAGAACTGACCTTCGTCAACGATGCGCCATTTCGCATAGGAATCAACTTCTAATGCTTTTTGTTCAAGAGTTAAAAAGCGCTCGGGGTCCGAGTCTTCTGTCTGAATTCTAGCATCGAAAATTCGAACAGTTTGTACCCACGGTAATTTCACATGTAGACCAGGCGCAATACTAGCGCTGACCAATTCTCCAAACTGCAGCATCACTGCTTTTTCAGTCTCTTTAATAACAAAAAGAGAATTACTAGCCAGGACGACAATAATAAATACTAAACCGGCAAGAATGAAATTTCTCATGGTCGTGCTCCCCTTCCTGTAGTGAGTCTGGATCTGTCAACCGCCGATGATGAAGATGGGCCTGGCAAATATGGCGCTAAGTCATTTGCCAACTCGCGCCACTCTTGTGCAGAGTTAGGTCTGTTGCCACCAGTTACTGATGAACCTTGCCCCATCATTTTATCAAGCGGCAGGTACAACATGTTATTTCCGCCGTCGACATCGACCATTATTTTGCTACTGGCAGTCAAGACATCCTGCAAAGAATCGATATACATACGTTGACGCGTGACTTCCGGTGCCTTTGAATACTCGGTAAGCAATTGGTCAAATCTAGATGCATCACCTTCAGCTCTGGCAATCACTTGTTCTTTATAGGCGTTGGCTTGTTCAATCTGACGTTGGGCTTCACCGCGTGCGTTTGGTATCACTCGATTAGAATACTGCTGGGCTTCGTTCTGCGCCCGTTGCTCATCCTCTCGCGCCCTAATTACATCGTCAAATGCTGGCCTGACATTGTCAGGTGGCTGAGTATTTTCGACGTTAACTTGGCTAATAAAAATGCCGGTTTCGTAAGCATTCATATAATTTTGCAGCCGTTCTTTGACATCCACAGCCACTAAGTCTCGACCAGTTGTTAAAATCTGCTCCATAGAATTACCTCCTACTACGTGACGAATCGCTGATTCAGCCGAATTGTCTAGGCTAAGCTTAGGATTCGCAACCTCGATGACGAACTTAACCGGGTCTTGGATCAGATACTGTACAGTGACAGCGATATCGATGATGTTCTCATCGGTCGTTAGCGTCGCGCGACTGCTGTAGGTTTCAGTATTTAGCTCTTGTGTATTAACAAGAGTAACTTCATCAATCATCGGTGGATTCCAGTGAAGTCCGGGTTGGACCACCTGATCAATCACTTTACCGAAGCGCATGACTACGCCCTGTTCCGCTTGGTCAACAGTATAGAAACCCATGAAGCCCCACACTACTGCTGCGACTAAAATTAAACCGGCGAACATTCCGCCAGTGAGTCCACCGCTTCCCATTGGCGAGCCTGAGGAACCGGAACCAGTTCCGCCACCACCTTTGCCACCCAGCAAGCTATTGAACTTCTTGCTGATCTTTCGAATTACCTCATCGATATCCGGGGGGCCTTGATCACCACCGCTGCGGTTACCACCACCCCAAGGGTCTTTGTCTTTGTCGCTGCCGTTATTTCCAGGTTCATTCCAAGCCATTGGTTTCTCCGTAGCTCTACATTAGAAATGTGTTGCCAATGTTAGCTAATTATTATGAATATACACAGCGTTTTGAGTAGAAAGGTAGCACCATCTACTAATTTGTCGCCGTATGAATGTTGTTTTCCAACGTTTCTGCCGCCTCGCCGGCTATTTCCTGCGATCCGATGCAGGTGTTGAGAAGCGCTGCAACGCCTTTATTCAAAAGTCTCTCGAGGTCTTGAGCCGGCATACGCACTCTTAATTGGTAGAGACCCTCCTCGTTAATCTGTTCTTCCTCTATGTAGCCTTGCTCGTAGAGTTGGCTGCGTAACTTAGCCTGATTGGGCGCAATTAACAGAACTGCGTCAGCCATCTTGCCACCCAACAATTCACCGATGGCCTCCAACAACAAATCTACTCCAGCGCCTGTTTTTGCAGACACCCATACTTTGACAGGTTTTCCACTCTCATCCCTCTGGATGTGTGGCGCGGACTCTTCCGTCAGGTCGATTTTGTTCATAATTTCTAGTTGAGTTACTGAATCTGCCCCTATTTCAGTAAGCACTTTATTCACTTCGCTGGCGTACTCCAAATGAGCGTCATTGGAGGCATCGATTACATGCAAAAGTAAGTTAGCTTGTGCAGTTTCCTCTAACGTTGCTCGAAATGCCTCAACTAATCCGTGGGGTAAATGACTTATAAACCCGACGGTATCTGCCATGATCGCAGTGCCAAAGCTCGGCAAGTTAACCTTGCGTAAGGTGGAATCAAGTGTTGCGAAAAGCTGGTCTGCTGCAAATGTTTGAGCTTTTGTAAGCTGATTGAATAGGGTCGATTTCCCAGCGTTGGTATACCCAACCAAGGAAACTGTCGGCACCTCAGCGCGCTTTCGTGCTCGTCTGCCCTGTTCACGTTGCCCGCGAACTTTGGTCAAACTTTTATTGATGCCTTTAATACGGGCTTTAATCATACGCTGATCGAGCTCAAGTTGCTTCTCTCCAGCTCCGCGCATACCAATACCACCTTTTTGTCTATCAAGGTGGGTCCAGCCTCGAGTCAACCGCGAGCTCAAATGATCTAGCTGCGCTAGCTCAACCTGAAGTTTTCCTTCGTGGCTTCGCGCTCGCTGAGCAAAGATATCCAAAATCAAACCTGTTCGATCCAATACTCTGCACTTCAGGTGCTCTTCGAGGTTACGCTCTTGGGACGGTGATAAGGAGTGATTAAACAGAACTAAACCTGCTTGATGAGCTTCAACCGCGGCGCTCAATTCTTCGAGCTTCCCCGACCCTATAAAATAGGCGGGAGAGGGCTGCTTGCGGCTTCCTTTTAAATAAGCCGCAGGCAACGCTCCCGCGGAGATCGCAAGCTCTTCAAATTCGTCTGGATCTTCGCGCTGCGATTCCGAATTAATCGAAATATGCACTAAGATAGATACTTCACCAGATTCTGGCCGATCAAAAAACAATCAGTGACCTCACATGTTATCGCTACTCGTTACCCGGCTCACCAGTGTCAACATCGACATCATCTTCCGGTAATTCACCGCCGTTTTGCATAGGGATTTTCACCATGCGAGCGGGCACAACGGTCGAAATAGCGTGCTTGTAAACCATTTGACTAACAGCGTTTTTTAGCAAAATAACGAACTGGTCGAACGATTCAATTTGCCCTTGTAATTTAATACCGCTCACCAAATAAATGGAAACCGGGATTCGCTCTTTTCTGAGCACATTCAGAAAAGGGTCTTGTAGTGTATGCCCTTTGGACATTTTATTCTCCTTACAATCTATTGAGCGAAAAAATTGGCGATGTTGCTGCCGGTTAAGAACTTATGGCTACCTGCTTAGACTTAACTTCTCTAGATAGTTCATTATATTGAGATAGAATCTAAGTAATTCAAGATGTAATTCAAAGATTTCGAAGAGTGACCGTCCAAGCCATGCAGCTCATTCCAGCTTCTTAACCAAGTTAATTGGCGTTTAGCGAGCTGGCGAGTAGCTATAATGCCTCTATCGACCATTTCCTCATGGCTTAGCTGGCCATCCAAATACTGCCAGACCTGCCTGTAACCAACAGATTTAATGGCGGGCAAACTAATACTAAGGTCTTTACGTTGTCTCAGCACCTGAACTTCTTCGACGAGGCCGCTGCTGAGCATTTCTAAGAATCTCTTTTTAATCTTATTGTGTAATACGCCCCTATCAGTCGGTTGGATTGCGAAGAAGTGTAGATTAAACGGTAAGCTATTGTCACTATTGGCTTTGCTACGCCCTTCCTCATGGTATTGCGTCAGCGTCTTGCCAGAAACCCTGTAAACCTCCAGCGCTCGCTGCAGCCGCTGCGGGTCATTGACGTGAATTCGCTTCGCCGATGCTGGGTCCACCGCTGCTAACTCAGCATGTACTGATTGCCAGCCCTCCTGCACCGCCTTGGTTTCAATTGCCCTGCGTATCTCTGGATCGGCATTAGGCATCTCTGCCAAACCATCCCGCAAAGCTTTGAAATAAAGCATCGTTCCGCCAACCAGCAGCGGGATATCTCCATGCGCGGTAATGTCTTGTATTTCATTAAGGGCGTCAATGCGGAATTCTGATGCAGAATATGTGTCCGCTGGGTCACGAATGTCTAGTAATCGGTGAGGTGATTTCCTAAGGATTCGCGCATCGGGTTTACCAGTGCCAATATCCATACCTCGATAGACCTGTGCTGAGTCAACGCTCACCAATTGAAAATTACGCTGCTCAGCAAGCTCAATTGCCAAAGCGGTTTTACCTGACGCGGTTGGGCCCATTAGGCAAATAACATTTGGCAGCTTAGGGTTAGCAGTCATAATTTGTGCAATCTAACGTTGACTTACTGTCCGCGAAGAAAAAGCTTGTCAAGCGCATCGAGACTTTGGAATACCCAAGTAGGACGACCGTGATTACATTGACCACTGCGCTCGGTGGCTTCCATATCGCGAAGAAGAGAATTCATCTCAGGAATAGTGAGTTGACGATTTGCCCGCACGCTGCCATGACAAGCCATCGTGGAAAGCAACTCATCTTGATGAGCCTGAATGCGGTCACTGCTGCCATATTCCAATACGTCTGATAAAACATCTCTTATCATTTGTTCGACGTTCGAATTTCGCAAGATCGATGGGATTTGCCGAACCACAACCGATTCTTCAGCAACTTTTTCCAAAACAATTCCAAGCTTCTTAAAGTCTTGGTGTTTAGATTCGACGCAATTTGCTTCCCCAGAGCTTACCGAAATAGACAACGGCACCAGCAGGGGCTGCATAACTAACTCTTCATTTAGGCAAGCCTGCTTCATCCGCTCATAGGTAATACGTTCATGTGCGGCATGCATGTCGACAGTAATTAGCCCTTCTTTATTTTGGGCCAAAATATAAATGCCATGAATTTGTGCAACCGCATAGCCTAACGGTGGAACTTCACCATTTTCAGCACTGAGCTGCTCAAGGGACTGCAACTGGTTTTGAATAGCCGCCGGGCTCGGCGCTGATGCGTAATTATAATAGCTTGGCGCTCGAGGCTCGGCCAGCCCCAAATGACTCTGTTGCTGAATGTTGCCAAACCCCTGTTGCTCCGCTGTATTGTTAGTATTGCTGCCAAAAGCCTGTCCAGCAGGCGCACCATAATCAGCAAAAGAACCTGTTGGGCTAGCTGCGGCGGTCGAACCATCAAAATGGTCCGCCGGCTTAACCTGAGCCAGCGCCTTATGCAAAGAACTAAATAAAAAGTCGTGAATCAACCGGCTTTCTCGGAAACGCACCTCGTGCTTGGTCGGATGTACATTGACATCGACAGTCGCTGGGTCACATTCAAAATACAATACATAAGCCGGATGACGGCCGTGAAATAGCACGTCCCGATAAGCTTGCTTAATAGCATGGGTGACTAACTTGTCACGAATAATCCGACCATTAACATAAAAATACTGCAAATCACCCTGACTGCGCGAAAATGTAGGCAAGCTCACCCAGCCTGAGAGTCGTAAACCGGCGCCTTCCATCTCCACACGAACCGAGTTCTCGACAAAACTTGGGCCACAAACCAAGCCAACTCGACGCTGCTTTTCTTGCTCTGATTTTGCCGGCAACAAATTATGAATAGCTCGCTGATTGTGATTCAGATTGAACTGCACATCGAATCGGCTTAGCGCGATTCTTTTGACAATCTCGTCAACTCGGGAAAATTCTGTTTTTTCTGTTTTGAGGAATTTTTTACGGGCTGGTGTATTAAAGAATAAGTCGCGGACCTCTACAGTAGTGCCCTGACCATGAACGGCAGGCGACAGCCTTGCATCCATATCTTGACCTTCAACCTCTACCCGCCAACCGCTAGCATCATCTCCAGCCTCGGCCTTGGACACCATACTCAATCTCGAAACTGAGCTAATACTGGCAAGAGCCTCCCCTCTAAACCCCAAGCTGGCAATAGCTTCGAGATCTTCCAATTCAGCAATCTTACTTGTTGCGTGCCGACTTAAAGCCAAAGCCAGATCTTCTTTGTGGATTCCCTGTCCGTTATCTTTTATCCGCAGCAGCTTCACACCACCTTGCTCGACATCGATCTCTACACGCGCGGCGCCAGCATCCAGGCTATTTTCTATCAGCTCTTTTACCACAGAGGCAGGTCTTTCAACCACTTCACCTGCGGCGATCTGATTTGCTAATCGTTGACTTAGTAAATTTATTCTTGGCATGAAGGTTTCATTCTTTCTTGATTAGGTGAAACGCTAGTGAGTAAGATTATGGTCGCCCGACTCAGTCTACGTTCTTAGATTATTGTAACACTGACAGGATTTAATAAAATTTGACCGACTCAGATCACAATAGGCAGCGGCGGCATTGGCAACAGCCTAAATAGTCGGAATTTTAAGTATTTGGCCGACCATAATGCGATCACCCGCCAGATCGTTTGCTTGACGCAGTTGGGCCAGACTGACCCGGTAGCGGGCAGCAATCTCAGACAGAGTTTCACCACGCGCAATGCGGTGCTCTGATTTCAGCGGAGAATTCCCTCCCGGCAGGCTGAGTTCTTGCCCAATACGGATGTTGTTAGAGGAAAGCCGGTTTTCCGATTTTAATAGTGCTTGCGAGACACCGAATCGAGCAGCGATCTCCGACAAGCTGTCGCCACGCTTTACTGTGTAGGATCCCGGGACTACCCCATTCGCTTTTTGCCAAGCAACCAAACTGCCTTCGGGCGGTGAGTCATAAAAGTAATTCATGACGCCTTTTGCGATAGCGTCAGCCATTCGTCGCTGAAAAGCGGGACTATTTAATTGCTTAGCATCATCAGGGTTCGTCAGATATCCAGTCTCAATTAACATAGAAGGGATATCCGGAGAGTTTAATACTTGAAATGAAGCTTGCTGAACTTTGTCTTTGCGAAGCCTAGCAATTCCATCTAAAGACTCGAGTATTCGTGTTCCCGCGACCAGACTTTGCTCCATACTCCATGCCATCTGCAGAGAAACGAGGGTTAAAGCCACATCATCGTCTAAACCACCAAGCGCGATATCATCGCCAACGCCGCCTAACAAATCGGAACTATTTTCCTTCTCAACCACTCGACGCGCGTTTTCTCGGTCAGCTCGGTCACCGGATAACGCATAAAGAGTGACTCCCTTTGCACGACTGGTCCTATACCAATCAGCGTGGATAGCAATAAATAAGTCGGCGCGGTTTTCCCGCGCAATCTGCGGCCTACGCTTAAGTTCCACGTAGTAGTCGGACTCCCTAACCATGACTGCACGATAACCGGGTAGCGCGTTGATACTGTTACGCAGCGCCTTCGATATGGCGAGCGTCACGTTTTTCTCTTTCAGTCGTCCATCAGGACTGATACTGCCAGGGTCTTCACCCCCATGACCTGCTGAAATAGCGACAACCAACTCCCGCCGTTGATTAGCATTTGGCGCGGTAAAAGCTGAAGCTGAAGGCTTGCTTGGGGTGGTGGCTTCAATGTCGTAGAGATCCACAACCAAACGGTCGCTGTGCTCCGTGTTTGGCGCAAGAGTAAAACTGGAAGGCTTAACTTCGGCGTTCAGATCAAGAACTATACGCAGCGCGTTGTCATTACGGACAGCGCTACGAACGCCGGTTATTGGGCTGCCGGCAAAATCCAAACCAGAAAGATCGACAACTTGGGTTGCATCGGCGATATCGATAACAACCCGGCGCGGGTTTTCCAGAGTGAATAGGTTGTAGCTAACCGCATCACTCAAATCGAAGACTAAACGGGTATGGTCCGGCGCACGCCACATTCGCACTTCTTGTAAAGTAGAAGCAGATACCCCACTAGCGAAGCTAAGTAGCAGTGCCAGAGCAATGAGCTCCCAGCTGTGTTTAATAGATTGGCATATCTTGTTCATATTCAAATTCTGATGAGACTGAGCTCTCGATGTCTATTTATTCGGCATCAACGCCACAATCTTGCGGCGATTTTTGTCCCTTTCTCGGACTGAATTCGACAACTCAAAGTCCGACCGGTTCCTGAGTCGCTTAGCTCGATAAATAAATCAGCGGCTGGAATTCGTCCACTGCCTTTAAGTGGCCATTCAAAAAGGCACACATTCTCCTCTTCAAAGTAGTCATCAACCCCCAAAAACTCCACTTCTTCAGGGTCGGCAAGCCGGTACAGATCGAAATGATAAACGTTTCCATGCTCAAATTCATAGGGCTCTACTAGGGTATAGGTAGGGCTTTTCACCGGACCTGTATGACCGTAACCTTGGATAAATCCACGCGCCAATGTTGTCTTGCCCGCACCCAAGTCTCCGGTTAGATAGATTACAGCTCCCAAACTTCTGGCAACTGCGTTCCGCTTCGGCTCGGTCATAGTAGATTGGGCCGCAGTAGCTTGGCCCATAATGGCTAAAGCAAGCCGTTTGCCAAAATCTAAGGTCTGAGCTTCATCGGCAAGAAATTGTTGTTTAATCATAAGGCTAAAATTAAAAGTAACTGCGCTAACTAGAAATCATCAAAGCGCAAGTTGGTCAATGAGACGCTTTCGAGGGGTTAACCAATCGACGAAGCCAAGGTAACAAATCTGAAGCCACCAAGCCACGTTCACCGTTGCTTTGTGCGGCGAGATCCGCGGCCTCACCATGGATGCAAACTGCGCAGCTAAGGCTCTTGTCTACAGCAATCCCTTGCGCGACCAAAGCGGCTACTAGTCCTGCTAACAAGTCTCCCATTCCCCCAGAACCCATGCCCGGATTGCCCTCACTGCACAGCTCTATCGCCGTTGGTTCGGCTCCGTGAGCGATCAGACTGCCGCTACCTTTAAGTAAGCAGCTGCCGCCATAAGTTTCGGCAAGTTTCTTAATCGACTCAAACCGGTCGTCTTGAATTTGCGCAACCGATCTGTTTAACATCGCCCCCGCTTCGCCAGGATGCGGGGTTAATACCCAGTTACCCTGTATCACACCACTTAATTGCATCCTGTCGCTTAATAAATGCAGGGCGTCTGCATCAATAACCAGCGGAGTCCTTGCAGCACGGCTTCGACTTAAAGCTTGGTTAAATAGCCTCGAAGCCCAGCGACCTCGGCCAAGGCCAGGTCCGATAACTATGACGGTTGCTCTGCTTAGAAGCTCGGAAATTTTGTTAGTGACGAGTGAAATGGCCGCCGATCCATCAGTGCTTGAATCGGCAAAATCCTCGGTGCCGTGCCACATCAACTCGGGACATCGTGCCAATGCTGCTGGACGATGAACAGATCTGGAGATAACGCTCACTAACCCCGCACCACCGCGTAAAGCCGCTTCGGCACAAAGAATAGCAGCCCCACCAAATCCGGTGTCGCCACCAATCACAACCACGTGGCCGTTGGACCCCTTATGGCTTGACGCGCTGCGCGGTCGCAAATAATTTTTAACGAAATTTATATCAATCCTGCGAGCGCAGGGAACAGGCGCCTGCTTGCTGGAATATACTTGCTCGGGAATATCTAAATCGTGAAATAGAATCTCGCCGCAATAGTCGCGGCCACGTCCGGTCAGCATTCCTTGCTTGAGTCCGATAAAAGTCACAGTAAGATTTGCTGCCACCGCTGCATCCAATGGCATACCCGTATCAGCGCTTAAGCCTGACGGTATATCAATAGCTACCACTGGTGCTGAGATTGAATTCAATACCTCGATCGCAGCCGCAAACTTACCTGTCACGAGCCGATCAAGTCCAGTTCCCAGTAGCGCATCCACCGCGACGGCATGTTCCGGTAAAGCTGCCTGACGCTCTAGAAACGTATCAAACTCGATCATTTTGACGTCACTGGATTTGGCTTTTTGATAAGCCAGCATGGCATCAGGACCTAGTTTGGAAAGGTCACCGACGATTACGATTTCACAGGGGATTGTCTGTTCTTTAGCTAGAGCTGCACATAAAAATCCGTCACCGGCATTGTTGCCACTGCCAACGAAGATCTGTACAAACTGGGTCTGTGGCCAGCGCTCCAAAAGAGCTTGAAAAACCGCGTTAGCAGCAAGCTGCATTAACCCTAAACCGCTGAATTCTTTTATCGCGAGACTATCAAGCTGGCGAACTTGAGCGGCGCGATAGAGCGATTTAGGAAGCTTATCTAAAAAATCGCTCATCATATCTCCGAAATATCGGTTAGATCAGATCTTGAAGCCCTAATTCACCGATCAAATTTTTGAATAAGCCGACGAACCAAGCGCAGCGCTGTGTCTAGCTCTTCGGTGGGAATATCATCTGTAGTATTAATAGCCCAAGGATCTTGAACTTCTCGCAATTGTGAATATGCAGTTCTGCCCTCATCCGAAAGCGTAACAAGCACTGAGCGCTTATGTCTCGGGTTCGGGAGGTACACTAGCAGACCATCTTGTACCATAACATCGGTAATTCTTTGAACGGCCTGTCGTGATTGACCTAGAACTCTTGCAATACCGGGAACCGTCAAGCCATTGGTCGAAAGTGCGATCGCACCTATAACCTTCCATCGGGCATGAGTCAGACCCATATTTTGGGTCATTGCATCGCCTTCAGAAATCAACAAGCCATTAAGCCGGAAAACCGACAAGACCAGGTCCAAAAACAATACTCGCTTAGGATAATGGGATACCAATTTGTTTATCTCCTAATTTATGTCAGTATGCTGTCATCAACTTAGTTTACAGTCAATTGATGAAGCTCAATAAATCCAATATAAAACATCAGTTAAAGCATAAACGTGAGTCACTTCGTCTTAGCCAAGCCGCTAAATACATGTCCCAAGCTACAGTTAACAGCAGCTGGGGCGTGCGCGGCTCTGGCAGTCTTTTTACCGACAAAGATAAACTCCACTGAGTTTTTTTATTGCCAGTTGTAGAAGTCAAATTCAAACCGGATACTGATGTACTTACTTATATCTTACGCGACATTCAGGTTTTTAGACCAAATACTGTCAATATTTCCGGCAATGACAACTCAACTAATACAAAGATGTTGCCAAGGCAGAACGTTGAAGACATCGCATAATGCCAAAATATTGGCATTATGACGGCACTGATTTGTACTCTTGCCTGGCCTTTTGCCTTCTCTCCTAATCATCTTCTTTTGTCGTTAAGGCGGATCGCTTAGAATGGCAGTTCACTTAGTTACCCCGGTTTTTGAAATTGATACTGGTTAAAGTTGCCACACTATCGCTAGTACTAATAAGCCTTGGCGTCGCGCCAAATCGAGTACTCGCTGACGCCAGCTCAGATGCGGCAAAACTAATTGAGCTTACCAATATCAGTGAGCAATTTGAGCGGGCTCGCCAGCAGCAAACTCGAAAAGTCATTCGCACTTACGCTAGCCTTGTAAGCCACGAAAGTGGTCGTGAGCTTCCCGCGGCAATAAAAAAAGAGATCGCGCGGTGCTATGAACAGCAATATGATTGGTCAAACTTTGAAGATGGGATTATCGAGATTCTGTTGGAAAATTTTTCAGAAAAAGAGCTGGGGATACTACTGGACTTTTACCGAAATCGGGGCGTTCCTCCGACAGAAATTGACGCATTTAAAAACATCGTCACTAAAGGCGAACTGATTCAAAAATTAGGAGCAGAGTATATTTTCACTATGACCAATGGCTGTGTGACACAAGGAACTGAAGCCGTATTGAAGTATCTACGCGAGCAGCACTAGCCTAGTGCGTCATTGAATACATTAAGTAGTTGATGCCTAAACGGTAGGCCGAATTAGCATAGCGAGTCGGATAATCAGGGTGATAAGTATGTTCCCAGCCATCGCCCATATCCGAATTCCAGTTGATCAGCACCATCACCCGTCCTTCGTCATCAAGAATTGCATGATTGCTGGCAAAATCGATACCTTGTTCCCCGAATTCATCCGATCGATACAAAGCAGGAATCATTGTTGGGCCATCAATGTCGTAGTAGACATGAAAAATCTCATGATCTGGTGAAAGCTCAATGATCTCTCTATCCGGAAAAACCTGGCTAAAAGCCGCATAAAAATTATCCCACTGCTGCTGCCCCCAAAAATCATCAATCAGCAAAAAACCACCCCGTGAAAGGTACTCTCGCAAATTTTGTATCTCAACAGGGCTCAACTGAATGCCGCCCCCTTGTCCGACCTCCAGCATATAAAGAAATGGATAATCAAATATTTTCTGATCATCAAAGCGCAGTACAATAGGCTCGCTCATCACACGAATGTTAGTGAGTCTTGAGACCCCGCGCAAAAAATTTCTGTCGGCATCAGGAAAATCGATTGACCATGGCCCAAAGCCAAAACCACCGCGACTATAAAATGTGTCGAAAGCGACGCGAACAAAATTAAATTCACCGCCACCATCAGTTTCTATGGGTAAATTTTGAGACTGAGAAGCGGACACTTGCCCGTTCAACGTCGCCGGCAAGGAAAATGCTAGCAATGCCATTATGAATGTCAATAATGGCCCCGCAACTGCTACCGCTATTTTATGTTTATTCCTACTAACTTTCATAAAGGCACTTTCTCGAAAATCAGATTTTAGTTTGTATGGGTTTTCAGTTAAGTTCAATGTCAATTCAACTCACAGATCGCTAAATAGACACAAAAACACCTATTAATTTTTCAATTGTAACCTACATGGAAATCTAAGAGTGCAGTATTGACGCACAACAAGTTCTCACCTTGAGAATCCCAGCCAGCTGTCATGTCACAAGGATGTGCGCGTGGCCGAAAAATCCTTACCTTGTTTGCCAACAAGTTTTCACTTAATTTCTCATCATATTTTGCCAACACAACACTGTGGCGCTTCTCACCTGCAGCCGCTTACTTAATCTGTTACTTAACCATAGCCGCACAATAATCTTCATTACTTATTGCAGGGGTAAACCAGATATAGTCATAGGCGCTCACGCCAGCTGTGCCTTCAACATAGTCGCTAGCGCTAAGTAGTTCCTCGCTGACTTCCATAAACGCTAGGGATACAATTTTTTCACCACCCGAATTCAGCTCTCTTGCAAGCAAATAATTCGGCACACCTAAATCTTGGCGGGCGTGATAATTGCCGGCGATTAGGACGGATAACCGATTAAGCTGCGGCTGCGGCAGGCTGTTTGCCATCGCCGAATCTCGCGCCTGTTGGACAGCAACCATTGGAGGATACTGCGACTCAGGAAGAAGACCGCAGTGGCTTGCGTCAATATCCTTGATTAATTGATTCATTACTTGTGTGCCGACAATTTTTTGCAGAGGCGAGGGTTGCTCTGCAGCATAAACATCGCGCATAGCATCTCTACTTATATTGCCAGCATAGATCGGAACAGAGGCATTGACTGCCAGCTGAATTAGAGGAGAGTAGAAATCCCAATTCCAACCGTCACTGTCCCATTCCAAGTACTTTTTTAAGTCATCCAGCGAGCCAAAATCCTGATCGCTAATAAGGTCTAACTTGGGCTGGATGGTGGAGTCCATCATTTCCATGCTCAGCGCAAAAAGCTTATCAGATTGCAAAATAGCGTCAGTTACTAGCAGCTGTAAAGTGTGATGGTCAGGGTTATCGTGCTTCTCGCCTAATAAAAGATAGTCGGCCCCCTCTAATTCAGTCAGTAAATTTTCCGTGGGAATTACAGAGGCGTTTTTCACATCCCACAAAATTCCCACTAGCTCATGGTCTGAATATAATTTAGATTCCCACTGCGGATTTTCCAGTTGAGCGAAAACCGAGCCAGAGATCAACAAAACTACTGCGGACATTGCCGCTCTAATTAGTGCCACCCATTTGTAACCAGTTGTCATACGTTTGTGTGCTCCAAAAATCCTGAAAATAGGCGATCACCGCCAGCTTTTCTTGCTCATTTAGACTCGCTTGGAAACCGGGCATTTTTCCACCATAAGCAACACCGCCTTGGTTAATTACACCCAGCAAGACCGAAAGAGGATGATGCCACGCATGGGCATTGCCATTAAGCGGTGGTGGAGGAAATGAGCCATCGGGTAACTTCTGCTTCCAGTCATCAAAACGCCCTTGTGCCCGCAGCCCATGACAATCAGAGCAATTATCAGCGAACACCTGCGTGCCTAACTCAAGCTGATTTGATGAATACCAGCGCGGCGCATCAACAGGCCCTGATGTTAACCTTAACTTGGGCGTCGATCCTGGCCCCGAACTCACTACTTCAAGCTCCGCCTCGGTCGCGTCCTGGCTACATGACAGCAGCAACAAGCTCGCTAAAATTGTAATCCTTAAGAATACTGTTAGCACTGCTGCTAGCTCTGCTTCTTAGGGAAATCGAACTCGACTAGTCGTGCCGACCCTAACGATGCATCAGCCCAATCATCAATCTCCAGCTCCATCTGCACCAAACCGCAGGTAGGAATATCCTCGATTGCCTCGCCTTTCCCGCCGGTCATAGCGTTTACAAATTCTGTGATAGCTGGATTGTGACCTACCAGCATTGCTGAGTTGCAGGACCCATCCATTCGCTTAGCGGCCTTGATGAACATACCCACCCCAGCAAAGTAAAGCTGTGGATTACTAACAATGGTTTCGCCTTTAAAAGCCACAGCTTCAGAAAACAATCTCGCGGTTGTCTTAGTGCGCATGGCTGGACTACACACAATACAATCTATGGAGCCCTTGCGTGAGTTAAATCGATCAGCCATGACTGGTATATCCCTTAGCCCCCGAGCATTTAAAGGTCGCTCGAAATCCTTAAGATCAGGGTCGTCCCAACTGGATTTTGCATGACGAAGTAAGTACAGAGTTTTCATTGGATCATTGTAGTTCCGAATAGGTTCCGAATAAGTTCCGAATAAGTTCCGAATAAGTTCCGAACGCGTATCCAATAAAGATCGCTAAAAGCCTCAAACAGGAACCGTTAAGGCTCCCAAGAAACTTCGAATTAATTCACTAATACCAAGTCACCGCCTGCCAGCAGCTCTAGCGCCCAAGCCATAGCTAATTTAAATCGCCAAAGTTATAAAGGGAGAATACGAGGGATTTATACCCCAAAAAAACGCCCAATTCCAGAAGAGTTGCCTATTACTCCCCACTGACTGATATCCAAGCTATAGAGCTAGAGATAGGAGCCGAAAACATCAAGTATTAACGAACGGTCTATCGATATTCATGAAACTATAGCAATGGCGACTAAGTCGCAAACCACAGAAAAGGATCGTAACAATGAAAAACCCGATTCTAATGGGCAGCAGCATTTTGGCAGTACTTTTGAGCACGCAATCTTTTGCACAAAGAGAGAATGGCGTTAACAGTAAGCTTGAACTTGGCATAATCCAAACAACCGGTAATACCGAAGACGAAAGTTTTAAAGTTAAGGGCGGCGTCGAGCTGGTCAAAGATGCATGGGACTATGCATGGTCTGTAGACGCCTTTAGGTCATCAAGGCAAAACCAGCTCACGGCACAAAGATTTTATACTATCGGATCAGCTGACTACCAGTTAAGCGAGGTTAGCTTCGTCGAAGGCAGGCTTGCCTACGAGGATGACAGATTTAGTGGTTATGACAGCCAAACTGATGCATCGATTAACTATGGCAGAAGCTTACTCACGAACATTGATAATATGAATTTGAATATTACTACTGGTATTGGTTTAAGGCGCTCGCTAAGTGAACAAGAAAATTTTGATGAAGTCATCTTGCGACTTGCTGGAGATTATAAGTGGGACGTTTCTGAAAATGCACTGTTCAATCAATTACTCAGTGCCGAAGCGGGTGATCAAACAAGTATTTATCGATTGGAGAGCAGTATTGAAACAAATATAGTGGAAAACCTGTCCTTAAAGTTCACATTCAATGTAAAACACCAAAGCGAAGTGCCCATAGGCCGCGAAAAAACTGATACCGCAACGTCAGTTACCTTGGTGATGAATTTTTAGAATACCTCCAGATCACGTGCGATAGCGCAATAATAAAAGGATAAAGTCATGCCCCCTATCGTCCGCCTTTACTGGTTGATTGCCCTAGTTCTAATGCCTCTCAGTGCTGTCTGGCTGTTTATGACATCAGGGGGCGATCTTTCATGGTCAGGACTGGCGGGTGCACCCGTCCAGTTCATTATTTTTCTGGTCTTGCTGGCATGGACGCTTGCAGGCGGCTATGAAATTTTCTTCAGCGTCAGCAACCTTCGCCGCAACTACCCGGTGCTAGCAAATATTCGTTATCTACTGGAATACATTCGGCCTGAAATTCAGCAATACTTTATAGCCAACAATGTTGAAGAGAAACCTTTTAGTCGTGAACGCCGTAACCTAATATACCGGCGCGCAAAGGGAGCCAACGACACTCTGCCCTTCGGCACGGAACAGGATATTTTAGCCGAGGGTTATCGGAGCCTGCTGCATTCAATGAAGCCAGGCAAGATTGCTGAAGAAAGTGTTCGAGTTACCTTTGGCGGCCCTGAGTGCACACAACCCTACAGCGCTTCACGACTAAATATATCTGCCATGAGCTTCGGCTCACTCAGCGCACGCGCTATTGAAGCCCTCAACAAAGGTGCCTCCTTGGGAGGGTTTGCCCATAATACCGGCGAGGGCAGCATGAGCAAGTATCACCTCAAACACGGCGGCGACATCATCTGGCAGATCGGCACCGGCTACTTTGGCTGCCGCAACCCCGATGGCAGTTTCAACGGCCAAGCTTTCACCGAGCGCGCGAAACTCGATAACGTAAAGATGATTGAGATAAAAATTTCTCAAGGAGCCAAACCATCGCACGGGGGCGTGCTACCTGGCTCAAAAGTAACCAAAGAGATCGCTGAAATTCGCTTGGTCAGTGTCGGCGAAACCGTTAACTCGCCGCCGACCCATCCTGAATTCGACTCACCAAAGGGGTTACTCGATTTCGTTACTCGATTGCGCAAACTCAGCGAAGGTAAACCTGTTGGTTTCAAGTTTTGCCTAGGCAAAAAAACTGAATTCTTAGCAATTGTTAAAGCCATGTTAGAAACCGAAACCTATCCAGACTTTATTACGGTTGACGGTGCAGAAGGCGGCACTGGTGCGGCTCCTGTAGAGTTCTCAAATCGCTTAGGCACACCTTGTTTAGAGGCAACTTATTACGTCAATCAAGTTTTGGTTGGGGCTGGAATAAGAGAGCGGATCAAGCTCATCAGCTCAGGGCAAACGGCCTCTGGCTTTGATATGCTTGAGAAGATAGCGGTTGGCGCAGATACCGTTAATGCGGCGAGATCAATGATGATGGCACTGGGCTGTGTGCAAGCCAAAGCCTGTAACACCAATAACTGCCCTACAGGCATAGCAACTCAGGATCCTCATCGAGCTAAAGCGATTGATATTGAAGAAAAATCGGTGCGAGTAAAAAACTTTCAAGATGCCACTGTCGAATCGTTTTTTGAACTGTGCGGGGCCATGGGCTTCTCGAATCCCTGCGATCTAAATCCCAGCGACCTGTTCAGCCGCGGGGAAGGTGGATTGAAGAGCTTTGATCAGATATACGAGCCTATGGTTTATAAACAGTTGTTCAGCGATACAGCTCCTGAGAGCTACCGTGATGATTGGTTAAAAGCATCCGCAGCAAGCTTCTGAATGTCTGCTTAGGCGTCAGCCAATTGGGCTGGCGCCTTTCTTAAAGCAAAGGCTATACTGGCCCCTTTTGGAATTGAGAGAATTCTTTTGAAATCAATCATCCACTCTACTCTAATATTTTTCGTTTGCGGCTGGTTTGCCTTTGCCCTACACGCGGACCAAACTGATCCGAAACTTGACGACTTGTTCGAACAGCTGCTGCAAACAGATGAAGGGTCTAGCCTTGGACAAATAGAGGCTCAGATTTGGGAGATTTGGTTGCAACACCCCAATCCAGATGTTGAACGCCTTATGCAATTAGGGACTCAGCGAATGAATGCGCAAGCTGTCTCTGAGGCCATGGTAGTTTTTACCCAACTGACCATCAACTACCCAAACTACGCGGAAGCGTGGAACAAACGGGCAACTCTTTACTATTTAATAGGCGAACAAGAAGCATCAGAAGCGGATATTAAAAAGACGCTTGAATTGGAACCTAGGCACTTTGGTGCGCTGTCAGGATTGGGGTTGGTTTATTTACAGCGCAATGAACTGAGCAAGGCCAAGAAGGCGTTTGAAGATTTAATCGCATTCCATCCCAATAGCCCCAACGCCAAAACCAATCTTGATTTAATTAATGAGCAGCTGCGGCTCGGAGTAATTTAATAGTTCAAAGAATATGCTGCCTTCAGGGACAACCCTAAGCCCATAAAAA
Source organism: Glaciecola sp. (assembly GCA_047628735.1). Classification (GTDB taxonomy): domain Bacteria; phylum Pseudomonadota; class Gammaproteobacteria; order Pseudomonadales; family Pseudohongiellaceae; genus UBA9145. The sequence continues at coordinate 39,883 of JBLHVT010000002.1, forward strand.
AAGGGATGTACGCTAGGCGCAGATCCCCTTTTTTACAGCCAATTTCTGGCCGTTGGTTAAAACGCTGAGCTTACTGGCGTGTGCCAGTTACCGCGAAGTCACCAAAGTCACTGCCGAATGCGCCGCTTACTGCGTCGCCTTCAACTGTGCCGTTAAATTCTAGAAGCAATGTTTGACCCTGAGCATCAACTTCAGCTTCAAAATTCATCGCATTGCCGTCAAATGTGATTCCGCTGATTGGCGCTTCGCCTAAACCGTCAGCTACCATCAAGCCAGTGCCGTCAGCATTAACAGTCAATGTCGCTGGCAACGCACCTAGAGGTGTATTCATTTCTACAGTCCAAACGCCTACTGCTGGAGGTATACTAGCCGCACAACCTACAAGAACAGTAAGAGTTAATGCTATTAATCCACTCACTAATTTTTTCATATTTATATCCACCTAATTTAAAGTTCAAAAGCTCTAACTATTTTACAAACCAAGCGCAGATACCGAAAAGATTAACTCCCAGCAGCCTGCTGCAACCCCTTTTATCGCAAAGTTGCCCCGATTATTAAACCGTGCGCACATTTTCCCGTTAATACGGTCTGAGTCAACCGCAAACCGCGCCGTTTTCACTCATTTGGCCTCGAATTAGTACATAACGACCCATTCAAGGGATTATCCATGCGTCTAGCCATTGCTCACCAACCTTTTTAAAGCCAAAACCGCTGACAATAGCTCTCTCAATACCAGGCATGTGGGCCGCACCATAGAAGATGCTTAGTTGGCGTATCTGCGGCTCTTTTAGAGAGTCTTTTAGCACCTTTAGAGCTGCCCGATTTCGGTCTCCGAGAATGGTCAACTGCGACTCTAATTCAGCAGATAAGGCCGATAGCTCAGAATTAGACAGCTCTTTAGCAAGCAAATACTTGGCAACTGAGTCTCGCTGCGGTGTCATCATTGCCCTAAGCATTGCCAACGATCCCAACCCTGACTCAGGCCGACTCTTAGTCTGAGAAACTGACTGGGCCAGCGCTAAACTTAAAAACATAGAAAAGGAATTTTCGTTTTTAGATTGCATGATCTCGTTAAGCTGCGTTGGGGTGACATCCGCATGACGAAAATTAGCTTGAGAATAATCAATCTGTTCCAACTGAAAGCTAACTTTAAGAAATCTCGCCATAGCGCGCTGCATCATCGCCACTGGCGAGCCAGCGCGAGGCACTGCTGCAGTTTCATCGAAAACTGGGCGCTGGTCAAACTCCGCTACCAATTCGTACAGGACCGCGTCTTGAGACTGAAAATAATCGTTAAGCCTATCGTAATAGCGTTCATCCGCCATATGAACGGCGGAGACTAAACTAAGAATGACACCTGACTCATTTTCATAGGTTGCGATTGAGGTCTGTAGTCTTCCCTGCCATTGCTCAGCCCCCTCAATAAATCTAACAAACCGTGAATTCGACTGAGACTCCCCCACTGCCGGAGAATAAGTTTCCTGACCCTTTGAAAACCCTGAGCAAAAAAGAGTAGCGAGCGAGAAAAAAAACACTGACAGCCATCGCCGATTACAGAGAATGAAGCCTGAAGGAAATAATGCCATGACTAAACCTAGCTGGTTTCTGGGGTTCCACCAAAGAAAGACAAGGATAGCATTAGAGTTGCTGGGCGACGATTAGAATTTAAATAGGCACTAATATTGGGACATTTTGAAACGCCAGTTTGAATTAAGCTAGAACTTGAAACCGATATAAGACCTGAGCTGCAAGCGGGCACACTGAGTTCAAATAATCCCACGCAAAAATATCAATATAGAATTTTTTTTAACCCACCTAAAAAAGCCGGGTAGGATTTTTGAGGTAATATTTTTCTAACTCTTAAAGAGCGTCTACATAGTTGGTTTTTTAAACTCTGAGCGCGCATCAGCGAAGGCTGGATCTAAATACAAGTTCAAGAGCTAATCTTGAGCGATGACGAGCTTCTTGTGAACGACTACACCGCCAAGCTTGTCGGCAGGTGTCTGACCAAATAAATTTAACTTTTGTACTAGGTGACGGTTGATCTCACCTGTATTGTTAAGAAGGTATCTTCTTCTTCATAAACTGGCAGCTGTAAAAAAGTGAAGCTTGATTTGAATGCTGGTCATTCATCACTGTGCAGCCGGCGCTCGTCAAAAAAGCGTGCCCGACTCTTCCATCATCAATTGAATAACTTCACCGCTGCCCCTACTATCATAGTGCCTGAGCCTGGCTATAAATTCTGCCGCTAGCGTTGAGGTTAGCGCAGCTAATAAGCTAACCCTAACCCTGCAGCACCTGAATTGTGATCACGCATACAGCACTTCCTTAGAAATTTCTATGCGAACGTTGACTTGCCCATAGCTGCTATTAATTGAAAACCCTGAACAACAAGCAGATGCTAACTTCAAACTTGATCGTAACCTACGAGTTGATACTAATTTTGACTGCTGCGTCACAAAGTTGATTACCACGCCAATTGTAAAATCTCTTCTATGTCTTGCTTGGCGCTAATAGTTCTTGGGTTATTCTTAACCACCGGATGAGTGAAGCCGCGGGCAGCTATTTCAGCAAGCTGTGACTCTTGAACTCCAACCTCGCGCAAGGTGGTCGGCAAACCTAAATTAGCAATCAGGTTTTTTACAGCATGACTTGCTGACATTTCTGGGCATCCTAGAGCTACTGCTATTGGCTGCTGCTGCTGAGAACACTTTTTGCTGTTCCATTCCAATACTGCAGGCAACATGACACAAGATGTGTAACCGTGAGGCACACCGCAAAGGCTTCCTAAAATGTAACCAATACCGTGACTCGCGCCATGGGAAATGTCTCCCAAACCAACGCACGCTAGCCAAACCGCCTGCTGGTTCATACTGCGCGCATGCAAGTCCAATGGATCTGCCTTAGTTTTTGGCAGTGATTCTGCAAAGAGTTTCATTGCATGAAGGAAATGTCCTTGCACAAACGGATGGGCATCTTTGGAGCAATACCCCTCTACGGCATGATCCAACGAACGTATGGCAGTAGAAAGCCAAAGCCACTGGGGGGTCAGTGTTGCTAGCTGCGGGTCGTAGAGTATTTCCTTTGGACAGAGGTCCAGCCCTCTATAGCCTTCTTTAATCGATTTTTCTGTATTTAAAACGCCTGCATTATTACTGAATTCAGCACCGGACAACGTTGTCGGTATGGCGATCTGACGTATCTTAGACGGGCACCTAAAAACAGTCATGTCCCCTGCTTTAGCGCCACGGCTGCCGTCACTACTTTGTGCATATTCAAGCAGGTCCTCGGCACTGTTAAGCCCCTGATCCAGCGCTAACTGCACGACCTTGCAAGCGTCAATCACTGACCCACCACCCACAGACACAAGAAGGTCGGCGCCAAAATCATTAGCCAATGCAATGGCTTCCAGAACATCTTCCCTGGGAGTATGGGCCCTGATCTTACAAAAAGGCTGAAGCTCTACATTTTTTCCCGTCGCCTCAACAGCTCGTTTTATGGAGGCAAAATTATCAGTTTGAGCGGCTAAGCTGGATGAACCAACCAGCAACACGCGTCTGGACCCTGTTTTTTTGACTGCGCCGGCCACGCCTAAATCTGCAGGCGCGCCTAAACTGACCGAATCCAAGGCTTTGTATTCAAATTGTATTGCGGGAGGCTGTTGTTTCTGATTCATAAATACCCTTCATTTTTTTCGCTGGATGTGTTGCTGCGCCTGTGTTCATTTTTACATGAAACATCAGCTAACCGCGACCACCTCGGGCGTCCTCAAAGTAGCAAACCCTGCGCAATCGCAATATAGCGGGGATAGGAGTAAAATTCAGATAGAACTATTATTAGTGAGAGGATAAGGGCATGGCAAAATTTAAAGTTAATGGCGTTGAGCATGAACTGGACATCGAACCGGAAATGCCACTTTTGTGGGCGATCCGAGACGAACTCGGCATGACCGGCACCAAATTTGGCTGCGGCATTGCCTCTTGTGGAGCCTGCACTGTGCATGTAAACGGCAGCGCTGTTCGTAGCTGTGTGTTGCCTGTATCCGCTATCGAGGGACAAAACATCACTACAATAGAAGGCCTAGCTTTTGCCTCCGCTGGCGCTGATTCCGGCACTGCTACTAACAGTGCACCTGATATTTGCGCCGTGCAACAAGCATGGATAGATCATCAAGTTCCCCAGTGTGGCTACTGTCAGTCTGGCATGATTATGGCGGTTTCGTCGTTTTTGGCCAGCAACCCCAATCCAAGCGATACGGACATCGACGCGGGCATTACTAATGTATGCCGCTGCGGATCCTACCCTCGGATTCGCAAAGCGATTCGCTCGCTTGCCATCGCTTAAAGGAGCACTCTTATGAAAGTTTCGAGAAGACGTTTTATTTTATCTAGTGCCTTAGTTGGCGGCGGCATATTAATAGGATACTCAGCGACACGACCAAGTAAGCATCGGTTAGCCAACAATAAGCTCGCCAAAAACGGCGAACATTATGTCACCTCATTCCTAAAAATTGACCCTGACAACCAAGTCACGATCTATGTGCCCCATGCTGAAATGGGACAAGGCGTTCACACTTCTTTAGCGATGATGGCAGCCGATGAAATGGATGCTAATTGGGAGATGGTCAACATCGAACAAGCCCCAGCCACCGACTTATTCGCTAACGGTGATTTAGTTAAAGGTTTTGCCGGTGAAGCGGGTGTTCCGGGATTCTTAATGGGTTTGGTCAATGTGAGCGCGACTAAAATTGCCGAAATCGGCAACCTGCAGATTACTGGCGGTAGCTCCTCGGTGCGCTTTACCGGTGACATAGCGATGCGAACCGCTGGCGCTGCCGCGCGGCAGATGCTTATCGAATGTGCAGCTCAGCGCTGGAGTGTGCCAGTAGACGAATGCACCGCGTCGATGAGTTACGTGCAACATAACAGTAGCGGGCAATCACTTAGCTACGGCGATCTCGCCTCCGACGCGGCGTTATTAGAACCTACAACAGAACCAACTTTAAAAGAACGCTCTCAGTTTAATATTATGGGCAAAGCGATTTCTCGCAACGATATTCCAGCGAAGGTCGATGGCACTGCACCTTACGGCTTGGACTACCATTGTGAGGGCATGCTTTATGCCGCGATCCGCATGGCACCGGTATTTGGCACGAAATTAGTGTCAGTAGATGCTAGCGCAGCGCTGTCTCGGCGTGGGGTTAAACGCATTGTTGAGTTAGACGATTCAGTAGCTGTGGTGGCTGATAGTTATTGGCGCGCTAAGGAAGCTCTCAAATTGGTTAAAGCTGAATTTGAGACATCCGAAAACGATTCTATTTCGAGCGCGGATATTGCCGCTCGATTTGATGCCGAACTCGCCACCAGCAATGGCACAGAAGATTTTGAGCAAGGTAATGCGGATGACTACATTGCCAGTGCAGCTGACACAATTAAGGCCAGTTATCGCGTGCCTTACCTTTCTCACGCGCCAATGGAGCCTATGAACTGCACAGTTCACTTCCACGATGGCAAAGCAGATTTGTGGACAAGCACCCAAGATGCGTTAGGAATTAGAGGCCGGGTCGCTAAAATTGGAGGCCTTGGTGAAAACGATGTTACTCACCACTTTAGCTATGTCGGCGGCGGATTTGGTAGACGGCTACCATTTACCTGGAACGTCATTGACCACGCAACGTTGATTGCTAAAGAATTCGATGTGCCAGTGAAAACAGTTCTAAGTCGTGAAGATGACATGCAGCAAGATTACTATCGCCCTGCCGTTCACAGTAACTTCAAAGCAGGCTTTGATAGCTATGGCAATATTTTGGCTTGGCACAACCGCTTTACCGGCCCAATTCAAGTTGCTGGCGCCGCATTTATTCCTTACGCCATAGAAAATCAATCTATTCGCGTAGTGGATGGTGAAACTCATGTACCAATCGCCGCGTGGCGCAGTGTGGATCATTCGCAGCAGACTTTCTTCACCGAGTCTTTTGTTGATGAAATCGCTCATCGAGCAGGCATAAACCCCTATCAATTCCGTATGAACCTTCTGCAGAATCACCCTCGCCACCGCAAGGTATTAGAGGTGGCTGCTAAAGCTGCTGGGTATGGACAGAACCTACCCGAAGGGCATGCACTGGGTCTTGCAGTACAGGAAAGCTTTGGCAGCATCTGCGCAGAAGTCGCTGAAGTTTCTATTAGTGATGACGGCCAACCTATCGTTCATAAGGTAACCGCAGCCATTGACTGTGGCTGGGCGGTAAACCCAGATACGGTTGAGGCACAGGTCGAGAGCGGGATTATTTTTGGTCTGACCGCGGCCCTTTATGGGGAAATCACTATTGAGAATGGGCGAGTTGTACAAAATAACTTCCCAGACTACGAAATGGTGCGCATGGCGGATGTACCAGAGATCGAAGTTCATATTGTAGAGTCAGGCGAAGCACTGGGCGGTCTTGGTGAGCCGGCAACGCCACCGATAGCCGCTGCGGTAACTAATGGCTTGTATATCTTGACTGGCCAAAGAGTGAGAGATTTGCCTATTCGTAAGCATGACTTCTCTAAACCAGCATCGCTAGCTGCTGTTTAACGGCTATAGCTAGGCCTCTGCACACGAGCCAGGTCTATAAGAAAGCACCGGCAGGTTAAAAAAACGCTGGCTAACTACTGGGTCAAAAAGGGAGAACCATGTTCTCCCTTTTTTTGCCTGCGATTTACTGATCCCTGTTCTTACTACAAATTAAGGGCGCTGGGGTCATTGCGTCGGCATCTTCTGGCCTTGCCCTTTGGACATCAATATTTAGACCTTACTCGCTAGGCCAATATAGCGTTTCAAAATTGTTTCAGGTATTTTGATGTTATGAAAAATTTAAACTTTGAGCGCTTGTTAGGGTCAGTTTGCTTGTCATTTGCCTTGACCGCCTGCCAAAGCTCAGCAACTCAAATTGACATGAATAGTTTAAACGTCAATAGTGCAGACTTAATCAGCTGCACCTTAGTCGCTGCTGAATTTCGAAGCCTCGTAGACTCACAAAAGGTTGGCAATGCCAGCGCGCCTGCGCTCAGGGCTTTGCCTATGTTTCATTCAAATCGCTTTCTAGATCTCTTGGCAAAAGAACCCGCTACCGAGATGCAAACAAAGCAATGGTTTAGCCGGTCAGCAGCTTTAGGCGCTTCTATCCGCAGCTCTGAGAATCAAAATTTAAAACAACCCTGGCCAGATTCGCGCCTTGAATTGATAAATCGCTGCGCGATAAATTTTGCCACTCTTGACGACTACGGCGCCCGACGCAGACAAACGCTCAAGCGGCTGCCATTGATTTCTGATCACTATGATTCATTTGCGCAATGGTTAGGATTCAATTGGTTTTTGCGGCCGATATTCAAATCGCGCATTAAAAAATTACATGAAGAAGAAAAAAGCTGGTTCCAGCAGACAGTCTCTTTTGATGAATCGGTTAGCTATAGACCCCAACAAATAAACTATCAGGAGGACAATAATTTAGAGGGGTGGTTTAAGCAAGCCTATAGTGCCAATCCCCTAAAAGTGCCACAGCTCACTGATACACAGTTAAGCAGCTTGTTCGCGCTGCATAGCCCGAGATTTACGATCGAACTCGAAGATGACAATGACCTAATAGGACAGCCCGTTTGGCGCGATAACGAGGTGACTACTAATTCTGACAGCCCGACGGTCTATACCTTGCCCTCGTTCACTCGATTTGGGACAAGCAATTTACTACAGCTTAACTACGTGGTTTGGTTTTCAGAACGTAAGCCGACGACGTTGTTCGACCTGTTTGCGGGCGAAATTGACAGTTTGATTTGGCGAGTAACCTTAGATGAACAAGGCAGGGCTTTGCTCTTTGACAGTATTCACAGCTGCGGTTGCTATCATAAATACTTTGTCGTGGCTGATGACGTGGCCGCTAAAAAGCCAGCGCTCTCAGAAGAGCCAGCCAATATTTTCAACCTTACAAACATCAATAGCGAAGCTGGCGTTCATATCCGTCTTACAGCCAATGAGCACTATGTAGTGGGAGTAAACAATGATGTGTTACCAAGTGCCAGACCTTACTTGCTAGCCGACTATGGCCGACTCTCAAACCTAAATGATCACGGCCGCAGCAAAAGCATGTTTTCACCCTCTGGCATCATCATCAATAGCAAGCGGTTAGAGCGTTATACGCTTTGGCCAACGGGAATCAAGTCTGTCGGGGCCATGCGACAATGGGGGACCCACGCCACCGGGTTTGTTGAGCAACAACATCTTGATGACGCCACTTTGCTAGACCGTTATTTTTTGAGGTTGAATAAACCCCGCTAGACAGCACTGCTGTTGAGCTTGTCCTTTAATTTCTCCTTTAGCTTCTCGTCCCTACTTTGCGTTAAGATATGTTTTCATGAAACTGCGAAAAAAATATGTTTAGTTTAATACTAGGCTTAACACTGTTCATCACGCTCCATCTCACACGAGAGCTTGGTCTTCGGCCAGGCTTGGTTAACCGCTGTGGATCTGAAAACTCCTATAAGACCGCCTACAGTATTCTTGCACTGCTTGGCTTGGGCTTCATTATTTGGGGCATGGCCTCGGCTCCCTTCATTATGCTGTGGCAAACAAAATTTGAACTGCGCTACATTAGTCACATACTAATGATACCAGCCTTCATCTTAATCATTGCTGGCAACACCCCAATGTCATATTTGCGGACACATATTCGCAATCCGATGTTGGCAGGCGTCAGTTTTTGGGGGGTTGCTCACCTTTGGTCTAATGGTGATTTAGCATCAGTATTATTGTTTGGCACCATGGCAGCTTGGGCGGGATTCAAATTTGTATCGCTGGGTTTACAGCACTCTAGTAAAGCGGACCAACAGAACCCTCAACATACCCCTCAACTATATTGGGACATTATTGCCGTTCTGGTCGGTCTAATCGCTTACACATTAATAAGCCAATATCATGGACAGCTATTCGGAGTGGGTCTGCAATATGTTTAAACAGCGACAGCCTAAAAGCAATGCCGTAATAACGGCCTTTGCCATTTTTGTCACATTAGTTTTTTCACCGTCAATCTCTGCCCAAGAAGATTCTCATGCATGGGAAGGCCAATGGGCCGCCAATGGAACTTATTTTAAGATCGCTGTTACAGTTGAAGATAATGTCTTAAAAGTCACACAGCTAGAGTCGCTGGGTTTTGAATGGACCAGCAAAGACGCCACAATCAATGGCAACATTGTTGAAGTTGAGGTGGACTATATAACCGGTGGTGTTAGTGGCGTTATTCGAGCCGAGTTGCTTGATGATTCCACTGGCGTGTTATCTGTAAAAACCTGTACACCTGAATTTATGGTGTCATGTGCTCTGTCTAAAGGTCGCCAAGCCTATTTCACAAAAGCCGCAGCTCTCTAAAAAATCTCAAAGCTATAAAAAGTCACAGGCCCGTAAGCAGCGGCCTGGGACTTTTAAAAACTCGTTAAATTTCAGATATGGATTTAACGATTTTGGAAACAATTCCGTATTTAATAGCTTCCTCCGCGGTCATCCAATAATCCCTGTCAGTATCCACAGCGACTCTTTCAATAGGCTGACCAGTTTCATCAGCAATTAGTTTATTGAGGCGAGCGCGCATTGCCAAAATTTGCTCAGCCTGAATGGCAATATCAGTCGCCCTTCCCTGTGATCCACCGGAGGGTTGATGAACAAGGTAACGAGTGTTCGGTAACGAGAAGCGGTTCTCTTTCTTGGCGGCCAAATAAATTGTTGTGGCCGCGCTAGCCACCCAGCCGGTTCCAATAACTCGCACCACAGGCTTAATAAATTTAATCATATCGTAAACCACATCCCCAGATTCCACATGCCCGCCGGGCGAACTGATGTAGATGGAAATTGGATCATCGCTGTCTGATGCTAGCGCAAGGAGACGCTCGGTCGTACTGCGAGCGATCTTGTCATTAATTTCACCGAAAATTGTAATTGAACGAGACTTAAACAGTTTCTCATCAATAAATCCTGAATTTCCGGCTGCTTTGCCATCCTTACTGTCTTTCTCTGGAAGATTGGTTTCCATTAACTACCTCTAAAACTGATTGCTGAATTAAGTTTTTATCTATCGTTACATACTGAATTTGATTCGCACTTTACATACCGTATCCATACCGTATCGCGCCAGTGGGAACCTATTGCGCACTTACCTACTCCAAGACACAGGCACTTTGATTTGCTCGCAAATAAGCGATGATTTTCCAAGGATCGTCTGCTTCTGGAAAATTAGAACCAAAGCCAACCATGCGAGTGCCTAGAATACCGTTAACTATTGTGTCGAAAATCTCTTCATCTGTCTCGCCATACTGCCAAAGACAATTGAACAAGTTAGCGTCATCACCAAAATTTACTGCTGAAAGCTCTGAGGTCAGACCGTGGCAAAAGTCCGCGCAAGACCCAGCATAAATTGCCTGACCTCTAAGCAGTGCATTCTCATCAGCCATAAAACCCTGCACCAATGTCAGTTCAGCCACCTCTGCGGGCCCATCACAGCCATGTAATAATCCAAGAAATATGAAACCTAGCAAATATTTCATTAAGCTCTCACACAGTCAGGCAGCCTGCAAAATAGATCTAAACAGTTTCTTCACCCAGCGGTTTAAACTTAATTAACAGCTGAGGCAAAAGAGTCAGTGAACCCAATAAGGCGACTAGCATTGCTAAACTGGTCAATAGTCCAAATACAATTGTAGGTATAAAATTTGACAAAGCCAATATCGAAAAACCTGCAACAATTGTCATCGACGTAAAATACATGGCGCGGCCAATGCTATTGTGGCAGAAGAACATCGTCTCGCGGTAGTTGCCAAACCTAGGAAACTCGCGCTTGAATCGGTGCATATAATGGATTGTGTTATCGACACCAATACCAACCGAAATCGCTGCAATTGTAATCGTCATAATGTCTAAAGGTATGCCTAACCAACCCATAATACCGAGCACGAATGCGGCGGCAATGGCATTGGGGATAATACAGATGATAGCTATTTTGAGCGACCTGAACAAAAGCAGGAACATCAACATAATGGCTAGCATAACCACACCTAAGGTCAATATCTGCGACTCATACAAACTTTGGAGTACGTTGTTGTACAGTACAAGTATACCAGTCACATTGACTTGCTCATCTGTGAAACCAAACTCTTGCTCTATGCCTTTTTCAAGTCTTTGCAACAGCTCATTTCGCTTGAGGTTAGGGTCGGATTCAATCACCCGCACATTGAAACGAAGCTGATTCTCTTCGATAGAAACAAACGGCGTTAATACCGTGTCTTTAAGCGCATCAGGGATTCGTGAATACAGCACTGCCCAAAGTACCCCATCAATTGGTTCGTAGTCGTTAAGCTTTTCAGCTAGCTGTATAACAGCGCCAAATGAAAGTACTTTGCCGGTCTGCGGATCGTTTTGTAAATATTCATGAATAGCCTTCACCTGGTCCATCTTCGGAGCAGTGAACCAATAAGCGTTAGAGTCACTTGCATCACCAAAGCCATCATCGAAACCATCGCCAAAACCGTCATCAATAGATTCGGCTCCCTCTGGAAGGTCCACTATTACATCAAAAGATAAAGTGCCGCCTAGCTTTTCATCGAGCAGCGACATGCCCTGATATATTTCGGTTTTCTCTCGAAAATAGTCAATGAAACTGTTTTCAACTTGCAGACGTGTCAAGCCAATAACACTTAATAGAAGCACTACCGCGTAAAGATAGAGCACCTTGTCTTCGAGCTTGTCGGTAATGGTGGCCAGTGTAGAGGTCAGGTTTAAGCGCATGTCCGATGACAGTTTGGTTTGATCAACCGGCAATAGCGTCAAAATTGCAGGAAACAGAAAGAACACTACCGTCAGCGCGGTAAGAACGCCCATGACCATCATCCAACCAAATGAAATGATCGGTGAGATACCGCTCACTATAAGCGAGCCGAAGGCAACCGCTGTGGTTAATCCTGTATACAAACACGGCTTGAACATACTCAGCACAGCGTGCTGCAGTAATTTGTCATGGCTGCTGAAATGACGAGTGGCGCGCAGCTCTCGGTAACGAACAGTAAGATGGACCGTTAACGAGATTGTGATAATTAAGAGCAGCGAAATAAAATTGGAAGAAACCACCGTCACGCGCCAATCCATCAAACCCAAAACCCCGACCATCACAGTGCCAGCTACCGCACAACAGACCAAGGGCAATACTACCCAACGTACTTTTCTAAAAATGAGACCCAAGGCAAAAATAATAAAACCCAAAACGCCAAAGCTAAAAGAGCTGAGGTCGCCTCGCACAAAGGTGACCAAATCGTCAGCGATCATGGGAGCCCCGCCGAGGAAGATTTGCGCATCACCACGGTAGTTTTCTAAAATGCTGCGGATCTGCGCAATAGCCTCGGTTTGTCGCTCGGAGGTAGTAATCGTATATTGGGAGTACTCTACTTCAATCTCAGCTAACAGTCGTGATTCAGCGCTGGTAATAGTGCCGGTAGCTTCTTTTTTGCGCAATGCAGTTCTCTGATCAACCAGATCTCTAGCTCTTTGATCAATTTCAAAGCTGACAAGCATGCCCGCGGTTTCTCCGTCTGGGCTCACCACCGCCTCTCGAAATATCGGGCTGGTGACCAGCTCTTCGCGAGCGACATCAAGATCCACTTCGGCATCATTCAGAGTAAGGTAGTCTTCAGAAATGCCGGTTAGTGGCGTATCAAGAAAAATAGGCACATTGAGAATGCTATCGACGCCGCTGACTCGATCAATTTTTAGCAATTCTTGGCGCAAACTTTCCATTCTCTCCAACGTTGGGGGGGAGAATAACGGAGCGTTCAGCGGAGTGTAGGCAATGATCACCGATTCGCTAGTACCGTAAATAGCATTTATCTCGCGGGAATATTCGAGATCCTTGTCTCCTTCCAACATCAAAGAATCAGCAGAAGCGTCGAGACGAAAGTATTGCGCGTAATAGCCGAAGCCAGCAGCCGTAATTAGGACCAAGGCAATAACTAATAGCGGTCTACGAAAGACCAGTTCAATATAGAGGGCGGTTATCCTAGCTAGCATAAAAATCCTGAGACCTTGTACGACGGCCACCATCACTTGATCAAGTGATCTGGCACCAACAGAGTTGCGCTACTATACGCTGATCAGCCTGTTATTTCGATATCGACGTCGGCGGTAATTCTAGCGTTTGACAGCCTAATAAAGGGTTAAGTTAGCAGGCGCGGTTGATTTAGAGCCCAACCTTCTTAGCAATTTCCAAGAATAGGCAGACCATAGATATCATGGTGCGCCGCTAATCAGGATATGCGACTCAAATAACCGCCAAAAATTGCTGAAATAGACTGTTTGGACTTAGCATCACGAGACTAATCGCCTTCTCACCTTAGCTAAATTCCAATTTCACTCATCACAATAATTAGTAACTGATCCTTGAACGCACCAATAAAAATACAACCCACTGATTTATATGATTATTTATCCTCCAAAATAGTGTGAAAAATTCGAAGAAGGCCATAACCAGCGAGCTCTGCAGTCTGCAACTTTCTGTGATTTTAATGCACCTCGAGTGGGATAGCCGAAACTTACTTGCTAAGATTGGTAGTGAGAGTGCTAGAAGTTTTAGACTGATCTGAGCCAACTCGATCAAATAACGAAGCTCTAGACTTGTACTCACGGTCTTGGAGGTACGGCTTGGACTAATTGGTTCAGACCTAATCATCTATAAACCTAGACTTAGAAGACAGACTTAAAGACAGTCACCTGCGACTCTGTGCCGCAGCGACTAGCATTGAATTTCAGCGCAGAAGCCTTAGTATTAGGGTTATGAGCTTTGATTACATTCAGTGGTCAACGCAAAGAACCAGACAGGAGCAGTTAAAATGAAATTGTTGAGCAAATCACTTACCTCTTTCTTAGCGACAGGAATTGTAGCCATGGGAATTGCGGCCTCAGCCTTCGCTGAAGATGATTGGCTGCGTTCAGCACCCAATTTCGCCCTAACCGACCAAGCAGGCGTGACCCATACGCTGGACCAGTACAAAGACGATGCATTTATCGTGTTCTACGTACAAGGTGTTGGCTGCCCTATTGCTAGGATTGCGCTGCCAAGCTACCGTGAAGTTCGCGACGATTTCCAAGATAAAAAAGTTAGCTTTTTAATGTTTAACTCGAACATTCAGGATAGCCCCAAGCGCATCGCACGCGAAGCAGATGAATTTGGCATTGATTTCCCAGTGCTTAAAGACGAAGGCCAGCAACTTGCCAAAGCCTTGGGAGTTGAGCGAACTGCTGAAGTATTCGTTATTAATCCGCGCACTAAAGAAGTGATGTATCGTGGCCCAATCAACGATCAGCTTGGTTATGAAACTCAGCGCAACCATGCCAATGAACATTTTTTGAAAGATGCACTAACCACAGTACTTGCCGGCGGCACGGTTAACATTCAAGATATCCCCGATTCAAAAGGCTGTTTAGTGGCGATCTTTGACACCTAAACAACCGATAGATAGAGAAAACCAAAACCCGGTCTTCGCAAGGTGACCGGGTTTTTTTATGGCCAAAAAACTAGCTCGACCCTATCGGATGTTAGCGTGTGCGTCGCATTTTTATCCCACCTGTGGAGTACCTCTAGCGGCTATACAGCGGCTCGATGGCACCGGTCTAGACAATAAATAACTGACTACAAGCAGATGTGGTGCAGAGATTTTTTCAGGCCCCTTGCTGTTCAACCTAACGTCCACTGTGTTCATTGGATATTTTCATACCATTTAAAAAAGCTTGAGCATAAACTTAGAAAAATATAAGGTGACCCCAACGTTTAAATACTATGCGTTCTGAAACATCAGTTCTACTCTAAATCAGACGTAGAAAAACATTGAATCAAAATAATAGAGTCGTTACCGAAAAATGAAGGGTATGAACATCACTGAAGAGTTTTTGATAGGCATCGCTAGTATTGCGATTGCCCTGATCGGATTCGGCGCAGTGGTGACAGCGCTAAGTCACCGCGGTGAACTTTAGCAAATGTTGATTTGGTTTGTTATCGCTTGTGAAATTGGCTTTTGGGCGATTCTTGCCTTAGGCCTATGCGTTAGATTCGTATTGAAATTAAACACACTCAGTAAATGGATATTACTGAGTGTACCGCTTTTAGACATAGCGCTTTTAGTCGCCACCATGGTAGATCTGCATAGCGGTAAACCGGCAGAATTTTCCCATGGCTTAGCTGCTGTCTATTTGGGTTTTACAGTGGTTTACGGGCACAGTATTATTGCGTGGGCGGACAGTTATGTTTCTTACAAATTCTATTCTGGCACGGACCCAAAAATCAACGCTTACGGCTGGCCTTACGCTAAATATGAGTGGCTGCAATGGTTAAAAGCGCTGTTAGCTTGTGCTATTGCCGCGACCCTACTGTCCATCGCAATATTTTATATAGATAACCCTGAAAATACTGAAGCCTTAGCCCAGTGGTATTCTCATTTATTTTGGCTTCTGGCCATCTGGCTCGCAGGTTGGCCGCTGTGGTATACAATATTTCCACGAAAAGAGAAAAGTGAATAACAAAGCCTTCAACCTCTCAAACTCCACCCGCGGGCAAGTCAGGTATTTGATGATCAATTCGGACTCGGAGTATAACGATGATATTAACAAAGAAGCGCTACGCGCTTGGATTAGAAAATGTTTTTTAACGGTGGCTTGCTAGCCAAGCGCTGCCTTCAGAAAAGTTAACAACACAAAAAATAAGGGGATAAAAGTATGACAGCCAAAGGAGCAAAAATTAACCGCCGAGGTTTCATAGCCGCAGGAGCTGGAGCTATCGCGCTTGCCGGCATTGCTCACTCAGCGAGTGCAGCTACGTTAACTACCGATGAGCAGGCCAATGTTCAACTCGTAAATGATTTCTGCGCGGCGTGGCCCAGTCATGACCTAGATAAGATTATGGCGTTTTTTGCTGATGACGGCGCGTACCGAATGACAGAGACAACCGAATTAGCCGATGGCCGCGACGCAGTATCAGAACGCATCCAGACCATCATTAACAACGTCGACCGCTTTGAGGTGCTAGATACGTTTGCCCGAGGGCCGATGGTGATCAACGAAAGAATTGATTATTTCACGGATTTTGCACTCAAGACCTGGCGTGGTGTCGGGGTGTTTTTTATCCGAGACGGAAAAATCGTCGACTGGTACGACTACACAATCGAAATGGAACAGGCCTGAGCCCTAATACGAGTGACTGAGCCTGCTAGCAAACGCCTTTGAATATGTATCAGGAACTTAAGCTGCAGGAATTGGAACTCACAGGCCTATCCAGCGATAGCGCTCATATCTACGCAGGCCTGCTTGTGTTTTTCTGGGCAGTGGCGCTTCGGCGTAAAGGTAAACTTGAAGCGGCTGACCTAGTACCTGTTTTATCGTAGCCGCTGGAGTGGTTTGGAATTTTTAATTACCTTATTGTTTTTCTGCTTAGGTTAAAAAAATGAACATCAAAGAGTAGAAAAACTTTAGCGGTAGCTGCCACTGCGGTTCAATACAATTTGAAATTCGCTCAGAATTTCAAGAATTAACGACCTGCGATTGCTCCATCTGCGTTAGAAAAAATGCCCTGATAGTTAAAGTTCGTGAACACGACTTTGGCTTACTTCAAGGCGAGCAATCACTTTCTCGTTATCAGTTTAATACCAATGCCTTTTGCAGTAACTGTGGCATCTACCCTTTTCACATAAAAAGAAACTCACCAAATTCCTACGGGATTAACGTCTTTTGTTTGGAGAACGCTGACCTAGAGGGAATCCCTATCAGGGCAACCGATGGCAGCGGCATGTCTTGAAAGCTGAAAAACCAGCAGTAATCCCAAGAATAACCTAATACGGCACACCCTCTGTACCCACACCACATTCTGCTTCGAAACAGAAAAGCTCAATTTCCTAAACTGCACCTATCAGCTTTGACAGAAATAACGATTAGCTTCTAATCCCTAGCGCGTGGCGATGGAAGAATCGGTGAATAGTTAACACGTGGTGTTAGAGCTCGCCAAGAGGAGATTTTGGGCAGCCACTGCTAATTACCGTGTACATAGAGTTCGCTAATTTCCACTGCCCATCCAATTTAATGAGATCGAAAACATCGACGCCGCAGTGCGAGAACTCGCCATCAATATAGAAGTCATAAGGCGCCCAGAACACAGCCATCAAGTCATTAACAAGCACGATCTCATCCCAGTAGCGTTCAGTATATTCAGCAGCATTGGGAGTCGTGTCGGAGTTGTCTTGTTGCCGAGAGCGAAGCTCGAAAGTAAGATCCGCCTTTTCTCTAATACTGTAATTATGCGAGCCATCAATGCTAATACTTGCCATTAGTGTCTGGTTGTCGGTGTTGAGAGCTTCAAAAAACTGATTGACTACAACCATCACAGCATCATGTTCTAGATGCTTCTCTTGTGCAGTAATAGCGCTGCTGCCAATCACACTTAATAAAAACAACGCTGAACATACTAGATTCTTCATTTCACAGATCCTTAATGCCTAATTAATCTTTTAAACGAGGTAGTCTCTAGGGTATAAGATATAATCCGAGACTAGCAACACAAACTCTGTTAAAACTTCTTGTGGCTAATCGCGGTATTTGCGAAGCCTTGCCCTATAAATACAAGCCTAAGCTTAAGGAATATAAACCAGTGAAATCTTTTCCCGATCCTTTTTACCGTTGGCGGCCTCATCCTTGGCATGGACTGGAAGTTGGCCCAGAAGTTCCCAGAGTAGTTCACGCCTTCATCGAAATCTGCCCTTTCGACCTAGTCAAATACGAAGTGGACAAAACCACAGGCTACCTCCGAGTAGACCGGCCGCAAAGGTCATCGTCTCAGCACCCTACTTTGTATGGTTTCATTCCCAAAACTTACTGCGGTGAGCGAGTAGGTGCCTTAATGCCTGAAGCTGCTCGAGGCGATGGCGACCCATTAGATATTTGCGTTATCAGCGAGCGCCCCATTTCAAAAACTGAAATTCTCCTGAACGCCCGAGTCGTAGGCGGGTTTCCCATGTTAGATGGCGGTGAAGCCGACGATAAAATTATTGCTGTGCTTGAAAATGACCCGTTGTGGTCATCGGTTGATGATATTGCCGGCTTACCGCCAGCCCTGATTGAGAGAATGCGGCATTACTTTATGACCTATAAGCTGATACCTGGAGAAGAAAATAAAGTCTCTATTGGTCCCGCTTATGGTTTTGATCATGCAAAAATAGTAATACAGGCATCCATCGCCGATTATAACTCGGAGTTTGGGTCCGACTGATAACTCGGACCGCCAGTTCAATCAGACAGTCGTTGGCGTTAAGTTGCCCTATTGAAGTCATAAGGCTGACGCCATCAGCAGTCTTTTATATTCGCTCATTTCGTCATTAGCTCGTCATCGAGAAAGGATTAATTGTTAATGCTATCCATTATCCGTGTCCAACTAAAACTCCGGCCTTGGTGGATGAATGGCTTGTTGCTGTTCTGTGCTTTCATGACTTTCTTGTATGTGCCTTGGGATATTTTCATAAAGCCACTGAGCCAAGACCAAGAGGTGTGGTTTGGGTTTATGTTTACAGGGTGGTCGGCCAAAGTTGGCGCCATGCTCCATTGGTGTGTTTATGCCGCTGGTACTTGGGGGTTTTGGAAAATGAGATCGTGGATGCACCCTGGCGCCGCCCTCTATGTGCTGCAAATTGCGCTGGGCATGCTGATCTGGAGCACCATGGCTGAACGAGGCTCAGGAATAACGAGTGGACTATTAATCGCCATTCCTTTTGTTGTCTTAGCTATCTTTTTACTTCGATCACGCCAACGTTTTGTGAGTGCGGCGGCTTCTAATCAAGGACCGGCTGAAGACAGATAGATAAACGTCGAGCAGGTTAACTTTCAAATGAATCGAACCGATAATCAAAGCCCCGCAATCAATAAATATTTACGATTAACAGC
Organism: Glaciecola sp.; assembly: GCA_047628735.1. Taxonomy (GTDB): domain Bacteria; phylum Pseudomonadota; class Gammaproteobacteria; order Pseudomonadales; family Pseudohongiellaceae; genus UBA9145. Next base: position 58,861 of record JBLHVT010000002.1, read on the forward strand.
ACTAAGTTTTGTAAGTACTGCCCTTCTCACATGCTCCCTAGAACCTATTAACTGCGACCGACTGCAAGGTGAATAGATATCTAGCCTTCAGACCGCAACTGCCAACCAAATACGTAACAAGCCGGTTAGCGTTTCGGCAGGAAAGTTAATTTGGTCGTTGCAAGGTGATCGACTATTTGCAACTAACTACCCTATTGATCTTCAACAAGACAGCCTGTTGAAAACTGAAACAGTTGGCCTGTCTGAGCTGCGGCTGAAAACATCTCGCCATGGGAGTTTTATCTTCACAAAACCCAAGTCCGGTTTTGCAGCGATGCTACGGCGTAGCCAGCGACCTGCCATTTTTGGCTGCATGATATCCTAGCAATAAGTAATTTGAACTTTAGGATTAGGCCATCGGTGGTATTATGTCCACTCACTGGAATTACTAGGCTTAAATTCTCATCATGGAAAAATGGCTGTCTGAAACAGAACTCAAAGGTGATTTAGTTACCCTGATGCCAATGCGTAGGGCACACCGAGATGCCATGGTGGAGGCCGCCAGCGATGGCAAGCTTTGGGAGCTTTGGTATACAACTGTACCCAGCGCAGACACGATTGATGCCTATATTGATAGCGCGCTTGCAGGTTATGCAGCAGACAATTCATTGCCTTTCGTAGTTATCGAGAACTCAAGTCAAAAACTTATCGGCTCTTCTCGCTACCTGAATGCGGAACAACAGCATCGGCGCCTTGAGATTGGCAATACTTGGTATAAAAGCACCGCCCAAAAGTCCGGCATTAATACGCAGTGTAAGTTATTAATGCTAAGCCATGCGTTTGAAACACTGAATTCGGTTTGCGTAGAGTTTCGCACCCACTGGCACAATCACCCCTCTCGCAGCGCTATAATGCGTCTTGGCGCAAAACAAGATGGTGTATTAAGAAACCATCAAATTGATGCCAGTGGGGCTCACCGAGACACTGTGGTGTTTTCAATTATTGAAAAAGAGTGGCAAACAGTGAAACAGTCTCTACTCTATAAATCACAACGCCCCAAGTAGTGAGACGGCAGTGCCAGCAATAGTTATTCAAATGCTTGGATTGAAAGGAGACTTGGTAGCGCTGAGCTATCAGATCCTGAGAGGGCTTTTAAAAAAAGCCTATCCTTTCAAACTAAATCAAAAAGTAACCACCGTACAGGATTCTAAATATGCAACTAACACCTTTTCATCTTGCTATTCAGGTTAGAGATATTGATGAGGCTAGGGAGTTTTATGGCTCGAAAATGGGCCTATCCGAAGGGCGTAGTTCAGAGCAATGGATTGACTTTAATTTCTTTGGCCATCAGTTGGTGACGCATTTGAATCCTATCATTGGCAAAAATGGGGCGGTAAACAGTATAGCTAATCACGTAGATGGCCATGGCGTGCCAGTGCCGCACTTCGGCGTAGTCCTGACGATGGCGCAATGGCGGACATTGGCGGACAGCGTGAGTGAGTTTATTGAAGACTTTCTAATTGAACCCTATGTACGCTTTAAAGGAGAGCCAGGAGAACAAGCAACAATGTTCTTCACAGATCCTTCCGGCAACGCATTAGAGTTTAAAGCCTTTAACGATATTGACGCACAGCTTTTTGCTAAATAAGGCGGCCTATTGAAACCCTGCAACCAATGTGGCAAGTGCTGTATCAATTACAGTAATGGCGGCTTGTCGGCAACCGCTGATGAAATCGAGTATTGGGAATTATTTCGTCCTGAAATTGCTCGCTATGTTAGCAATGGCAATATCTGGATGGAACCTAGTTCGGGTGCTCAGCTAGAAATTTGTCCTTGGCTGCGCCGGTCCGAAGGCAAAGTAGAAAGAACCTCAGACGGCAAGGAAAAAAGAAAAGAAATCTACAGCTGCGATATCTACCACGACCGACCCAACGACTGCCAAGCCTACCCCGCTGATTTGAGCCAAATGATCAACGACGAGTGTGAAATGCTGGAAGCGAGTGATATCGCCAATCCTAAACAGGGTAACGCCAGATTAAAACTTATCATGAGCGATAGCTGGTCTTCATTGCCAAACGAGGTGCTGGTGGGCGATGAACCTCATCCATGACAAAATAACTGACCGACATGACGGGGTCTAATGCGTACACCGAATGAAACCAACCGGTGGGCTGAATTAGCATTTCACCTGGCTGCAAAATAACCTCAATAGGTCTGGCGTGGCGATAGTTTGGGAAGATGTCTTCGGTAGAATTAACGATATCAACCCAACACGGTTGAGCAATGTTGTAGGCTTTTTTCGGGTAAAGGTATTTCGATTGGTCAGGCGAATATATGTTCAGCTTTTTCCTGCCAAAGATGTGTCCTAAAAAACCAGTGCTACCGTCACGATGCATTTTCGTTACTGGACGCTCAGGCGACGCCGAAGCAGTCCAAAGCTGTGGTGCACCTGCGATGTTAAAACCGTTGAGAAATTCTGGCGTTGGAAACAGAAGTTTCTCTGCCTCAGATAAAATCGTCATTTTGCTAAAAACGCCTGCAGGATCGGGCGGGTTTTTCATATGAGCTAATAGATCGGCAACGGTGTTTATTTTCTGACTGGGCTTAGCCTTTACAGTGATACTGCCAAATACACTTTCTAATTCATCTAGGTTAGTTGATTCGGTTTCCCACTGGGTTAGGCAATGTGTAGCGATAATTGGTATGCCTTGGCTTATTTTTTCTGCTACTAGGGCAGCGCTTGGCCTTTCAATACGGTCAATCTCTGTTAGCTCAGATAGGCCTGTTAGCTGCTCGGCCTGTTTAAATTTAGACTCGACCGCTGGGTGAGGTCGCATAATTGACCTGGCTAATTCCAGTGCAAAATATTTGTCACCCGTGCAACTAATAGATGAATAAAACTCAGGCACATCAAAATCTATCGTGCAATTATTGATTACCATAATCTCAAAATAACTGGCAGCCATTTCCACTGTCGCCGTGGGTGATGGGTAAAGGCCTTCAGAAAAAGTAATTCCTTTGCCGGCGACTGTAATCGCAAAGGCGGTTGCTTGCTCTCCCGATATCAAAAATTGACAGGTTCCACTAAAGTTATAATAGTTTTCAAAACCTTGTTTTACTAAATTATAGAATATTTTGGGTATATTAGATGTCATATCGGTTACCCCTTAGATCCGTTTTACTAGCATCTGGCAAATATCAATAGAATCAATTCGGTAAAACTAATTACCGCCATTGCTTATGAATAGAATTATCATGCGTTAATCTAAGGTACTTGGTCTTTACCAAAGGAACCCCATTCTACTTTTAGGAGCGAATACATAACTTTAATTTATTATGAGTGACAATCATTCTATTAATTTTTTGCGCAGCTTTTATTGAAAGATTTATCGCCTTAGTGAATCTGGCAATTTTTTAATTTTTAGAGAGATCGGGTCAAAATTAAATATAGCTGGGGTCAAAACTTAAATCAATAGGCGTTACATTTAAGTTCCATGTTTCACTATTTGCGGATCTACCATGCAGGGCCTGTTCAAACTGCCATCAAAGCGTTGACGTAAATCTATCGGTTTTATTGCCGCTTCATAGCTTAGCGGGTTTTCTAACGCTGTAGCTGAGTTTTGGTTAAAAAATGGAGCTATATTTACGCAGCGCATACGAATTGCTGAACCCGGGACAAATGACTTAGTTGAGATAAGGATGATTAAAAATGGTCATCGAGCTTTCTAGCAACAACTAAAATCCCGAACAACTGGCTTACTCTCAAGATCTGTATAGACTTAAAACCATTTTACGAGTTCCACTTTACTCTGCCAGGCAGCTTTTACTCGCTATCAATTACTTTTAAAAAGACAATCACATGAAAAATGACCCCTTGTTCAGACCTCTCACTCTTCCCAACGGTGCGGTGCTACAAAACAGACTATGCAAAGCAGCAATGGAAGAAAATCTGTCAATAGAGGGCCAATTGCCGGGCGAAAAATTGTTCACACTTTACCAGCGCTGGGCAGAAGGGGGCGTGGGTTTACAGATATCAGGCAACGTCATGATCGCGCCGGACGCAATGACCGGCCCCGGAGGCGTAGTGCTTCAAGATGACAGCCATTTAGATTTTTTTAAGACTTGGGCAGAAGCCGGCCGGGCTGGCGGCGCCCATTTTTGGATGCAAATCAACCATCCCGGCAGGCAGGTTTATGCGGCTATGGGTGAACAAGCAGTTGGCCCATCCGATATCGCCGTAAGTATCCCGGGGTTCGATAAATTGCTTGCAAAGCCTCGTTCACTTCAAAGCTCGGAAATTGAAACACTCATCCAGCGGTTCGCACACACGGCGCAATTGGCGGAGCAGGCCGGCTTCAGTGGCATCCAAATTCACGCCGCCCACGGTTATTTGATTAGTCAGTTTTTGTCGCCTCTAGTCAATAACAGAACGGATCAATGGGGAGGCTCGCTAGAGAACCGTGCACGCTTTTTATTGGACACATTGAAAGCAGTAAAAGTTGCGGTATCGCCGGGTTTTTGCTTATCCGTAAAGCTCAACTCGGCTGATTTTCAGAAAGGCGGCTTCCAATTGGAAGACGCGAAATGGGTAGCGATTGAGTTGGAGAAAATCGGACTCGACCTTTTAGAAATGTCGGGAGGCAATTACGAAAGTCCTGCCATGACCGGCACAACTGTCCACACAAGCACAGTTAAACGTGAAGCGTATTTTATTGAATTTGCGCGACAGGTATCCTCTGTCGTATCGATTCCCATCATGGTTACAGGTGGGATCTTAAGCCCTGAAGTCGCAAGAAATGCGCTGACTGAAGATAATCAAGGTTTCGGCGTAAAAGTTTTGGGGCTTGGCCGCGGGCTAGCATTTAACCCGGACCTGCCGAATTTGTGGAAGGTGGGACAAAGCTCTTCAGTTGATTTGCCGAAAATAAATTGGTCTTCAAAAACACTGGCGAGTTTGGCGCTTATGTCGGTATCCAAAACTCAATTAAAAAGATTGGCCTCAGGCAAACCACCGAAAATAGGTGTTTCACCATTGCTGGCCACACTAAGTGACCAGCTGAAAACGCGGCTACAAACACGGCGCTATCGAAAATGGCGCGAATCTTAAAATCGGTACTGTCTGCGCTCTAACGCTGGACTCGTTCCAGACTAACTCCCTGCTTAGGCTTTTACTCTACAAACGCCCGCTCGATGACGTAGTGGGCCTTAATGCCTTGGCGAGACTCTTTAAAACCCCAACCGTCAATAATATCGCAGGTGTCTTTTAACATACTGGGACTGCCACAGATCATGAAACGATCTTGCTCTGGGTCTGGCGTAGGCAGGCCGATGTCTTCAAACAGCTTGCCTGACGTCATAAGGTCAGTCAATCGTCCCTGATTGCGAAAATCTTCGCGAGTCACAGTCGGATAGTAGATCAGCTGTTTAGTCACTTCCTCTCCAAAGAACTCATTTTTCGGCAGCGAGTTTTCGATTAAGTCTTGATAGGCCAATTCAGAGACGTAACGCACACCGTGGGTGCAGATCACGTTATCGTAACGCTCATAAACCTCGGGATCTTGGATGATACTGATAAACGGTGCCAAACCTGTGCCTGTGGCAATAAGGTACAAATTGCGACCCGGCAGTAAATGATCAACAACCAAGGTACCGGTAGGTTTACTAGAGACAAAAAGCTCATCTCCGATCTTAATGTTCTGCAATATTGACGTCAGTGGACCGTCTTGAACCTTGATGCTGAAAAATTCCAGCTCCTCTTCATAATTCGGACTCGCAATACTGTAGGCCCGCATTAGCGGCTTACCATCTACTTCTAACCCAATCATCACGAAATGACCATTTTCGAAGCGCAGCGACTGATCTCGCGTGGTTTTGAAACTAAATAGCGAGTCATTCCAGTGGTGCACCTGAGTGACGTTTTGGGTGGACATCTTAGCCACGGTTTACTCCTTAGATTAATCTGACGCCAAGTGTACGGGGTATAGCTATTATCTGTAAAATTGATAATACTTATATCCTTTATCTATTTTACAAATATACGAACCAGGCGACCAGTGAAATTTACCCTTAAGCAGATGCAGGTATTCTTAGCGATAGCCGCCCATGAGAATGTTAGCCATGCAGCTAATGAACTGGCGATGTCCCAGTCTGCCGCAAGCACTGCCCTGAAGCAGCTCGAGCACCGCTTTGAGGTAAGCCTGTTCGACCGTATTGGCAAGCGCCTGCAGCTCAATGAACAAGGCCAGCTTATTCGCCCAAAGGTTGCCGCCTTGATCTCCAGAGCCGTGGAATTAGAAAATGCCCTTTCTTTGGATGCCGAAGTTGGCGATTTGAAAGTTGGCGCGACGCTGACAATTGGCAATTACTTAGCGATAGCCATCATGGCCAAATTCATGCGAGAACATGCAGATGCGAAAATTGGGCTCACCGTGGAGAACACCGCGGCTATTGTACAAAAAGTTAAAAAGTTTGAATTAGATATAGGGCTAATCGAGGGCGAGCCACAGGAGCCGGATCTGGAAATCTCCTATTGGCGTGAGGACGAACTGGCACTTTTCTGCGCCCCAAATCACCCCTATGCGAGTAAGAATGAACTGAGCGACAAAGATTTAACTGATGCTCAGTGGATTGTCCGTGAGCAGGGCTCTGGAACCCGCCAAGCGTTTGACCGAGCGATGACAGGCATTCTTTCCAATTTGGACATACGTCTAGAACTGCAACACACAGAGGGCATCAAGCGCTCAGTTGAAGCGGGCTTAGGAATAGGCTGTTTATCAAGAATAACCTTAGTGGATGCCTTCAAACGCGGAAGCTTGGTGCCACTAAATGCACCTGCGCGTAACTGGACACGTAAGTTTTACTTTATACTGCACCGGCAAAAGTTTCTTAGCAGTGGCGTTCAGAGTTGGATGAACTACTGCAGGGAAGCGTGAGTTAGTCGGCCTGCGCTCTCGATAAAATTTAACCTTTTAGGAATAAAACCAATTCAATGAGCTCTCCCCTCAGCAAGACTGTTTCGAAAGTCACAGTAAGCTATCGCCGCATGTTCAGCCTATTCGCTGCCCTGCTTACCGTACTGCTCGCAAGCGGTATATTCGCCTTAAGCTTCAACACCTCATTTAGCGCCCTGCTTTCCACTAGTGATCCTTATCTGGAAGAGTTCAATGAGTTAGACCTCGAGTTTCCTAACCAGCTTACCGTCACCTATGTGTTTTTGGCCGATGAAGGCTCTACTGTTTTCAGCCGCCCGATTCTAAATGCTATGCAGTCGCTAAAAACCCGCTATGAAGACATACCAATGGCGCAGCGAGTAACCACTTTAGTCGATTTTTATTCTCCCGAAACCCAGCGCCGCCTGTTTACTAGAACCCTTGATCGATACAGCGACAATGAATTGGCTGCCATTGCCGAAATAGCGATTGAGGACAGATTGTTAACAAACAATCTGCTATCAAGAGATGCATCCATTAGCTTTGCACCTATAACTTTAGATGCGCGCGAGGCCACATCTCAGCAACGAGGCGAGATCGCGAATGCTGCTATCGTGCTGCGTGATCAGCTGCGCAGTGATAACCCTGGCCTCACTATTTTAGTTAACAGCGATGTACTGCTAGAGCAGTCTAGTCAGCAGGCAATGGTTGATGATCTCACTACTCTTTTACCAATCGTTATTCTGATCTGCGTTCTCACTATTTGTTACTGCTTTAGGTCCGTGGTTCTCGGACTTTGCATATTGACACACACTCTTTTTACAATGATTTGCACCATCGGCATATTGGGTTTGTTGGGCTATGCGTTCAACAGCATTTCAATCATAGCCCCACTGGTTGTGGTGATAATAGCGGTGGCAAATTCTGTCCATATCATCTCTATTTACCAGCAGGCGCTGAGCCAAGGTCACGGCAAAGAAAAGGCAATGGAGATTAGCCTCAACCATAATTTCAAACCGGTTAGCCTTGCGGCGCTAACCACTGCAATTGGCTTTTCGTCACTGAATATGTGCTCTTCGCCGGCAATCCAAGACTTTGGCCAGATCGTTGCATTCGGTATTGTCTTCGCCTATCTGCTTACCTTTTTACTGGTTCCAGCCTTGTTGATTAGGTTTACTAGTGCAGATGCCTTAATTAAGACAGGCAAGCCGTTCCTGCAAGGTCCCCTCAAAAAAATTAGCTTATTTACTCAGCGCAATGACAAAGGCATTTTTTGGTCATGCACGGCGTTGGCGGTGGTGACACTGTTCCTTTTACCACTCAATGAAACAGATTTTAATCGCATCGATTTCATCGCCGGCGACACCGACCTTCGAGATTACTACGACGTGATCGACGAGCGAATGAACCGAGGCCCGGGACTTAACTACGGCATTAAAACTGGAGCCCGGGACAGCGCAATTCATCCTGAGCTTCTGCGTAGAATCGATACTTTTAGTAAGTGGTTATCCGAGCAGACCGAAGTGGAATCAGCCACTAGCATCGTCGACGTAATTAAAACTATTAATCGCTACTTGAGACAAGACAAGCCTGAGGAATACGTAATCCCCGACTCCATTAACACCATTGGGAATCACTTGGCAGGTTATCAGCTGGTTCAAAGCGAAGACTTTCCACTACTGGGCTTTATTAACGAAGACTACTCTTTGATCAATCTTTTCATCAATGTAGTGCCATCCAGTAATCAGCAGCTGTTAGATTTGGACGAGAAAATTACCAAAAAGTTTGCACAAGATTTCCCAGAGCTAACACTGCTTCACGGCAGCTCCATACTTCTGTTTTCGCGGATGGATGAACTAGTTACCATTGAGTTGCTGCAAGGCTACTCAGTTAGCCTTTTGCTTATTACTCTTAGTCTGATCGTCGGTCTGCGTAGTATCTACTTTGGTATCTTAAGCGTCCTGCCTAACCTTCTTCCGGCCACCATCGTATTTGGTATTTGGGCGGTTTTGGTGGGGCAACTAGACCCTTTTGTGATGATGCTTTTTAGCATTAGCATCGGCTTAGTGGTTGATGACACAGTGCACCTGCTGAGTCATTATTTAGACAGAAGGCGAGCTGGCGCCGATAAAACCGAGTCCATAGACCATGCAATACTGACAGCCGGCCCCGCTTTAACCATCACAACACTGGTCCTTGCCCTGGGAACGACTATTCTTATTGGTGCTAATACGATTTATTTTCAACAAGCGGCAAAACTGCTAGTGCCTATTGTCGTTCTGGCTTTGATACTCGACCTTTTATACTTACCGACTATTCTAAAACGCTTTGACAATAAGGTGATGAAACTTCCTGCTGAGAACTAACATGACTTTTAGCAAGCCTTCTGGGTCAACAGGCTACGATCCAAACCCAATAAATAGCTTACCTTTGCTTTTAAATATCAAACTGATTTCACAGCATAGTTTTTTACGTTTAGAGTAGCTCCACGCTTGGTTCCGGCTTTGAGTTCAACTGATTAAAGCAACACGCTACTATTATCAAAATTAATAGGTCTAAACTCAAGTTTTGGGACAGAAGCCTAATGAATACTTTGTACGGCTTAATCGGACTGAACTACACATATCTTCGCAATCCCGACCCTCAAATAGCTCAAACAATTGAGTCTGCTTCAGGAGACGCAAAAACAATTTTGAACGTTGGGCCGATACCGCACGTCTGCTTAGATGGCTTATTGGCAGGCTATTGGCGCAGACCAGCGGCGCATCTACCCGAACGAGTCAGAGCCATCATGTCATCGTGTTGAAAGTTAGCCGTAATTTCTAAGGGGTTAGAAAAGCTGGAAGCGGGTTTGAATGGCGGTGAATGGGACCTGCGTTACTCTGATTTACCCGATCTAAAGGAATTGGACTGTGGTTATAGATTGATTAAAACTAAATAAAGTATTGCAAAACCTCAATTTAAAGTCTGCTTCTGGCATTTAACTTCCTGCTGTCGAACCGAAACTGGCGCATTCAAGTAATAAGCCATTAAGCAATAACTCCACTTAGGGAACCGGGGACACTAATAGTTCAATGACCTGGTGAAGTATCGGATTTTGCATACCGGACTGTTGAGCTATTGGTGTCTCCAAAGTCGTTTTTTAGAGTCGCTAATGCAGCTCTTTTGCAATCTTTTTCAGCTGCGCTAGTCAGTGGTAGTAAGATGCTTTTCACTTTTAGCGATGGCTAAAACATCGACTAAGCAATCGCTTAGAGCAAGCATTGGGGGCGAAGTATAGATAGCGAACGGAGCCGCTTTGTTAAGGGCACTTAGCCCGAGAATATTTCTTGTTGCGCCAGGAATAACAGCCACTTCTAAAGGGCCAATTCGGCAGTTTTCGCCGAGCACTAACTGCTCGACACTATAAACATTTATTGCCTTAGTTCGCCCGTCTGCCATTCGTGCAGCCTTACGAGATACAGGTTTCCTCCCCGCCATAACCGCTATACGTTTAAAAGCGGGCTCCGACAGAATGACCAAACCAGAACCGGTATCGACCAAAAAATCTGTACTTTCCTCATTGCCGAACCGGCCTTTGACGTAAAAATTACCTGAGTCCGCTTGAGACATCGCGATTTTGGAATCGAAGTCTGCAGCTTGAACAGCGGCTGGTGCGGCAAGCACTAATAGCGATATCACTGCAGTGCCGATCTGGCTTTTTAGGGCATCTGCAAAGTTAAAATGGGCAGAGACAAGGTTTGGCATGAAGAGATGTTCCGATATACGCGTACCCTTGAACTGCAATTACCGCGCCATTCCTGTGCATATCGCATATTTCGGCTTTTCCTGTCTCTACTGTCGGGAATAACGCATTATAATAGTGCGCTACAAGCACTATAGTGGTGCTTAAACATGAGTTCAACGTAAGTAACGGAGGTAAAAAGATGAAAGTACTAAGTATTGTTATTGGTGGTTTTGCCACTTTAGTTGCCGGAGCAACGTTTGCTGATGCCCCTTGCAAAACGGACTGTGTCACTAAAATTACTACCGACTTCAGTGGCCGCCCGCCGTTTAAGCGCACCGTTGAAGTCTTGTCAGTGGTCGACGTGGCTCAGCTAGAATTAGAGAAAACCGCCGCTGCAAAGGAAATTGAAGGCGAATGGGTCAACGTAACTACAGTTGATTACAGTGGCCGTCCACCGTTTAAGAGACGCACAGAGTCTTTGTTTGTCGCTGACGTGGCACAAGCTGAGCTAATTGAGGAAGAGTCCAAGTCTAAAAAGCGCCGCCGCGCGCCCACTGGCAACTCTGCTCAAAAACGTCATTAGTCATTGAACCCTAGTACTTTAGCAAGGCACATTATGCTAATGCGCCTTGCCTTTTTTAATCTTCAGCTTAAATGTTTACCTAAATTGAAAATCAATCTTCTGATTGTTTAGCTCAACCCTTCTTTGAAGTCCATTCTCGGCTTTTGAAGACCAAAAATCAGTACTTGGTATTTTTAAGTACCTTAGCCATATTCGCGCCCAAAATGGCCATTGTCTACAACTGATACACCAAGCAAATAAATACTAATACTTATGTAAAAGTAATTATTCTAGTGATGATTGTTGGAGTATGTTTCGCCATTTTAAGCTGGTTCTTTTCGTACCTATCTCACTTTAAATCGGTTCGCTCCTATGGGGCGGCGCCAACACTATAAGCTATAGGTGAAAGCTTCTGGCGGCAAACTCAAGAAAAAGCGAAAGAAACAACACTAGTAAATGTCTACCCCTAGCGCTTCTACCCATAATCAAAGCCCACTCGTAATCGAAATTCAGACAAAAAAAAGCCCAGCTAAGCCGGGCTTTTTAAACAGCGAGTTTAGTCTTCGCCGCCTTGTTCAGTGTATTTCCAGTTAACAGCACCGAAGAACATTTCGTCCCAGCTTTGCTGTCCCCATGGAACTTCACGTTCTGGATCAGGATTCGCAGGGTTTTGGCCAGAGTTATCGAATGCACCAACCGCACGGATCTTAGTCCCAGCTGGTACGAATCTTGGCTCAGCTAACGTGTAAGCACGCTGCCAAGCGTAATCGTACTGCGCGATGTTGATCAATTCTTCGCTAGAACCATCAGGGAAGTCTGCGTAGAAACGCATATACTTGCCACGAAAGTGCATGTGCGGAGTAAAGCTCATGATGTTCGCATCTTTAGCAATCGTAATAGACGCCTGCTGTTCAAAGTTAGCATCGTTAGCTGGAATAGACGTCCAGTTCGGTGGGAAAATACAGGCACAAGCGCCAGACATACGCTCTTCTGGTACTTCACCTTCTGGGAAGAACCACAGACCAATCTTGCCGTCATCAATAGTTTCGCGACCTGTAGTGGTGTAGTGAAGATTCATATTCAGAACTGAACCTGCCTTGATTAGGCCACCTGTGTTGTCAGGATTCCAAATTGGATCAGCCCCTGGGATATAAGGCGTGATGCTAGCTTTATCTGGATTGCCACTGCCAAGAAAGCCACCGCGCCCAGTATCATCTGGAAAGTCCAAACGGTTAATCGTGTGATGCAGTACAGTTGGGTCACTCGATATGTATTGGCTACCACGCAACCAGCGATCTACTGGAATATCAATTTTTACCGCAACGTCACGGTAATCCAGTACACCTGTTGCCGGAACTTGCTGAGTTGGAACTTCGATAATGTAGTCTGGCTCACCGAATGCCCACTTAGACTCAGGCCAAGTAAGCTGTGTTAATGGATCTTCGTCTCCGTCTTTGGGAGCACCGGCTTCAGCCCATGCAATCACATTGCGGATTTCCTGATCATCTAAAACCATGCCATTTAGGAACTCACCTATGTGACCGTCAATCTGGCCGGGAGGCATACGCTTAGTCATTAATACTTCGCGAATCATTGGCGACCAGCCTTGAACCATTGCATGACTATCCATGGCAAACGGTGCAATACCGCCTTCACGGTGACAGCTTGAACAGTTTTCAGCCAAAACAGGCGCGATGTCCTGAGCGTAAGAGATCGAATCGCTGTTTGCGTAAGTAATAGCTTCGCCAGTAGCTGCGACCATCGCAGTGCTAACCGCATCTCCTGCTACAATTTCAGTAAGAGCCGCTTGAGCACCAGCTACAGAACCTTTGTATTCAACAGTGAATTTGCTCGGGTTAAAAACAACCACTTCGCCAGTCTGAGCAATACCAAGCGCCTCTGATATTAGGCGAGCATCGTCCATCAGTACGGGCATTTCGATGCCGTATTCAGCCACCGTAGACTTCACTTCAGCTCGGTTGTTCTTACCCATTGGGTTAATCATGAAGAACTCGATGCCTTTGGCATCATATTCAGCTCTTAATGCATCGAAAGCTGGAACAGCAGCTTCGGTAGCGGCGCTGCCGTTAGCTTGCACTAGCAGTACGACTGCCTTGTGATCATCAAGCCAGCTCATACTGTGGCTGTAGCCGTCTTGGTCTAGCAAAGTAAAGTCGCCCACTCGGTCTGCAGCACCGCTAATTGCAGGTGCTAAAGCCAGCGAAAAAACGGCCGTTTTTAACATATTCAATGTTTTCACTGTCATCTCCTAGAAAATATCACTGTGACTTTTTTTTATTGCTTCGCCTATCTATCCTATCCGCGCGGACCTAAGTTCGAAGCGCGGTAACACGAAGCAGCGCTTTGAAAGGCTCCTAGATTGGATCTTTCAAAAAAAAATCTAGCGGATTGATCAAAAATCAATAGAATGCTGTCACAAAACACATATACCTTAATATTTTCAGCGCTCTTGGTCAAACAATGGACCTTCGTTTGGTCGCTTTATTAGGTCTTCCAGACTGCTTGCAACCACGCAGAATCCCTGGGTTCTACGAGTTATTAGTTGCTGTAATCAACACTTTGAAGAAGGGCAAGTAACTTAGGATAAAGGGCTGGGTTGGCCACCAAAATATCATCAGCGTAAAACTGCGGGTCGACACCGCCTGGAACGTCGCTGAAATGCCCCCACTGCGCTCCCGCCTCCTTAGCCACTAGCTGTGCGGCAGCAAAGTCCCAGATACTTAGACTCTCGTAATAGCCATCCAATCTGCCCGCTGCTAACCAGCAAATATCAAGCGCAGCGGACCCCAGACGACGAATATCGGCGCATTCTCTCAACATTGCCGATACTCGCTTCAAAATCGGCTCGATGGTGGCTTTATCGTAGGGAAACCCTGTTGCAATAATGCTGCGGCGTAAATCGCTTTCGCCGGCAACTGAAATCGCCTTGCCGTTAAGAAACGCACCCCCGCCAAGCTGCGCCGAAAACATCTCATCCGTGAAGGGGTTGAACACTACGCCATGTTGAATATTCCCCGCTTCAACATAGGCAATGGATACAGCGGATTGGATATGGCCGTGGGCATAATTTACCGTTCCATCAATCGGGTCAATTATCCATAATGGCGCATCAAGATCGCCGATTGAAATAGCCTCAGGGGAAGACTCCTCGGATAGAATATGATGGCTTGGGTAGCGGGCTTTTATGTTCTCTATAATCAGCTTGTCAGCTAACAAATCAGCATTAGTTACTAACTCCTGGCCATTTTTGTATTGATGAGTGAGCTGCGCATTGTTTCGTTGATCAACTATTAACTCACCTGCCTCGCGGGCAAGCTCTAGGGTGAACTCAAAAACTGTCATAGGATTTTTCCGTTGGAATTGTATTGGCTAATAAACAAACTTATGAACTGACTAATAAACAAACTGATGAAAAGGCGATTGGAAAGACTAGTCAAAAAATTAATGGCAAAGGCGACAGCCTAGCCATTGATCTGTAACCATGGAAACTAAAAAGAGCTGTAGTATACCCGCCGAACGTGACAGCATAATAGGCAATTCAATACAGCCAATTCGGCTCTGAGACTAATCTGCCTGTGACACAGCGATGACAGCTTTAAACACTGCGCTGGCGTATTGCATCTTTGCAAGCATTGCCACGGCAGTTAATTTGCTCACTCAAGAGGCCGCAATCTCTTTTATTAAGGTGACTTACAGTTTAGAAATAGCAATAGTCGCTGGCACTGCCACTGGCTTGGTCAGCAAATACATATTGGACAAGCACTTCATTTTTAAAAATAAATCTACAACAACCCGCGATTCATTTGCAAAATTTAGCGCCTACAGCCTAACGGGCGTGATCACCACCTTGCTATTCTGGGGATTCGAATTCGGCTTTGACAGTTATTTTGGGAGCAAATTCGCTCGCTACAGCGGAGCCATCATCGGACTCGCGATCGGATATGGTATAAAGTATCGCCTCGATAAACGCTACGTTTTTAATTCTGAAGGATAAAAATGATCCTTGACAGCTGGGGACGCTATCCACAAACCATAGCAACCGTGTTGGAGCCACTTGATGGTCCTGCACTTGAGCGCCTGCTTCAAGCCCATGCGAAGGAAGGCGAGATGATCGCTCGTGGCGCCGGCCGAAGCTATGGTGATAGTGCCTTGGCGGAGCGTGTGATGAGCAGTCGTTTTCTAGATAGCTTTTTGTCACTGGACTGCGAGAATGGTGTTGTACATTGCGGTGCAGGCGTAAATCTCAGCGCGCTTCTGAAAGTTGCCATTGCGAACAAATTGTTTGTACCGGTTCTCCCCGGCAGCAAGTTTGTCACAGTCGGTGGCGCCATAGCAGCGGACGTTCATGGTAAAAACCATCATCTCGACGGCTCTTTCTGTGACCATGTTGTTGGCTTCAATTTACTGCTAGCCTCGGGAGAATGCGTCTACTGCAGCGAAACAGAAAACACAGAGCTTTTTCATGCCAGCTGCGGCGGCATGGGATTGACAGGAATCATCCTCGACGCAAAGTTAAAATTGAAAGATGTTCCCGGTGTTTTTATCAACAGACAATCCATTGTTAGTGAAAATCTGGCATCTACTTTTCAAATACTCGAAGAGAATCAAGCCAGCACTTACTCTGTCGCATGGTTAGATTGTTTAGCTCGGGGTAAGTCGCTTGGCCGGTCACTTGTTTTTCTTGGTGATCATGCCAGCAACCATAAGTTTGAAGCTAAAACTAGAAAGGGGATCAATGTCCCTATAACAACTCCTAGCTTCCTGCTCAATAAATATTCGATGAGTCTATTTAACAGCAGCTATTTTAATTTGAAAAAGCTACTGCCCAAATCAGATACCGTAAACTATGATTCCTATTTTTTTCCGCTGGACAACATCGGTAATTGGAATAGGCTCTATGGCCGCAATGGGTTTTTGCAGTACCAGTTTGTGGTGCCAACGCAGTCAGCTTTTACATCGATCACACAAGTATTAGAGAAAGTGTCAGCTACCGGCAAAGGCTCTTTTCTATCGGTACTGAAAAAATTTGGTAAAGCCAATAAAAACTGGCTTTCATTTCCATTAGAGGGATACACCTTGACGTTGGATTTTAAACGAGAGAAATCCCTGTTTCCTCTATTAGATGAACTAGATCAAATTGTGCTTAAGCATGGTGGTCGACTGTATCTCGCCAAGGATGCAAGAATGGCCGAAGGTACTTTTAAGCAGAGCTATCCGAATTGGGAAAAATTCCTGACGCTTAAGAAATCCATCGACCCTGAAAACCTTTTTGGCTCGTTGCAATCTAATAGAATAGGATTGACGATTGAAAAGATTAAAAAAGACAAAAAGGACATAAAGCGAGCATGAAGATTCTAGTTATCGGTGCCACTTCAGCAATAGCCAAAGCTACCGCCAGACTCTATGCAGAAGCCGGTGCAGAACTTTTCTTAATTGCAAGAAATGAGGAACGCCTTAGCGAGCTTGTTGATGATCTTGACGTTCGTGGCGCCAAGATCAGCGGTCACCTTGCACTAGATCTCAGCAAAACAGCAGGCCATAAAAAGGCGCTTGAAATCGCATTGCAGTCTCTTGATCAAATAGATCTCGCACTAATTTGTCATGGCGATTTGCCAGATCAGACAGCATGTGAAGCGAGTTTTAAATTAACTCAAAAAGCCATTAATGTTAACGGACTCAGCACTATTTCATTGCTGACAATTTTGGCTGGCACCTTCAAGTCACAGGGTTTTGGCAGTATCGCTGTAATCACCTCTGTCGCAGGCGATAGAGGCAGACAGCCAAACTTTGTCTACGGTGCATCGAAAGCCATGGTGTCCACATACCTGCAAGGACTACGAGGAGCTCTACTGCCGTATGGAGTTCATGTGCTCGACATAAAACCCGGCTTAGTTGACTCGCCAATGACTGCGCAGCTTGAGAAAGGCCTACTGTGGTCGTCGCCAGAGGTTGTTGCGGCAAGCGTAGTCGAAGGCATTCGTAAAAAACGCCTAGTCATCTACACCCCTGGCTACTGGCGTTTGATTATGATGGTGGTCGTCTCGATACCTGAATTTATTTTCCAGCGTTTGAAATTTTAAAACATGGCCATCACTAATCATCAGTTGCCGTTGTTTGTAGATCTCGATGGCACACTCATTAAATCTGACTGGATGTTAGAGGCCATTCTGACAATGGTGAGAGACAACCCTTTCACCATTTTCCAAATACTAATTTGGCTTACAAAAGGCCGCAGCAATTTAAAACGCCATTTGGCCGAAGCTGTCATAATCGATATTGCTTTGCTTCCGGTCAATCTTGAATTTTTAGAATTCTTGAAGAAAGAAAAGCACAACCGCAGAGAACTAATTTTAATTTCAGCATCCGATCAAAAGGCCGTCACTGCTGCGAGCGATCACTACGGTTTATTCGATGCGGCGATCGGCAGCGATGGCACAACCAATCTGAAATCTGAAGCAAAACTCGCTCGAATTAGAGAGCATGCTGAAGGCGGAAGCTTTTCCTATGCAGGTAATTCGTCTGCCGATTTGGCCGTATGGCAGGCGGCAGATGAAATCGTTGTGGTGAATGCGGAACGCTCTATCGCGATAAAAGCAAAATCTTCGAACACGCAGCAGCGGCCTCTACTAGAATTTGATATGCCTCCCGCTCTTCTTCCTCGCGTGTTTAAAGCCATGCGTCCCCACCAGTGGCTAAAAAACTTTTTAATTTTCTTACCACTGATTCTGTCACACCGACTCGGCGAGGCAGATTTGCTTGTGCTAACAGGGCTCGCGTTCATCAGCTTTAGTTTGTGCGCATCAAGTGTTTATTTTGTTAACGATATGCTCGATATGGAGAGCGACCGCCAACATAAAAGCAAATCCAAACGTCCTTTTGCAGCAGGCGCTCTGCCATTAGCATACGGCGTGTTTGGCGCGCCCCTTTTATTTCTGTTATCACTGGTATTTGCAAGCTTAGTAGGCGCAGAATTTTTTGCTGTTCTCATTGGCTATTGGCTTATTACTTGTCTATACAGCTTTTATTTAAAGCGTTTTTATCTAATTGATGTGGTAACTCTGTCGCTACTTTATACGCTTCGTATCATCGCAGGATCTGCGGCGATAGAGATCACTACTACCGATTGGTTAATCGCATTTTCTGGGTTTTTATTTTTGGGGCTGGCCTTGCTTAAACGCACAATTGAGCTGCGTAATTTAGCAGTAGATGGCCAAGTCAGCACTCAGGGGCGCGACTACAGCACCGACCGACTTCTAATTGTGACAGTTTTAGGGGTGATGTTCAGCGCCGCTTCAATACTCGTGTTTATTGTTTACATCAACGCCGCTAACATAACCTACCTCTACGATACTCCCGAACTTTTGTGGGCTATCTGCCCCCTACTGACCGCAATGCTGGCAAGAGTTTGGCTCAAAGCACACGCCGGAACGCTCGATGAAGACCCAGTATTATTCGCAAGCCACGACCGCTTAAGCCAAATTATGCTGATACTAAGCGGCACCATCCTTTGGCTAGCTATTTAGAAAAGCGTGAGCGCCTATTCAAACGCCAAAGTGCTGCGCGTGAAAGCGAAGGTGCTCTTCAATGAAACTAGCGATAAAGAAATAGCTATGGTCATAGCCCTCTCGAAGTCGGTAGTCCAGCGGATATCCGCAGCTGCGCGCCGCCTCTATTAGCAGCTCAGGTTTAAGCTCTTTCTCTAAAAACTTATCTGTTGTGCCTTGATCAATCAGCATTGGCAGTTGCGCGGTCGCGTTTTTAAGCAACTCAACTGAGTCATAATCTGCCCATAAAGATTTATCGTCGCCTAGGTAATGTGTAAACGCCTTTTTGCCCCAAGGGCAATTCATTGGCGAGACTATCGGTGCAAAGGCAGAGACAGAGGTATATCTCTCGGGGTTCTTAATGGCGATAGAAAGCGCCCCGTGCCCCCCCATTGAATGGCCACACAGCCCATGACGATTATCATCAACAGGGAAATGCGCGGCCACCATGTCTCGCAGTTCATAAACTATATAGTCATACATCTTATAGTTTGAATTCCAAGGATCCTGTGAGGCATTGAGATAAAATCCCGCACCCAAGCCAAAATCATAGGCCTCCTCTGGATCGTCTGGCACGGACTCGCCCCGGGGACTGGTGTCGGGGGTAACAATCACAATTCCCAGCTCGCACGCTAACCTCTGAGCACCGGCTTTTTGAGCGAAGCTCTCATCGTTGCCGGTCAGGCCAGCCAAAAAAGTCAGCACTGGAAGTTTTAAATTCACGTCACCACTTATGACATTGAGCGATTTAGGCAAAAATATTGAAAAGTTCATCTGGCAGTCCAGCGTCGATGAATGATGAGTAAACCGTTTCTGGAGGCCGCCAAAGCTTTTGTTACTCGATATTTCTTCCATATTTCTAACTCTTCCTTTAATTGCTTATTGCAGGGATGTCGTGGCCCGCCTTGGGGCTCTCTTGGAGCTCTCTTGGAGCTCTCTTGGAGCTCTCTCAGAACTCACTTAGGATTACACAAAAATCTACTGGTATCGCGAAATGATTGGCGCTTTTAGCCGCCGGGCCGCCACCGATGGCGCGGATTGCTTTTGAGCCGGTTGGTGGTAAAGTCGATTTAACAATAAAATCAAAGACACTGCACCGAGTTAACTATGATATTTCAAAATTTGTCCGCGAAGACCTCCGGAATGTTAATCGCCGCCGGTATTATCCTAGTTTTACCGGCGATCGGGCTTTCGCAATCGGCAACACTTAACCCCAGCGTTTCGATTCAGGCATGCCAAGCTTTGGGCGAGCTGCGAAACCTGACTATAACCTCAGCCTCTATTCGAGATAACGATAAGGGCTGGGAGCCTTATTGCTATGTCCGCGGCATAATTTCACCCGCAATCCATTTTCACGCCCAACTGCCATTGCCTGAAAACTGGAATGGCCGCTTTCTGCAATGGGGTGATGGTGGTAAAGACGGTGACTTGGATTTCGCCAATCACCGCGTTGCCGAAGGTTATGCAGTGACCAATAGCAATACCGGTCATGACAGCGGTGTCGAACCTGGCGCGTCTTTTGGCTTTAATAATCGTCAGGCCGAGATCGATTTTGGCTACCGCGCTGTTCATCTCACCGTGATGGCAGGCAAGACTCTCGTTCAGGCCTATTATGGATCTCGCCCCGACTACTCCTATTTCGAAGGTTGTTCGCAAGGCGGCCGCCAAGGCTTAATGGAAGCCCAGCGCTACCCAAATGACTTCGATGGCATCGTGGCTGGTGCTCCTGCTTTTGCTTATCAAGCACTTAACGCCGCAGGCACCTGGAATTTACAACGAATATTTCGCGACAACCTTAACGGAAATCTAGCTGTGGACACCAACGGTGACGGCAAATTCGACAGCGTCCGCTTAATTGATGTTCTTCATGAGCAGGTACTAAATAAATGCGATGCCAACGACGGCATCCGTGACGGGGTGATCAATGACCCCTTTAGCTGCAACTTCAATCCGGCTTTAGATCTTGCAGATTTAATGTGCCCCGCCAACGACGCCAGCGATCAGTGCTTCACCGGCGCTCAGTTACAGACAGTCCAGGACCTTTATAATGGCCCTCGCGACGATAACGGCGTGCAAATTTATCCGGGTAAGTTGTTTGGCTCTGAAAAACGCTGGACTGGTTTGTATATCCCCCACGCTGGCAATAACAACGGTCCGGGGAAGTTAATGGGCGTTGCCGGTGATCACATGAACTACCTGTTCTATGAGCAGGATCCGGGGGTCACGGTTCCCAATTTGCGAGATATTAATTATCAAGCTAGAAAAGGCGGAGTAATGCCAGAGTTTCATTGGATTGACTACGACATCAACGATTTCACTTCAGGTAAGGGTGATTTTATGATGGCAATCACCGATGCTACCGACCCCGATCTTAGCCGTTTTCTAAAAGACCGTGGCGGCAAACTTATCGTTTATCATGGCTTGATCGATGCGTTGATCGTAGCGTCAGACACCATCGACTATTATCAAGATATGGTGAACACTACTTTTTCTGGCAGCTTGGCGACAGCAAATCAAAGCTCTCGTTTGTTCTTAGCCCCCGGCATGGCACATTGTGCAGGTGGGTCTGGACCTGATAGCTGGGACAAACTTGCCCCTGTTGTTGATTGGGTAGAACATGGCGTAGCGCCAGACTCAATCACCGCAACAAACAGCGGCGGTGAAGTTGTTAACGAAAGACCGCTCTGCGCTTACCCCGCGAAAGCCGCCTATATAGGGCCAAGCAGCGGCGCCATAGGGCCAAGCAGCGGCGCTAATGATTCAAAAAACTGGCGCGCTGAAAACTTCGAATGTCGCTAAAATTTTTAACCTGAAACTCCAACAATGAGTGACTTTTGCT
>JBLHVT010000003.1:0-70391 GCA_047628735.1 Glaciecola sp.
AGAGCTGGCAAATAACCTGCGAGAATTAACGATGTTTAATTTGGCTTTAGACTGTAAATTACGCGCCTGTGATTTTATTAAACTAAAAGTGTTGGATATTGCTCATGGAGCTAATATTCAGTCCAGAAGGGGTCGGAGGGGTTTAAATTTGACCAATAGTGGCGCCATGGATGGCTACATAAACCAGCCTTACAACTCGCACTCGGCACTAGTCTAACAAGTACCCCCGTTACTGGTCACAGTCGGAAGACGATAGCTAATAAACGTCGTTTTGGTTGCGATGAACTATTCACCGAGGAATTGAAGGGGCCAATTGAAGGGGCAGCTTCGGAGACGTAAGTGAATTGAGGTTTAGATGTGCTTGACGAAGTGATTAGATTCCCTAGGCCATTGCCTTCGTTGTCATCGACACTATTGCTTTCGCCCTAGCCACTGTTTGAACTAATTTCGTTTCCAGAGTTGGAACTACTGGAACTACTCGAGTTACTGGAACTACTGGAGCTACTGGAACTACCGGAGTTACTAGCAGAGTTGGATATAACTTAGTTGCTGCCCGTGATGACGTCATCGCCGCCATCGATAACATCGTCGTCAGATCCCCCTTGGATCTCATTATCTCCAGTACCGCCTTCGATAGAGTCCTGACCTAAACCTCCAGCAATGACGTCATCGCCTTCGTCGCCTTTGAGTTCATCATTTCCCGACCGGCCATCGATCTGCTCATAGTCGCTGCTGACGGTGAGGAGATCATCACCTGAGCCACCATCTATGATGTCATCTACACTACCACCAATAAGTCGACCGTGACCTTCAGCGCCTGAGATTTCGGCATCTACAGCACTACCGTTGATCGTGCCATTGTGCTCGCTATAATGAACAAAGCTTACTTTCAGGTTCGAGGAACCCTAGAAATCTCTGGTTAACAACAATTTATTAACTTATAGGTAAATATTGCGCGTTGTAAGTATTTTCATAGCGTAAAATTATTTCAGAATGTGAATATTGTTTTTTTGCGAATTGGAAAATAGTATTTCTGGAAAATAAATATTGCGATCTTATTATCGACGATCTTCTTGAAAGCTTAGCAGTCAAGAAATGAACAGCCAGAATTCTTATTTTTTTCTATTTGAAGGAGTGGGGCAGAGAAGTTGAAGGAGCTAGAGGTATTGATTCCGAGGGATAAAAAACATGCGTTGGTTTCATTTACCAGTGATAGTTAAAGCCAACACTTATTGCCCATTGATCATAGCTTCGAATAGATTCGGTATTTTCCTCCCAGGAGCCCTTTACTTCGACGCGCAGTTTCAATCGATCATTTTCACTCTTGACTGGTTGCTCATATGCAGTGATAAGTTCGCAGCCTTCTCGTTGGCGTCCAATGTCGATGTCTGCTGAGTCTAGAGTTCGGGCGTATGCGTTTGCGCGACGCGTACATTTACCGTTTAGATCTAGCGAGTGAGAGTTTGCGAATTGGTATTCGCTGTTCAGACTGGTTGAAATTGCATCGGAGTTGCTGTAGCCGACACCATTGTCTTGAACTTTGTAACCAGAAAGAAAGGCTCCCACTGTCCAGTTCTCTGTAATATCGCGTTGGTGGGATAAGCCGAAACCGTTTAGGCTGAACTGCAATTCGCTACCGATGATGTTGCGACCGTTAATATCGTCTACCATTCGGTTGTCGTAAAATCGCTCACGTGCAAAAACATAGGCACGCGAGTAAGTATTTCCCGTCCTATACCGTAGTGTAGGTTGAATCGACAATTCCGTATAATCTAAAGCCTCTATTCCCAACGATTCATAGTCGTTTATATAGTCTCTGCGTTCAACGGCCATTAAAATGCCCGTTGATAGTTTCGAGTTCCAGCGGTAGGTAAATTCGGCGATTGACTTAAAAAAGTTATAAGAGAAGCGCTCTCGAATGTCTTCGCCCCGGCTAGTCTGTAGTGGGGACGATGTTCTCTGATCTATATAGGCCGCTCGTCTGGTACCTGCATCACCGGTGAGTAATAGACTAGCGGAACGATCGCCAAATCGATATCTATTCACTAAACGCCCCCGAAGCTTTATTAATGTTGCGTCACCTTCATTCACGTCCAAATATTTGTCATGCTTGGCTTCGGCACTCAGCCGAAATTCTCGCTTTTTCGGAAGCTTGAATATTTCTTGATGAGTAATGCCAGCGCTTATCAGCCGCGAACCGTAAGTGTCATCAGACAGTTTGTAGGGGTTCGATTGATACCCATGCATGATTTCGAGATCTGCTGCAAAGGCGGCAGTAGTAGAAAAAAATGCAAGTGAGATGATTGTTCTAGCTGCAGCATTCATTACTCTTGTCCTAGGATGCTTAGAATTGATTCATAGAATGAAGTCTGTTTGAGTCTGTAGTAAGCAGGCATTTCCCAGATCAAAACTTTGGGTGGACGCAGAGTGAATTCTTTGCTGCTAAGGAAAAGCAAAAGGGATTCGTCGAAACCGCCACCGCTGGTCGCCATGTTCAAGACATCTACTCCAAGGGATTCACGTAGATAACCGCCGAAATTGAAGTTCTTTGCTCCATTGCTGTTACTTGTTCCAACCAGAACAACTTCTGGTTCGGCTACGTCGGCGAATATATCGAGTTTTGATTCGGTGTGAAAAACATTGAAGTCTTCCGCTGCGAATTCGCGTTGGCAGTGCTCAAGCGCTGCCTTTGAATAACTGCCTTTGGTAGAGTCAACCTGAATTATCGATGTAGTGAACTCCATTGACGCAACGCTCTCTAGAATTTTCGCCTCTTTTAAGAGTTTGGCAATGAGTCCTGCAGTAAGTTTAGCCCCCTGAGGTGTCCAGTGATGGTCGCGAGAGAAGTAGAGTGCGTGTTCTTGATCTCCCTTGGTAAGTTCTGTCAGTTCAGGTGCCATCAAGCCGACTGAACGCAATTGATTCAAATAGAGAGAATAGTTCTTGGCAGCAAGGCTGTGAGAGAATTCTATATCGCCAAGCTTCTCCGGATGAACAATTCCGCGTGTTGGTAACGGCACAATAACGAGTGTAGTCCCTCTTTCAGCCAGCGCTGTGTTTAGCGCGCGCAGGCCATTATATCCTGCATGATCGGGCCCAAATTCTGTAATCAAGTCGTGTTTTCTGAACAACCAGTCGCTGTGCCCTATTTCGAGTTTCTGGAAATTGCGCAGGTAACCACTGTTTGGAATTTCCTTCTCACAAAGTGTGGCCGATAGGCTTGTGGATGTCATTCCGAGGAAAGAGAGTCCAGCAAATAGCATTAAAATTTTGCTTAGCGTTTTCATTTTGGTTTCCTTACTCGGTTGTTAAATTGCTTACAAGTGTATTTTCGCCAGCGCATACCATAAGGCTGGTCGTTTTTCCTCTGGCGAAGGCAATGGGGTCAATGACGACTCTGTTAGATTTACTCTCTATCTCGAGCTCTACCCGAAGCGGATTTAAAGTTCTTGATGCACGCGATCTCGCGGGAATTGCCTCGAAGACGCTGCGCCTACCAGCGACGGTAGCTACGTTCAGGTTCGACGATGCCTGCAGGTTGAATACTTCGAAATTCGCTTTCAACGGATCACGTTTCAGCGTCTCCACGATTTCAGAGGCATGCTTCCCATCGACAATTACGGTGTAGATTTCGCCGCTAGTTAGCTCATGTTTCCAGCGCCAACCTTCGCCTTGCAGTACGCGCTCTCCTGCAGTTACAGGACGAGTGCGTGAGATAGAACAGAGGCCGTCAACATTAAGTACTTCACCTTCGATGGTCGCGCTAAACTGCGCATCGCTCAGGCTCACCATTCGAATAAACGCGGCATCTGGTCCCGCTTTCTCATAAAGGTCTTTACCGTCTTGAAGTTCGGCATAGGCAGTGGTCGTAGAGACCATCAATAGTGTTAAGCCCAATCTAGATAGTTTCATTGTCTTTACCTTTTAATCGTGGTTCAGAGTAATCGCCATGTGAATCTGATTTCGCGGCACTCTGCTGGCGTAGGGTTGTACTAGGTAGCGCTCTGGAATTTCCCAAACAACCATGTGCAGTGTCGGAAGGTCTTTTTGGTACTCGTCTAGAAATTCAAACATAGGCACCATCGGTCCCTGTCCTTCGGTAGCAAAATTAATCACATCCTCGTTCAAGGCGATCTTGAGAGAGCCATCGAAGTTCCATCTTGGATTCGCGGAATAGCTTGTGCCTACCAATGCTATTGAAGGTAGAGGAATGTCCTCAAAGAGATCTAGCGATGCGTTGTTGGCCACGACATCCCAGCTGATTAGGGTTTCTTCTGGAGGAGCGAATGATGCGAACCAGGGGCTAAGGGGAATAAAATTAGCAAGATCGCCTTGTAAGCTAGCCTCTCTGAAATCACTTCGAGAGAATTGTTTTGCGCTTTCCCTATTGCTTGAAAAGCTACGCAGTCCGTCGGCCGCTATTGCTGCGGCTTCCGGCAACCAGTGCGTATCGGTTTTAAGGAAGAGGCTGCCGCCAGCGGCTGTAAAAGATGTGAGCACATTTACATGGGCAATATTGTGTTGTCTCAGAAAATCAATGAGTTCTGGGTAAAGAGATTGATGCTCTGTCGTGGGTTGTAACGTTGACCATTGTTCATGAATACGCGCTTTTGAAGGCACGGGCACTACTACTAGTTGAACTCCTCGCTGCGCTAGCTCGTCATTGACTATGGAAATAGTTTTGAAGTTATTGGTGATGTTTTCTTGCGCAAATTCCGGCGCAAAAAACTCTTCACTGGAGAATAACCAACCAGATTCGCCAACTACGACACCGCCCTCGCCAGCGTTGAATACTACGTAGCGCAGCATTGCCCAGAAGTTGATACCAAGTTCTCTAATTGGCAGGGCTGCCTCGAAACATGTCTCCAAAGTCTGAGCGGCTTTCCCTTGTAGTATTTCTGTTTTAGAAAAATTGAGGTTATCTGTTTCTGTGCCCATAAGTGACGCAATTCCCACGCAGGTAATTGCGGACACGAAAAAGGCAGATTTAATGAATTCGTTCATGATAAAGCCCTAGAATTGAAAGTAGAGAAAAGGTGAATGACTTTGCGCAGACAGTTTCAGTATTGCCAAAGCGAAAACCGGTGTTAACGCAATCTTTGCCGTAGGAGTGAGGTAACTAAGATCGATTCGATCTTTCAGACCACACACCACGATTGCCGCCCATGCGACCGTCAGCATAGTCAGTTGAAGGTTGCCAGCTACAGCCTGCATGGTGGAGCTGAGCGCTATATCACTTAGATTTACAAGGCCAGCATAGACGGCAAGCGCTGATGACAAATTATCTGCCCGAAAGACCACCCACCCCATTGTCACCAGCAGTAAGGTGAACAGCCATCGAGCGAAACTGAACGACTTAAGAGTGACCTTCACACCCATTAGGCGCTCGATGGCGAGAATAAGTCCGTGATAGATCCCCCACACAAGGAAAGTCCAATTGGCACCGTGCCATAGGCCACCAAGCACCATGGTAAGTAGAAGGTTTCTGTAAGTCTTAATGACCCCGTGACGGTTACCGCCTAGGGGTAAATAGAGATAGTCCCGCAGCCAATTGCTTAGGCTTATGTGCCAACGACGCCAAAACTCGGTAATCGATTGACTGATGTAGGGCTGATTAAAATTTTCTACGAAACGAAATCCGAGCATCAAGCCGAGGCCAATCGCCATATCGGCATAGCCCGAAAAATCGAAATACAGCTGCGCGGTATAAGCCAACGTTGCCAGCCATGCATCGGCCATTGAGGGCTCGCTTAAAGAGAAGCCCGTATTCACAATTGGCGCTATGGTGTCGGCGATAACGACTTTTTTGATAAAGCCAATCATGAAGCGGTCACAACCGGCTGCGAATTTTTTCATGCTGTGCTCGCGTTTATCGAACTGCTGCGCAACATCTTTGTAACGTAGTACCGGTCCTGCAATTAACTGCGGGAACAAAGCGATAAACGCTGCAAATTGAACAAGGCTGCGAGTCGGCGGTGTATCACCACGATAGACGTCAACTAGATAGCTGATCGCTTGAAAAATATAGAAGCTAATACCAATCGGAAGAATTACATGGGTTACCAGCCACGGATCCGTACCCAGTTGCTCAAGTGCACTGTTCACTGTAGCTGCACCGAAATTCGCATACTTAAAGTAGGCTAGCGTCGAGAGGTTTCCGAGTAGTCCTAATTGCAACCAACGTTTTGCCGTAGCCGGCATCTCTTTAGACTGGTAAATATTTTTCCCTAAAGTGTAGTTAAAGAGCGTGACGACTACGAACAGAATAAGAAAGTCCACACGCCACCAGGCATAGAAGCAGTAGCTACCAATTAGAATTGGCCAAGACCGATGACGCTCAGGCGTCGCATAGTACATAGCCAAGAAGGTCGGCAAAAACAAAAACAAAAACATGTTGCTGGAGAAAATCATCGTTTCATAGCCGTGTTGGTAGACGAGCTTACTGATTGGCGTTGCAGCGATCATGCCAATAGCTGGAATAATCGTTACAAGCCAAGCACCACGGGTCGTTACAGAGAATTAATAGCTGCGCTTGGGCGTTGTCAATTTGCAAAGCCATCGCGTTTTGCGATTAACGCATTTGCAATTTGCGATTCGAGAGCGCGACTGATCTTTAGTTTTTATTTGTGTTCTAAAGAATTTTCATAGAAATCAGACTACTGGAGCTACTTTTAAAAGGTTGGCATTAAATATGCTCTGCGTTAGTTTCAAACAGGAATCTGGAGGGTAAACCCAGAGTTAAATGAGTCTATGAAGATAACGCGAGAGAAAGCATGCCAGCGCCTTCACCACCGAGTGAAGACTCCGCTTGCCGTTCATCTGAACGGAGGTGTCTATCAAGCAATTGATTGGAGTCTTGGTGGACTGCGCATAGGCGATTGGAGTGATACTGATTCGGTTTTGGTAGGGCAGATAGTGCCATGCCAATTTCACCTGCCGTTTCAGGGATTCGACATTGGTCTAACAGTTGAGCTAGAGGTTCTGCGCATAGACAAAGAGTCGTCGCAATTGTCAGGCCAATTTGTAGAATTGGGTGATCGCGAAAAAGAACTGATGCAGCACTTTATAGAGCAGTTAATTCGTGGTGCTATGGTTCCTGTAGCAGACACGATTATGCGTATAGATTCCCCCGTGACACCGGTTTCGACCACGCCAGATGCAAGTCCAGTTGATAAATTGCCGAATAGTCGTATTCCTAAAAAACTAATTGCAATGTCGGCTTTCTATTTGATCGGAGGTCTCTTACTTTTCTCCCTCGTAGCACTAACCATCTATAACAATTTTTTATCTCTACGAGTGGAAACTGCCATGACCTCAAAGCCGGTCGAGCCAATTATAGCCCTGCGCGATGGCCGGCTAATCAATGCTTCCGTGACGACAGATCAGTGGGTTAGAGAGGGCGACGAGCTATTTCAAATGTCGTTGCCGGCGATAAATCGAGAACTGGATGAGGCGAGAATCGAGGTTGAGAGAAATCGACTTGAGCTGGCGGCGCTACGGAAAAAATACGCTCTTGCTGCAGAACTAAATGGATCGCACCTTGACCCGGAAGCTCGACGAATTGAGATTGACATAGACTATAGTCAGCAGCAAGTAGCGATGGCTAATGAAAACCTCCTCGCGCTTTATCGACACAAGGATGAACTCAATCTAAATTCACCTGGTGACGGTCGGGTAATTAGGATGTTTCGATTACCGGGCAGCCAAGTTCAGCGCGGGGAAATGCTTGCTTTGTTTGAAAGGAGCGGGAGAGCGACCGTTGTTGCCTATTTGAGTGAAGAGGAGGTGAAGGGTATCCGTATGGACCAGGTTGCTGAGATTTACTCCTCGACCTACGGTGCGCAGTGGCAAGGCGTAGTGACTGAGATAATGCCTGCGCAAACTGGCATGGACCTTCCGTATACTGCTAAGCGTGGTGTAGCTGTGCGGTTAGCGCTCGTGTCTGGCAATGTTGATCCATCCGATGTTGTCAGTGGCTCTCCTGTATCTATCCAGTTTCACCACCCGTTGGTCATGCGAGTTCAGGAGTTGATGGGTAGTGACGCGCTGCAGAGGGCCGTGTTATGAAAGGGCGGGACGACACTGCGATGTTTGGCGGCGAGCGGGTTATCGATAGCCCTTCCAAATGGAATGCGACTAAGCTATTCCAGCTGTTCTGTTTTGGCGCGCTTTGCTTCCTAGGGTTAATGCACACCGATAATGCACTTTGGGATCCTTCGACGCGTGGTTTTACCATAACCTTAGGTGTATTAGTTTTTTGGCGTTATGGCTGGTGGTTGACTCATTTTATTCGCGCAGAGCTCTACAGAAAATATCGATTTCCCTCCATGCGAAGCAAGGCCGACACCTTGTGGCAGAGTGGTTGGAGACCGCGTCACGTACATTTCATGATGACCACCTTTCGTGAGCGTCGCGATACCACTGAGTTAGTTATCGCCAGTATCTGCAGGGAAGTTCGTGAAAGTGGCATTCTTACTACCTTGTGGTTGGGATCGGGAGATTCTTATGATGAAGATATCATCATGAACTACCTGCATCAGCACGCCGGGGAGATCCCATTAGAGCTAGTGATTGTTCGACAGAATGTTTCTGGAAAGCGCATGGCTATTGGCTTGACTCTTCGCGCGATGTCGCGCCGCGGAATCGACTTAGACGATCTCATTGTATTCATGGATGGTGACTCGGTGCTTGCCCCTGGAATACTCCGAGCCTGCTGTCCTCTATTTGGTATTGATCAAGAGCTTCAAGCGGTAACTACAGACGAGGAGGTGATTTGTTACGGTCCTCAATGGATGCAGTCATGGTTAACTATGCGATTCGCACAGCGTAGGATAGCCATGCAATCTCATTCGATGTCGAACAAAGTACTTACGCTTACTGGACGTATGTCGGTGTTCAGGGCAAACCATCTAAGCAAATACAACTTCATCCGCATGGTAGAAGCCGATTCCTTGGAACATTGGTTGTGGGGAAAATACCGCTTCCTATCGGGAGATGATAAGAGCACTTGGTATTACATGCTCACGCAAGACGCGAAGATGCTGTACGTGCCGGATGCATTGGTCTACACCATCGAAGAAGTAGATGGTTCAGGTATTGCGCGTATGACGCAGAACTTCCGTCGCTGGTCTGGAAATATGCTACGCAACGGAACACGCTGTCTGCAGCTCGGTCCGAAAAAGGTAGGCTTCTTTATTTGGTGGTGCGTGCTCGACCAAAGAATTGCCATGTGGACTATGTTGGTCAGCCCGGTCATAGCCGTTAGTGTCGCTGTGCTGATAGATTTTTCTTATCTGACGGGTTATGTCATTTGGATCGCCATTTCCAGGATGCTTCTCACGCTGTTCCTGTTCCGCTATAGCAAGACTGTGCATATGGAGTGGCCGTTTATCCTTTATTTTAATCAGCTGCTAAACGCCTCCGTCAAAGTCTATTGCCTAGCCCGCTTGTCTAAACAGCGCTGGACTAATCGCGGCAATCAATCATCGGGCGGAGGGGACACCATGGCAGATAAGCTAAAAGACCTAATGGCGTTCTGGATAACAACAGTTTGGGTTGCCACGTTAGTATTTTCAGTCTTGTTCTATGCCGGTCTTGTAGAGATTTAGGCCGCTCCCTTCAAATAATCCATTCCTTGTTACAACGTTGATACGTAGCTGATACGTAATATGTTACTTATCAGCTACATTAACCTAGTTGGTTATATCTCTAAAATATTGATATATATAAAAATAATTATATTGGCACAAGGCTTGCTAGGATAATAAGGTTGATCTTGGCATGGAAGAAAATTTCCATCCGGCGCTAACAGCAACACTGCAACTGAGGTTGAGCTCTATGAGGTTACCACTAGCAGAACAATCCATAGATGACATACCAAACGGCAACTTGTTTGAGGTGCCTGACATTGAGAATCGATACGTGATTTTTCACGACATGGTCAGTGGCGACGAGAAAATGCTGAAGATTTTCGATGATATCGAAAGAATTGCTACAGCCAATGTTCCGATATTTGTCACTGGAGAAACTGGTACGGGTAAGGAGTTGGCAGCACGTGCTTGTCACGAACAGGGATTCGATAGCAATAAGCCATACATTGCAGTGAACTGTGCCAATTTTTCCGAGCAGCTAATGGAGTCTCAGCTTTTTGGTCATAAGAAGGGCGCGTTTACAGATGCGTCCAGCGACCACGCGGGTTTGTTTGAATCCGCGGGGGAGGGCACGCTTTTTCTTGATGAGATTACAACACTGTCACTCCCTCTCCAGGCTAAACTACTACGGGTTATTCAAGAGCGAGAATTCTCTCCACTAGGAAGTCACAAACTAAAGCCTTTTAGAGCGCGTATCGTAACCGCATCTTCTACTTCGTTAGCAGATGCGGTAGTCAATGGTGACTTTCGCGAAGATCTCTACTACCGATTGGGTGTGGTAACAATCAGCCTGCCGACTCTGCGTGATCGTGGGCTAGATAAGCAGCTCCTGGCACTACATTTCGTTCAATGTTTGATCGAGCAAGAAATGAAAGGACATGGCAAGGACAATTCTTTTTTAACTACCGATGCTTTGAATTTTGTTGATACCTATTACTGGCCGGGCAACATAAGGCAACTACGAAATGTATTGCTTGGCGCCATGGTGCTTCATAAGGAAGCGGGCATTACTGCAGCAGCCTTAAGCAATCAGATAAACGACTCTGTCGATAGAATAGGCATTCAACTCCGTGAAGGTACTTCGCAAATCACTGTGACGCCAATTCGCGTAATTACAGTCCAGCCGCTGTGGTTAACCGAGAAGACGACGATCGAACAGGCAATCGAAATATGTGGTGGAAATATACCCCGCGCCGCGAGCCTCTTGGAAGTGAGTCCCTCAACCATCTACCGTAAACTACAAACTTGGGAAACGGCGTAGCCGAATTCATATCAGACAATTACTATTTGGTGCTAATCACCGAGAAGAGTCAGAACAGCCAGTGCATGATCAACTGAATGACTTAGTATTACCTCTTTGGCGAGTTCGCGGGGGACGACACCCCCAGATCCATCGATGGCTACAATCTTCTTTTTCTGGCCAAGAAAGTGCTGTATTAGTTTCAACGTTCCGGGGCCACCCCCAATAACAATTCCACCGATGCATCTTTTCGAAATCGCTTGATACTTAATCGCTTGCGAAGAAACGCGAAGTAATACGTCGCAATCTTGATGCTTTTGTTTGCCTAAATCCTTTTCAATTATTCCCATCGTTGCACCGCCGCTGGCCTTAGCGACATGAAGCGCGTGATCAAATATTCCTGAAAGATTCCCCACCCCTACTCCATAGCCGAGCGCAACCAGTTTTTTCGCCAAATCTTCCACTAGGTAGGCCTGATGCTCATTTATCTGTTTGGCAAATCCAAGTATTGCAACGTAGTCGATCGTTTTCATCTGTGTGCATTCCGTTAACTTTGGTCTTGCTCTCTCTACTGCAAGCATTGCGCCAATCTAGAGAGATCGCTGAGGTGTAGCTGGGAAGCCGAGTGTATTGATGGGCTGCAGTCGTTGGTTTTTCGATTCGCAAATTATTATTTGTCGCAATTTGCAATTCACTATGCAAATCAAAATGCGAAATGTCGCGTATTTTGGTCGATTAAAATGTAGCTGAATGAGAAACAACGTACTGATATATATGAATTATATTTGCCTCTTATAGAGTTGGCACAGGCCGTGCAATAACTAAGTCATTAAGCAAATTTATACCCTACATTATGAGGATTGTGAAATGACTGAAATGGAAGATCCACTGAACTACCAACTGACTTTGAATGGAAGTCTGGCCAAGGACTTAGATTCGCCTACTACAAAAGAGTTAAATAAGCTGTGTGAATGTCGCAAACCTGCAGCGAGTAAACAGTCTGTTCTGGGGCTAGCGACTAACAAGAACAAGCCGACGATAAGTATTCTTGGTTTAGGTTATGTAGGTGCGGTTTCATCAGCGTGCTTTAGTGAGTTAGGCTTTCCCGTAATAGGAGTCGACCCTGATATGGAGAAAGTTGACTGTATCAACCGTGGGTCTTCGCCGATTTTAGAAAAAGATCTTTCCGAGCTGCTTTTTACAGGTCGCGAGCAAAACAAACTCGAAGCCACTAACGACACTATTGCGGCAGTCCTAAATAGTGATGTAACTCTAATAAGTGTTGGTACTCCCAGCGCTGAGGACGGTGGTTGCGATCTTAAGTATCTACGTCAAGCTTGTCAGCAACTCGGCGAGGCGCTAAGAATGAAGTCAGACTATCACCTGATAGTAGTACGCAGCACTATTCCACCAAGCACCACGCGTAATGTACTCGTGCCAATCATCGAGGAGTATTCTGGAAAGTTAGCCGGTAATGATTTTGGTGTCTGCTTCAATCCCGAATTTCTTCGTGAAAGTACCGCAGTTGAAGATTTTTATCACCCGCCTATTACGGTCCTAGGTGCTATCGATAAGCGTAGCCTTGAGTATTCGACGAGGCTATATCAAGACATTCACGCGGAAGTGATTGGCACCAGTCTCGAAGCGGCAGAATTCGTTAAATACGTCGACAACACATGGCATGCGCTGAAGGTGACTTTTGGAAACGAAGTAGGCCGTCTATGTAAGGCTGCGAATGTAGATAGTCACGATGTGATGAACATATTTCTTAAAGACACAAAGCTAAATATTTCGCCTTATTATCTTAAGCCTGGTTTCGCCTACGGCGGTTCCTGTTTGGCTAAGGATGCGCGAGGAATAACTCATCTTGCAAAGTCGCTGAATGTGGATCTTCCAGTAATAAGCAAGATTGAAGAGAGCAATAACAGTCACATTAGTCATGCGGTAGAAATTGTCGAGGAGTTCTGCGTTTCTAACGTTGGTCTGGTAGGTATCACTTTTAAAGCCGGAACGGATGATCTTCGTGAGAGTCCAGCGATTGAGTTGATGAAGCGACTTCTTAATAAAGGTTATCGGGTCAAATTTTTCGATCCATGTATCACATCATCGACGAAGCTCGATCGTGACCCTGAATGGAATGATAAGTTACAGGAGTGTTTTCTAGAGTTTAAAGAAGAACTTCTGCTTCAAAGTGAAGTGCTTATTGTCACTCATTCTCAGGAGTATGCGGTAGAGATAACAGAGAAGGCGACAGCTGATATGCATGTGCTAGATGTGGTTAGGTTGCCCGAAGGGCTGAACTGTAAAGCGAATTACCAGGGTATAGGCTGGTAGGTTAAAAGAGATGTATATCATAATTCTCAATAGTGAAGAGGAAGTGGCGGCGAGAAGTGCGGATATTGTATCGCACCAGCTCGCTACAAAACCCGATTCGGTGCTTGGGCTTTCAGCGGGTGTCAATTTGATAAAAATGTATCGCGAGCTGGTAGATAGATATCGACAAGGTGATACGAGTTTTGCTCACGTTAAAGCTTTTAATGTGAACGAATATCTGGGCTTGAAGAGAAGCGATCCTCGAAGCTATAGCTACTACTTACAAGCTCGATTTTTTAATCAAATAGATATCAATATGAACAACACCCATTCATTGAGTTGTGCGGTCGATGCGGGTATGGAAAGTCTTGGTTTCGACTACGAAGACAAGATCGACGCTAATGGAGGAATAGATCTTCAGGTATTAGGACTAGGTACTGACGGTCATATAGGATTCAACGCACCCGGCTGTACCTTCGCTTCTCGAACTAGGGTGGTGAAGTTAACTGAGAGCGCATTGAAATGCATGCCACGTAATCACCGCAGCATGGGGCTGGCGGCAACGATGGGTCTACGCACCATTAGAGACGCGCAACACATCGTATTGCTTGCGTCAGGCTCTCATAAAGCGGCGGCTATCCAGAATGCATTGGAAGGCGAAATGAGTATTCAGTGTCCGGCTTCCTGTTTGCAGATGCACAGTAATGTAACGGTGATTGTAGATGAGGCTGCGGCACGCGAGTTAGAACTAAGGGAACATTATAAGGCTCTGCATCAAAATCGACTCCCTGTTCTGAATACTAAGGAGGCTGGAGAAAGAGAGAAGTCCCAGAGCAATAAGCAAAAGGATATCAGGGCCATTTTCCATCCCAGCGATATAGTGGTGCACTGAGATTTCGGGTTTGGCATATTAATATTTTTTAACTGTAATATTGTCCTCGATTAGAGGGATGAAAGGGGATTGGAAAATGAATGAATCAGGTCGAATACTCGACGCGTACAAAACTATAAAGTCTAGTCAATTCTCAGTACCTAGGAAGAGAGCCAAGATGCTGGTTGGCAACTATATAATTGAGCAACTAGACGAGAATGGCAATCTTGAATTGGTTGCGGTTTCCGTGCCGGATGAGATCTCCTAAGCAATCAAAACTAAATAAATAAGTTAACGGGTAATGTGATGTTATCACCCGTAATTTTAGCTGGTGGAGTCGGTTCTAGATTGTGGCCTCTATCCAGAAGTCTTTCTCCCAAGCAGTTCATAGGGCTGCCCGGTGAAACCAGCTCCCTGTTTCAGCAAACACTGCAGCGCCTGCATGGATAGGATAATTCTACGAGCCCAATAGTGCTCTGTAATAAAGAACATCGATTTATGGCGCAGAGGCAACTAGTGGATGAGGCATCAAAGATGCCATTTTGATGTTTGAGCCCGTAGGCCGTAATACCGCGCCTGCTGTTGCTATGGCAGCATTAAGAGCAATGGAGGAAGATGAAGAGGCTGTGCTTCTTGTGGTGCCAGCTGATCATGTAATTGAGGACCTACCCGCATTTCATCGCGCTATTGATGAGGGTTATGAAATAGCACTCGCCGGCAAACTTGTCACATTCGGCATAGTGCCAGATTTTCCTGAAACAGCTTACGGCTCCATAAAGAAGGCAGAGAAACTGGCCATAGGAGAAACTCATCAGGTGGCAGAATTTGTTTATAAACCTGATATGGAGACAGCTCTAGACTACTTGGCCACCGGTGACTATGTGTGGAACAGCGGGATGTTTATGTTTTCAGCCAAGACGTATATGGATGAACTGTTAGCGGTTGCAACAGATATCGCTGTAAGCTGTCGCTTGGTTTTTTCGGAAGTGAGTCCAACCGCCAGTGTTATCGAAATACCTAAAGAGAGTTTCTGGAAATGCCGGGCTGAATCAATTGACTATGCAGTCATGGAGAAGACAATCAACGCCACAGTCATTCCATTAAAGGAAAATTAGAGTGACCTGGGTGCATGGGATGCTCTGTGGGAGGCGAGTGAGAAAGACAAGTCAGGCAATATCGCATCAGGAGATGTGATTCTCGAAGGTGCGAGTAATCGCTATGTTCATTCTAGTTCTAGACTCGTCGCTGCCGTAGGGATGGATAACGCCATTATTATTGAAACTGCTGACGCTGTATTGGTAGTAGATAGATCGAAAGCGCAGTCCGTGAAGTTGATTATGGAGAGTCTAGAATTCTCTAAGAGGGAAGAGGCGCAGAACCAAAAGTTGGTTCACCGGCCGTGGGGTACCTACGAAGCAATTTCTAAAGCAGACGGGCATCAAGTGAAACACATTGCGGTAAACCCTGGAGGGCAATTATCGCTGCAAATGCACCATCACCGAGCTGAGCACTGGACTGTAATCAAGGGGATGGGTCTTATAACTTGTGGGGAGAAGGAGTTTTCTTTGAGCGAGAATGAGTCTACATTCATTCCGAAGGGGAGTACTCATCGGCTAACGAATGCTGGCCAAACTCCCTTAGAACTCATCGAAGTGCAGGTTGGTGACTATCTTGGCGAGGATGACATCGTGCGATTCGAAGACATTTACGGGAGAGTTGCCTAAGAAAGGGCTGGTTCCCAGTATGCCCCCCTCTAAGAGACAATGTTGTCTTCGCGCCACTTAACGATATGTCTGAGCGGTGAGATAGTCAATGAGTTTTAAATAGCGTTATATCTACTCTTGCCTTTTCTCATAACGATGGGCAAGCTGACCCCAAACAGATAGTTGGTTCGACGTGTTGATCGTGCTTTGGTGTTTTTGACCGAGTCCATGACTGACATGCAGCCCGAGTCCTTATCCTTTGCCGACATCCCTTGTCGAATAAAAGGGTCACAAAGCTTCTTGAGATTAATATCGGGAATGCAGGGGCTAGTATTTATCAATGTTATTTGCACTTTCTCGGCCAGCTGCTGAGGTTATGAAAATTCTATTTGGTTGCCATAGTACACAGTTTGAGGCCGTTCTTGTGCAGAAGTTTATAGAATGCCTCGATATCTATCTAATCGGTTTACTGGTGGAGTTTCGGACAGAGGAAGGCGCAAATTTTAAAGATCCCAACAAAAATAGCAGACTTAAACCCCGAGTTAGTGCTGTACTTGATGAAGACAAAAATCGCATTCCCCTCTTATTGTAGAGTCGTCGTCAGAGAGCAGTGATATGGCCGATCGAACAATTAAGCGCGTTCTATATGAGAACAAAATCCCTATTGACCCCTTAGCGTTTTTAGATCTTAGAGAAATAACGGTGGTAAAACGAAGTTAATAAAGTATTGGTCTGCCAGTGCCTTTTAGCAGATCGCTTAGCGTAGTGTTTCTATGTGGCCGATGCGCAATTTACTATTTACTCGTTAATATGGGTGCTCTGCTTAGATTGCTTTGCTTGCTTATTTGATATTTTCTCGGTTTTTAAGCCTCTGCTGCGTTAATTTTTCCTAAGTGATCTACATAGATCTGGCCTGCGTACTTTTTCTTATAAGTTAAGCCAATCGGGGCCATTACATCGGTTATTGTCGCAGCCAATAATAACGAAAACACGATGTTCCTCTACACCGCACTATCCCGCAAAGTTTAAGTTGGTTGATTGTTGTTTTAGACCTAACCCTTGGTTAGATTATGGTGGCACAAAGGCCACGGTAACGGTCCATTTACTTCAGTCAGTTTGATGGCAGATAACGAATCCTTTAGGAGATAAGCATGGGAAATCATAGAAAAGCATTTGTATTTAGCTTGCTGCTTTTAGGTAACTGTCAATCTGGCGCCGACCTGCCGCCGATTCTAACTGCCGACTCAGTGGATCTGGAACGGTTTTCAGGCGACTGGTATGTTATAGCCAATATTCCGACTTTTATCGAAACAGACGCCTACAATGCCATTGAGAGCTATGCCCCGCCAGTCGATGGAGTGGTTGCTACCACCTTCTCTTTTAATGAAGGCGGTTTTAATGGCAAACAGAAAACTTATAAGCCGACCGCATTCGTGCGAGATGACACGGGCAACGCCGTTTGGGGTATGCAGTTTGTGTGGCCAATCAAGGCAGAATACAGAGTCGTCTATATCGATCCAGATTATGAATTTACAATTATTGGGCGCAGTAAAAGAGACTACGTTTGGCTGATGGCTAGAGCGCCTAGCATTGCTGACACAGACTACCGGAGACTGGTTGATATTATCGAAGGGCAAGGCTACGACCTCGATAAGCTTCGCAAGGTGCCTCAGGCACCCGGCCAGTAGTGTCTTTAACTTGCGAATTTAGTTGGACTATTTAATTACGCTTTGTATGATTACGTTGTAATAACGGTCTAGTTTCCGTACCGATAGTTAGTACTTAACAAGGCAGTCGCTAAAAAGTAAATTCAAGAATTAAGTGTTGCGAAATTTCTATCCTCGAGCAAATGAAAAAGCTGCCACTAACAGACAGCGCAGATCTAAGGCTGTGGTTAGTAAAAGGTGATGGTTCTAATGTTAACGCTGGAGACAAAGCATGTCTTTAGGTCTCCAAAAAAACCTGCTGGATCTGCGGGCATCCTTTCAGTAGAACTCTCTAAGTCGTGGTAGCAGATGCCATGAAGGTAATGACTAGAATTTATCGGGAATCATTGAGACACAAGGAGTGCTCGTTCATTTTCTATCCAAACGCGATGAGAAGGGAAGCGAGTCTGGACTATGATGAGACTTCTGATCACGGCAATGAGGATGCGACTGTGATGGTAAAACCCGACAACTCCGGTGAGTGTTTTGCCTTGGTGGTGTCAGACTTGGCTTACCATCCCGATTCTCAGGTTACAGCATTTGAAAAGAGTGATGTTCTTGAACTACAGCATTGGATCGAAAGTGAGATGCAGGAAGCAATCCCCAACCCGATTTTACCTTACTGTCAAATACCTGAAGCGGTAAGAGATCGTATTTAATATTTTTGAGTGAATCACTCCTGTACTTTGATCTATAAAGGGGTGTCAGCCGCAAAGCGGCTTAACCGTGTATTACTTTACAGTGTTTTGCTTGTCTACAAATCACTTATTAGCTGCTGACTGGCAAGCAAAATACTGTGTGAACGCTCAGCCCTCCGAGTGTTCGCCCGCGGCCTTATCTGCTTCGTATTGCATCTTGGAAAGTCTGCGAAGCTGCTGAAGAGATGTTAGGTGGGCATATATCATTGCTAACAAGCCCTTGCTGCGAAGCTCTAAAACGTCTTCGTCGCTTAACTCATTCAACGCAGTTTCGTTTATCGTATAAATCCCATCGATATTATAAGTCTTGCCGTCTGGGCGATGCTGAAGCTGAACCTGATTAGTCGTGAACAAGTTCTTCTCTTCGAACAGCTTGCAAATAGCTTGAGTTTGCTGCACCTGCTGCGCAACATGCAGTAGAGACTCAATTCTTTTCTCAAGGTACTCTGTTTTTTCTCCGCCTTCTTTGAACAATGGCTCTCCATCTGTCTCACTCAGCATTGGGCTCTCTTCGTCTATAAGCACCGCAAATTGCTCCCCCTCAGGGTCTGTGCGTGCAATTGAGAACGGTGCATTGTTGAAGCTTAATGGAATGACCTGCGCCTGCCACTCTTCGGTTGCACAGTACAGATTTTGTCCTTCACGCAGACTCATGACAGCCACGGGAATAAATTCTCCTGCCTCGTTATTTTTCACGAACACCACGGGGAACTCAGCCGCTAAAGTGAAGAAGTCTTGGGCAATGATGGGTATGAGATGCCTTTCTTTATGGCGAGTGTAATCGCCCGATTGTGTGGCTTTGAGTTTGGCATGTTTGTCATTTTGCAGAAGAACTGGGGGATTCATAGTGTTTGCGGCCTAGTCAGAAAGTTTAATGTGCAGATGGTAACTAGAATGACGCAGGAAAAAAAGAACCTAATGACACAATAAAGAGCTAATCCAGCATCTTTGATGCGATCTGAACTTTATTTACTCCTTTTACGTTTTTGGACATTCTAGCAATAGTCTATATTTATGACTTAGAGGCTACTTCAGTGAACACTATGGCTCACGGCAAGGCGGGGGATGGGTTGAATCCCTTAGCTGTATGAGGGAAGGTAACCAGGTTATGAATCTTGTTAGGAAATATGGTTAAAATACTTTTTTTAAGCTTGAGCGTCGCGCTTGCCGTTGTGTTTTCCTTGTTGTATATTCGTTCATGGAATCTTTTGCTTATTTAGAGAGCGCGATGCACCTGACCCGCGGACAAAACCCAAGGGCTAATACACAGGTTTAGCACGCTTGAACCAAACGGATACGCAGCCGCCAGATTTGTTGGAAAACAAACGCGAGAAGTAAAAACTAATTAGGGCAATATGCGGCGAACCTGTTCATCTTAGTGTGTATCGGAGATTTCGTTGAATCGATTTTATAAACACTTAAGTTGTTTTGCAGTGATTGTTTTACTGTCCTCTTGTGGATTGCAGCAGGAACGATCCATTACTGAACTTGTTACTGTCGAACATCAAAAAATATATCTGACTTTGTCGATGACAATAGACTCAAAGATGGGCTCAGGCCAGCCGTGGATGGCAGATTTTGAGATCCACAACAACGGTCTCAGTGCTGTGTCCTTCCTGCCTTGGGGAACGGCCTGGGAAGGGGCGTTTAGCCGAGATATGTTCAACATAGAAAGTGCCGGTCGTAAAATCCAATACATAGGACCGATGATTAAACGCAGCGCCCCTTCTGCGCGTGACTACATTGAAATCAAGCCGGGTGCGTCACAGCTAGTTAAGTTAGAAATAAGTAGTGGCTATACTTTAGAAGACAGTGGCGATTACTCCCTTACATACCAGCCTGGCAGTCTGTCCCTTATTAATCAGGGACAGGAATCTGTAGTGGCAGCTCCCCCAATGGCGACCATCGCAATTGAGGTAGGGCAAAAATCAGAATGAAGGGGGCACGTAGGACTGACTTAGATGGCCGGTTTAAAGATTTAGGTAGCTGCGATTTAAATAGTTGTAAGAACATCAATTAACTTCACAATAGGGCGTACTAAACAATGAACAGGAAGACACTAGGGGATATTGGGGGGTTAAGCTTCACCAACAGGTGCAAGAACGGTGCTGGAGGTTTTTTAGAGCAGTTCAGCAAGCGCAGTGTGATGCAGAGCTTGTTGCTAGCTGTTTGGCTACTTAGTGCAGGGGTGCAAGCACAGACTAATAGCCTACGATCTGAATTAAAGGTAATCGGCCCAGATAGCCTGCAGGTTTCGTATACGCTGTTAAATGAAAGTAAACAAGATGTTCAAGTGTTGACATGGAATACTCCTTTAGAGGGTGCTTTCAACAGTGATTATTTCAATGTAAGTTTTGATGGTAAGAAAGAGCTAGTTTCTGTGCCCTACAGAGAGCGGCATATGAAAAGAGCTGAGGCTAAAGCTGAAGACTATATTCTTCTTCTAGCGGGAGACTCTATATCGATAGATTTGGATATTTCACACGGCTACTTAACTGAGAGAGTTGGATATTATGAAATCCAATTCGATGGATTGATTGAATACTTCGCCATACCATTTGGCGTCAATGCCTACGAATACCAGTTTGATTCAGCGGACAGAATACAGAGAAGTCTGCAATCGAATAAAGTTGTTGGCTATCAATCATTAAGTTTTGATGCAATAGAGGCCAAACTGCCACCGACATTTAGCTCCTGTGATGCGGGTCAGCAATCTCAAATAGACGCAGCATTAACGGCGGCAGAAGTTATGGCGACAGAGGCTGCCGAAGCTCTAAATAACACGACTGTTGGTCAGCGTGCCACAGCTGAGCGTTATACTACATGGTTTGGTAGTTTTCTTTCGTCTCGATACACTACGGTATCAACTCACTTCAATGCGATTCAAGATGCGACGGCGAATAAAACGCTGCAATTCTCCTGCGGTTCACCGCGATGCGGTCGTACTACGTTTGCATTCGTCTACGGTAATTCTCCTTATGAAGTATATCTGTGCCCTGAATTTTGGCGGGCGGAACTTACTGGC
The DNA here is from genome assembly GCA_047628735.1 of Glaciecola sp. Lineage (GTDB taxonomy): Bacteria > Pseudomonadota > Gammaproteobacteria > Pseudomonadales > Pseudohongiellaceae > UBA9145. The sequence continues at coordinate 21,207 of JBLHVT010000003.1, forward strand.
ACGAATTCCCGTGCTGGAACGATTATTCACGAGCTCTCTCATTTTACTATTCTTGGCGGCACCGACGACCATCAATACGGTCAGAGCGCTGGAAAGCAGCTCGGCGCTACCGACCCTAATAAAGCGATCAACAACGCCGATAGCCATGAATATTTTGCAGAAAATACGCCAGCTCTTTCTATGAGTGGAGGAACTACAGCGCCAGGTGTTCCTGAACCCAATCCTGTCAATGAGATGTTGGTTTTGGGTTCACCTATAACCGGCAATCTTGCAGCAGGTCAGTGGGCTTACTACGAAGTAAGTGGCGCGAGTAACATATCCCTGTTCAACCTGTCTGCTGATCTTGATTTGTATGTAGGTAATGGTGCTCGCCCAACTACAAGTAACTACCAATGCCGACCCTTTGCGGGTGGGTCAGCGACTGAAACGTGCACCGTTGACGCATCAAAGACAACTTTTATAGGCTTGCAGGGTCAGGCGGCTAGCTTTAGCCTAGTTGCTAATGCGGCGCCTGTGTCCAGTGGAACCAGTAGTGGTTCATCTGGAGATGGGAGCAGCCAGGCTCTTTCATTAGATACCCCGGTTACGGCTTCTGTGGATGAGAATGGCTGGTCTTACTTCCAGGTGACAGGTGCTGCCGAGATAAGTCTTTTTAATCTGACAGCTGACTTGGATCTTTATATTGGGGACGGTGCTAATCCCACGTTAGCAAGCCATGTATGTCGACCTTTCTCATCGGGAACAACCACGGAAACCTGCCCAATCACTAATCCATCTGGCACCACCTTCATTGGCGTTAATGCGTACTCTGCCAGCGGTAGCTTTAGTCTGATAGCTCGTGAGCAATCCTCGTCACAGGCTGTTACAAGCAATGCGCAAACGCTTAGTCTAGGGATGACAACTTCAGGGACGCTCGATGCAGGGCAATGGGACTATTACGAAGTCAGTGGTGCAACTTCAATCAAGCTCTTCGATCTTAGCGCGGACCTTGATCTTTATGTTAGTCGAACAGCGACTCCAACCGCCGAGCAATTCGTTTGTCGCCCATACTCTTCGGGTCCCACAGAGGAGTCCTGTATTTTAGACCCTGAAGGTACAAGTTACATCGGCGTTAAGGCTTATGGTACAGGGAGCTACTCACTCCTTGCTACAACAGGGTCAGGCAGCGTCGGAGGCACCACTGCTCTCACTGTTGGTCAAGCCGTCACGGGTTCAGTATCTTCTCAAGAATGGGTCTACTATGAAGTCACTGGCGCTAATTCGATTAAACTCTTTGACCTGACTGCAGATCTTGATCTTTATGTTAGTCGAACAGCGACTCCAACCTCTGTGCAATACGTTTGTCGCCCATTTACTGGGGGTTCCGTGGAGGAGATCTGTATTCTCGACCCTGAAGGTACAAGTTATATTGGCATTAGAGCTGTTGGTGGGGGCAATTACTCACTCCTGGCAACAGGAGAGCCCGTGAGCGCAGGAGCCAACACTGCTCTCACTATTGGTCAAGCCGTCACGGGTTCAGTATCTTCTCAAGAATGGGTCTACTATGAAGTTACTGGCGCTAATTCGATTAAACTCTATGACCTGAGTGCAGATCTTGATCTTTATGTTAGTCGAACGGCGACTCCAACCGCTGAGCAATTCGTTTGTCGCCCATACTTATCGGATTCCACGGAGGAGATCTGTATTCTCGACCCTGAAGGTACAAGTTATATTGGCGTCAGAGCTGTTGGTGATGGGGGCAATTACTCACTCCTGGCAACAGGAGAACCCGTGAGCGGTGTCGGAAATCAAACTGGCAACACGGTCCTCACTATTGGTCAAGCCGTCACGGGGTCAGTATCATCCGGACAATGGGTTTACTATGAGGTGGCTAATGCTACTGAAGTCAGCCTCTATGGTTTGACAGCTGATTTAGATTTGTATGTCAGCACGTCTGGTCAGCCTACGGAATCCAATTACACTTGTCGCCCATATATTCCAGGCGACAATCTCGAAACCTGCAGCATCACTGCGCGCGGTACTATCAATATAGGGGTCAAAGGTTTTGATTCAGGTAGTTACTCCTTGGTAGCCAATAACAGCGCCGCGATGAGTATCGGCGAAGCGGTTGTAATGGAGGTGAACCAAGAAGTTCTTGTGGCAGGTGACCCACTTGTTGTCACAATGACCGTGACCGGTGATCAAAATCTCGATACTTATGCTGCGCTGATCCTGCCATCTGGCGATCTGTTTACATTCTCTCCTCAGGGTGAGGTTAAATCTGCCGGTGAAGGAGTGATTGCGTTTCATAACTCGTTGCAAGTCAATGGCGAACAAACTCATATCATCCTCAATACGACGTTGCCTAGTGGCTTGCCATCTGGGGTTTGGCAGGCCTGTGGTCTGCTGGTTCAAAGTGGCCTGCCATTTACTGAAGAGAATTGGCTTGGTCTGAACTGCGTAAGTTATATGGTCAATCCCAGCAGTGGGAAAGTGGCGGCTAACACCAGTAAGACGAAGTCTGAAAGGACTAAAAAGAGCAAATAACTGCTCCTATTTAGCCAGTGCAAACCGATTGCATTTTAGTGAAGTAGCTATTGGCATGAGTTCGCAGGACGGGCTAGAAGTAATTAGTAAATTTTAAAGGCGTGGCAGAGATGTCACGCCTTTTTTGTTTGTTTTTTTTGTATTTTGCGTTATGTTTCAGAAGCTCTCACAAATTATTCTGCTGAAATTTCGGCGGGTTAAGGAAGTTTTTGAAAGCTTCGACGGTGCTTCTTATAGTCTTGCTTAAGAGAAAGGCCCAATAGTCTTGGCACTTCTAGGTGCTTTATTTAGGAGCAAAAGGATGATGGCTCTTGGCAATGTCAGCCGCGGCATTACAGACGTTACTCACCCATAGCTAAGAAAGACCAAAGAAAGACCAAAGGTAAAAAGAGGGGCAATGCTCCACATTGATTTGAATAACATGGTTTCTAGCTCTGCAACACTTTTGTAAAAGTCTTCGCCTATCAGATATGCTGTGAGCACGAGTAAAACCATCGCTGTCACTGCAAGCAATATTCACATTAGCGAGGGTATGAGTATGTTTTCATTTAAGCGGTAATTAAAAAAGTAAAGCAAAGCCAGTGGGCCACAGATAATAGTAAGCCAAAGATGCTTAATTAACTTGTAAGTTAACCAGCTGCTATAGCTTTAGATATTTTGGTCAAGAAATAGATCAAAGCGACAATGAGAATAATATAGGCGACGCGCCCAGCGGTCACTCTAAAAAATTGCTTCTAACTAATAACGGTCCAAACATTAAAGACTGAGAAGAATAGCGATGTCTCCAGCAGGTTTATCAAAATATCAAATACGGTGAGTAAACTTGTCAGCGCACTAGTACTGAGATAACTGCGCATAGTTGCCTTTGGCTTGAAAAGAAAATCAGCAAGATTATCTGAAAATAGCCCGCTACAAAAGGCTATGACCGTTATCATAGCAACACCACCTGTTATACAAGACTGCAGGAGAGAGGAGACCTGCAAGAAAGGTTATTAACCTCGAGAATAGTTTCAGTCATTATTTTTCTCCTTTGCGCGCTTTCCATTTTTACCATTCATCATGGTTTGTCTGTCTTTTAATATCCTAAGCAATTCTTCTTCGGTGAAATTCAATTGCTGTGCTTCTGCTAACAGGGCATCTATGCGACTCTCAATTATTTTGCACTTCTCTTGTTCTGCTAGTGGTGATCGCTCATCTGAAATATAGGTGCCAGCGCCGCGCCGCTTATAAATCACGGCTGATGCTTCTAGTTCCGCGTAGGCCTTTACCACGGTGTTTGGTGTAATACTTAGTGTTAGCGCGAGCGCTCTAATTGGAGATATTTCTTCTCCAGGCACCAAAATACCGGAAGCCACCATATAGCGGATCTGATTTGCGATTTGCCTGTAGATGGGGATGCCATCTTTTAGGCTAATAGTGATGTCCATATTTTTCTCAGGCTTACTGTGGTTTTTGACATTGTTACAGTGTGTGACTATTGTGATACAACTTATGAATAAGTCCAGATTAGCGCTAAAAAGCTTTATCATATGACCGGAAACACAGCGAAGCTTGAGCCTGAGAGTCTTGAGCTTGTTTAACCTGAATGAGTAACGACTAGCGCCGATATATCAGGTTCACTCGAAAGGAGAGCTTTGTTTTATTTGGGATAAACTGGCCAATTGTGTAGTATGTTAGGGCTACAGATTGAGCCGTTCATACGCCAAATTTGAAATTAGAAGTTAGGGCGCAAACCTTAACTAATATGGTCTCGAGCGCCTAAATGCAGGAAAGCGCGTTGGTGCTAAAATAAGAAGATAATGACGAGCTAAGCTCGCAAATTAAAGGAGAAACTATGCAAGCTTCTATGATGAATTCCCAGTTAATGATCTCGTCAATACTTAACCACGCTGAGAAAAATTTCCCGACTACAGAAATGGTCTCGGTGACAGTGGACAACCCGCGTCATCGACAAAATTACAAGACTTTTGCCGCAAGGTGCCGGCAACTTGCTAACGTGTTGGATTCTTTAGGCGCTAATTTCGGCGATAGAATCGGCACATTAGCGTGGAACGATTATCGCCATATGGAATTATATTACGGTGTTTCATGCAGCGGTATGGTTTGTCACACCATTAACCCTAAACTTTTTCCAGAGCAAGTGGCTTATATAATTAACCACGCACAAGATCGGTTTCTTTTCGCTGACCTTTTGGTAATGCCGCTTATAGAAGCGCTGAAAGATCACCTGACTGGCGTAGAGGCAGTGATTGTGTTGACCGATAAGGCAAATATGCCGGACTCCAGCCTTTCTAACGTGCTTTGCTATGAAGAGTTACTCAGCGCCCAATCCGATGACTTTGCTTGGCCGGAGTTTGATGAGAATACAGCTAGCGGCATGTGTTACACCTCCGGCACTACAGGTAATCCTAAGGGAGTGGTGTATAGCCATCGCTCAACTTTATTGCATGCCCTTGCTGGCGCGCTCCCTGATGTGACAGGAGCTTCGAATATGGTAACCAGCTTGCCCGTGGTGCCTATGTTCCATGTTAACGCTTGGGGCGCTCCATATGCGGCTCTTATGGTGGGAACGAAGTTAGTGCTGCCTGGTCCAAAAATGGCTGACGGAGAAACTTTACACTCTCTCATGGTAGCGGAAGAAGTGACTTTTAGCTCGGGTGTACCGACTATCTGGTTGGCGCTTTTGGACTACTTAGAGGCAAACAACAAAACTATTCCAAGCTTGGAGCGAGTTAGTGTCGGAGGGGCCGCTTGCCCTAGAATTATTGTTGAACGGTTTAGAGAACAACATAATGCCATCGTTGTTCAAGGCTGGGGGATGACAGAAACTAGTCCTTTAGGCACAATATTTAGTTTGAAGAAAGGTATGGAAAATTTAAGTACTTCTGAAATAACTGATCTTCAGTGTCTGCAAGGCAGAGGCGTATTTGGCATCGAAATGTGCATCGTCGATGAAAACAACGAAGAATTGCCTTGGGATGGTGTGGCATTTGGCGCACTTAAAGTTCGCGGTCCTTGGGTAGCTAAAGGCTATTACGGTCTATCCGAAGTGCCAGGGGCAGAGGGCTGCCCGGTAGATGAAAAGGGTTGGTTCGAAACTGGCGACGTTGCAACGATTAACGCTGAAGGCTATTTGCAGATTACCGACCGCACTAAAGATGTGATTAAGTCCGGTGGTGAGTGGATCAGTTCTATCGAAATTGAGAATGCTGCGGTTAACCATGTGGACATAGCGGAAGCGGCGGTAATTGGCCGAATCCACCCTAAGTGGACAGAGCGGCCATTGCTTATTGTTGTTTTGAGAGAGGGCAAATCCCTAACAACAGCTGATGTCTTGGATTATCTGAAAGACAAATTACATAAAATGGCAATGCCAGACGACGTGGTATTTGTGGATGAATTACCCCATACGGCAACAGGCAAGCTTAACAAGTTGGGGCTAAGAAAAACCTTCGCAGATTACCAGTTTCCCGGTGTTGGTTAATCTAAAGTAGTTTCTGAAAATGAAGCTTGTCTGGGTTTGATGTTAAAGCATCAGCCTAGACTGGCTTTAATAAGAAAAAAGTTTGAGCTGGATCACTATTCAAAAACACTCCAAGTGTTATCGCCGGCACTGTCGGTACATAGTCACTTGCTTTGAGTTATAGTGTTTTAAGTGTTCAAACTAAGCACTGTGTTTCGAAATCGTGTTTAAACACGGTTTTTACAAACAATAAATCTGCATATGCCTGTTGGACAAATCATTCGAGCCGGCGACGTAGAAGTTGGCTTTAGCAACGCAGTTACTCGACTAAAAGGATGCGTTGTTAATGCTCCTCATCGAGAAGAAACTCATGAAAAGCTTGGTTGGATAATCCAAGACAGTGCCGAGGCTGTTTATTCCCTTGGTAGTTACTCGTACATTAAAAAACTGAGCTGACTTTTGCTGACCATAGGGTTAGCGGAGCTTTGGTAACCGTCAATAAATTTTTATGTAATACAGGGCGTGGTATTTTTATGGTTTAAGCTCGTGCTGTTTTGGCATCGCGTCTTGCGCCCCCATTCTTGTGACTGCAAATGAAGCGGCTCGGCAGGCGAAAATTACCGCGTCTCGTAAGGTTTCTCTTCTGGCTAACGCACTTGCCAGTGAGCCGTTAAAACAATCTCCGGCTGCCGTTGTGTCAATTGCTTGCACTGCTGTTGCGGGAATTACCTCGCAGCCTTCGCTGCTGGCTAACAGGACTCCTTCACTACCCATGGTTAATGCAACGTTTAGAACTCCCATCCTCAATAAGTATTTTGCAGCACTTTCTGCCGAATCCACAGAGTTTACTTTAATCCCCGTTAGAGTTTGCGCTTCAGATTCATTGGGGGTAAGCAAGTAGAGACCTTGCAGAATTTGTTCAGATAAACGTTGAGCGGGGGCAGGGTCTAAGATAACACTGCATTTGTTAGCCCGAGCTAAATCTATGGCATGGCCAACCGTAGCAAGAGGGATTTCTAATTGAAGTAATATCAAGCTGCCGCTTAAAATTGAGTTAAAAGCTAAATCTACTTGCCGCTTGCTTACTGACTGGTTCGCGCCTGGCGCTACCGAAATTTGATTTTCGCCAGTGGAATCTACGCTAATGATTGCAACACCAGAGGCTAGGTTTTCACTTCTGCTGACAAAGCTGCAGTTAACTTTTTCACTCTCAAGTCGCGCTATAGCCTTGTCGCCAAAAACATCGCGGCCAAGACACCCGAGTAATGAAACTTGCCCACCAAGACGAGCAGCTGCAACGGCTTGGTTTGCGCCTTTGCCTCCAGAATTCATAAAAAATTCACCGCCTAAAACCGTCTGCCCTGGATGGGGTAGTGAATTAGCTTTCACCACCATGTCAGTGTTGATACTCCCAACAACCCAAATCGGGCGCAGCGCTGATTTGTACATTTGTGTTTTAATTTAACCCAGCTATGGAGAGAGTGGACTGATACATTTCGAGAACGGCGAATGAGTTCACCTGCGTACATATAGTGCAATTTGTCGCATTGTCCCATGTGTCGGTCACATAAGCGTTTAGTTTATCGTCATGGATCGTTTGCCCCATAGCTATGCCTGTCGTGACCACCCGCACTGGCCGGCGAATTGTGATGAATAAATCAGGATTAAGAAGGTAGGCGACAGCGCTTGAATCGTGAAGCGGACATTCATTTTTGCCGCTTATGCTATGGTAAAAATCGAAGTAGTATTTGTTGGTTTTTTTTATAAACTGCCCAGCCCTACCTGCTTTGTTAGCCAATGACTGAATAAATAAACTGTCCATAATGACTTCTTGGGTAACGTCCAAGCCAACAATTACTGTCGGTATGTCGCTAGTAAAAACAATGTCCGCGGCTAACGGGTCACTTGCTATATTAGCTTCCGCTACAGGGGATACATTGCCGGCGTGCTGGTTGTAGCCAAAAGCGCCTCCCATAACTATAAGCTCGCCAACTCTTGAGGGGAATGTAGGGTCAAGCGCAATTGCTGCAGCGATATTTGTAAGTCCGCCGACAGCAATAATTGAAATTTTCTCCCCGTCTTCTTTACTTATCTCAACCAAGGCTCGAGCGGCTGTCCATGTTTCGGTTTGAAGCCGCGGCTCATCGAACTGGATGTCTCCTAAGCCATTTTTACCGTGTATCTGTGAGGGATAACCTTTTCCTAATCTTATCGATATTGGCTCCGATGCGCCTTGATATACCGGCGCGCTGATGGCAAACATTTCCTTAACCAGCAAAGCATTTCGGGTAGTGTCTTTAACGCTGGCGTTTCCATATTTGGTTGTGATGGCGCGGATGGATATGTCTGTTGCATAGTGGGCGAATAACAATGCCATGGCGTCATCGATACCAATGTCGGTATCAAAGATTACAGATTTCATTTCTATGCTTGGACATTATGATAAATATTTTGGACGTCGTCTAAGTCATTTAGCATATCAATAAGCTTTTCAAAAACCCCAACGTCTTCACCGGCTAACGCAAGAGTCGCCTGAGGTAAAAACTGAATAACATCTGTGTCAAAGTCGATTTCCCCTTTGTCATCGCCAAACCTGTTGCAGAGTGCTTGGCGAGCGGAGCCATAATCTGTATTGGGCGTAAACACGGTTATAAACCCATCTTCACTCTCAATGTCGACTACGTCGACGTCGGCTTCGAGAAGTGCTTCAAGCACCGCCTCTTCATCGTCCGCTTTTAGTTTAAGAATGGCGCAGTGATCGAACAAATGACTAACATTGCCCGGTGTTCCAATTTTTGATTTGGTTTTTACGAAGCACTGTCTGACGTCGCCAAATGTTCGGTTTGGGTTGTCTGTTAAACAGTCTACAATTAGCATACTGCCAGCGGGACCAAATCCTTCGTAGCGCGCCAAGGAAAAGTCCTCGCCTCCCACCCCCGATGCTTTTTCCAGAGCTTTGTCGATAACATGGGTTGGAACTTGATCTTTCTTGGCTCGTTCAATCAATCCCCGCAGGGTAAGGTTGCCGGCTGGATCGGTGCCACCAGATTTGGCGGTCACATAAATTTCTCGGCCATACTTGCTGTAAACTTTGGTTTTAGAATCCGCCGTTTTGGCCATTGATTCTTTGCGATTTTGGTATGCTCTGCCCATAGTGTTATTGATCCTGCAAAATTAGAGACAATGAAAGTATATTCTATTCTGGGCTCGTAGTCGGCAGGGTAGTTAAAACCGCAATAAAAAAGGGCGCCCTGTCATGTCGTTGGCCTGGTTTCTGTCTGGCCGGGACCGCAGGCAGGAAAAGGGGGCTGCGCTATTGATCGCTGTATCGCTCTAAAGTGGGAGGGAAAACTACTGACCTTGCCTGGTTAAAATCTCGGATCGGACAATTGGCACTTGTCTGCGAGCAGAAGCGGCTGGTTCATTCTGCTCACAGACTTGAGTCTTGGTAAATGTTTGGAATGAGCCCTACTATGGAAACGCTTGTGTCAGCATCTTTTTGGCATCTGCACTGGCGCTATGGCTTACATTTTCAATAACTTCAGCAAGCACCTTTGCCTCGTCGGACGTCTGTGAACTGGCTTGAATAGCTGCCATGGCGCCTTTGCCTTCCTCGTTGGCTGCGTGTTCAATATTGGCCACAGTATCCGCCATTATTAGAACAGTCTGGGATATGCCACTGTTGCCCATTATTTCATCTAGTGCGGTCATGTCGGCATCAGAAGGAAAATGGTTGAGGTCGGCCACGATGTTGGCAATTTGCTTTAAGGCTTGGCTATCAGCCTCACCTTGGGCTAAAGCAACTTGCGAAAAAAGACCTATCGTGGCCCCAAGTATTAGTTTCCTTAAAAATAGTGTCGTCATAACAGTCTCCGTGAGATGGGTTTGGCATAAGATCGATTAGCGGAGTTTATCTCACAGATTTAACAATGCCCAGCCACAGGAATACTCAGCGATAAGAATAGCAGGCGTAGCTATAAGACTAGGATGCGTAGCGATAAGACTAGGGCGCGTAGCGATAAGACTAGATAGCAGCGTGACACGCATTAACGTAGCAACTTGGGCCTTCGTCGCCTGTTTGTGGGCAAGCCTCAATGAGTGGGGGGGTGAAAATTGGTGATGGGCTTTAAGTTGAGCAGGGTTTTAAGGTGCGTAACGTTTAAATGAATCGCGCGGCTGCAGGTTTACCGCTTTAAGGCGCGGCAGGTTGGGTTTATGGGAAGTGGGCCACTTTACACGGCGTTACAAAAAATTACAAAAAGGGACTCAAAAGTGGAGCTAAGCAATTGATATTACTATGGGTTTTTAAAAATCCAAAAGCTAAAGACTTGCTTGTAGGCATTAGATTGCTTATGCTTCTCTACCTGTGCGATTTTTGGCAGCTAACACCTATCTTAGAGTTTTAGCGGGTTATAGCCATGTCGGTCAGACAGCTCCGAGAGGGGAGCTAAGAATTAGAGAATTAAAATCTGGAGAGTCCAAAATGATAAAAAAGAATCGATTAATTTCGTCATTCGTACTGAGCGCAAGCATCCTTGCATTGGCCCCGGCTGCGATGAGCCAGTCAGGCACTGATGTGTACGCAGGGGATTGGCCAGATTACGGTGGCAATATGGGTGCGCAGCGCTATTCGCCGCTGGATCAGATCAACGCGGAAAATGTCGACTCGTTAGAGATCGCATGGCGATTTTCAACGGCCAATTTTGGCCCCACACCTGAGTCTAATGCCACATTTACACCTCTAGAAGTCGGCGGCGTTTTGTACACAACGCTGGGCGCTACGAGAAATGTTGCGGCGTTGGACGCTAGCACGGGTCAGATGCTTTGGTTATGGCGTCCTGATGAAGGTGCAAGATTTGATGCTGCGCCCCGTAAAGGTTCTGGCCGAGGTTTGTCATTTTGGCGTGACGGCGATGAGACTCGTATTTTAATGATCACCCCTGGCTTTTTCCTGATATCGCTTGATGCTAAAACAGGTATCCCAGATCCAGATTTCGGCGACAATGGCCAAGTAGATATGTTTGAGGGGCTAAGACTTGGTGAAGGCCGTGAAGATGTCGACATCGGCTCCTCTATGCCTCCTTTTGTGATGAACAACGTTGCGGTAGTCGGTCCAGCGCATAAAGTGTCCATGCGACCCCCTTCGAAATTCAATGTTAAAGGCGATGTTCGTGCCTTTGATGTGCGGACAGGGGAGAAGCTCTGGACTTTTCGCACTATTCCACAGCGCGGTGACTATGGTTATGAGTCTTGGCTCGATGGCGGAGCTGAAATAGCTGGTAATGGCGGTGTTTGGGCGCCCATGTCTGGTGATCCAGAGCTCAACCATGTGTATTTACCGACAGAATCAGCCACCGGCGACCGCTTCGGTGGTGACCGCCCTGGAAATAACTTATTTGCCAATAGTGTGGTGGCACTTGATATCACCACTGGCGAGCGTAAGTGGCATTATCAGTTAATTCATCACGATATCTGGGATTGGGATAACCCCTCTGCACCAGTTCTGGCCGATCTACCTAATGGCCGCAAAGTGCTTATGCAAGTAACCAAGCAGTCTTGGGTTTATACCTTTGACCGTGAGACGGGCGAGCCTATTTGGCCGATAGAGGAATTGCCGGTACCGGCAGGTGATGTGCCCGGTGAATGGTATTCACCAACGCAGCCGGTACCTACTAAACCTGCGCCGTTCGATCGTCAGGGTGTTACTGAGGATGACTTGATTGATTTTACCCCTGAGCTTCGCGGACTGGCTTTAGAAGCTATTCAACGTTTCCGAACTAACTCAAATGTTTATGCGCCGCCATCGCAGGCAGATGCTGCTGATGGAACAGTTGGAACATTGAGCTTGCCCGATGCAATCGGTGGCGCTAATTGGGAAGGTTCTGCACTGGATCCTGAGTCAGGTATTTTGTATATCCCTTCGCGAACTAATGTAGCCTTGTTATCAGTTGCTAAAGACGATGGTTCTGACGTCGATTTTAGTCAGTCCTATGGTGTGCGAGTACCACGGATCAAAGGCCTACCTTTAGTTAAGCCTCCTTATGGCCGTGTAACCGCAATTGATATGAACAGTGGCGAGCACGTTTTTCAGGTAGCTAACGCCGATACGCCAGATCGTATTGCTAATAATGCGGCTTTAGCCGGTCTTGATATACCTCGTACGGGTGTTGCTACACGTTCGGGATTGTTGGTGACTAAAACATTATTGTTCATCGGTGAAGGAGTGGGCGGCGGACCTACGCTGCGAGCTCATGATAAGTTGACTGGCGATATAATTGCCGAGATCGACTTGCCCAATACGCAAACCGGCGTGCCTATGACGTATGAGCATGATGGCAAACAGTATTTAGTTATGACTGTTAGCGGCAGCGGCTCTGCTGCGGAAATCGTAGCTTACGCACTACCATAATTTTTTAATAGAGAGATTTTTACTATGCGAACTTTGTTATACCGAGTGGCTTTAGCGCCGCTTATTCTGCTAGTCACTTTACCGGTACAGGCAGCTACCTGGGTGCTCGACACTGAACAGTCTAGTGTTATTTTCGAATATACTTTTGGTGGCGACCCTTACGAGGGTGAGTTTAGAAATGTAGAAGGGATATTCAATATCGATCCGATGAACCCTGCCGCTTGTGATTTTCAAGTAACGATTCCAATTGCTGACATTAGTATTGACTCCCCTGAAGCGTTGGATTACTTGCATGACTATGAGTTATTCGATGTGGACCAGTGGCCTACGGCGAGCTTTAAAGCGCAGAGCTGCAGCCTAGAGTCATTGAGCTCATTTGTATCCGAAGGCACTTTGACAATTCGTGATCAAACCAATCCAATGAGCTTCCCGTTTAACCTGGACGTCGACATGGAAGGCGGCAAGCTAAGCTTTCACCTTACCAGTGAAGTCACAATTAACCGTCTCGAATATGGTGTAGGTCAAGGATACTGGGCTGGCACAGGTGAGATTCCTAATGAAGTGACTATCAGGGTTGATGTGCGCGCTGTTTCTCAATAATTAGTTAAGTCTACATTAATAGGTTATTTCAATGTTTTACAGATCATCTAAAAAAGTTTGTCAGTTTGGGCTCATTATGGCTTGTGCGGGTTTCTTGGCATCGTGTGATAGATTGCTGACTCCTGATTTTAATACCGACGTGACTGAATTACGTTCTGGTGCGTATGTGCTTGATCCAGAGCATGCCACTTTATTATGGAAAATTAACCACCTTGGATTCTCAACATTCATTGGTCGATTCAATGACTTTGATGCGTCATTGGATTTTGATCCTGAAAATATTGAAAATTCTTCACTAGAAGTTGTCATCAACGTAGCTGGTTTGGATATCAATAATGAAGCCTTTTCTGAGGAGTTACTTGGTTCAAACTGGTTTGACGCAGAAACATTTCCTCAAGTTGTTTATAGATCGACATCTTTAGTTGAGACAGTTGATGAAGATACTTTTTTGTTTGAAGGTGATTTAACGTTAAAAGGCGTTACCGCACCGGTGCAGCTTGAAATTAACTTTAATGGCGGTGGTCGAAATTTCCTAACTCGCAGTTACACCATGGGTTTCTCCGCAGGGGGTAAATTTATGCGGTCTGATTTTGGCTTAGATAGATTCACCTCCTTTGGTGTTGGTGATGAAATTGAGTTAGAGATACATGTTGAGTTCCAAGAGGCTAGCGAAGAGTCGTAGTTTTTAATCGATACTAAAAATCCCATTCAGTTCTACTGAATGGGATTTTTTTTTGGAAGCTATAAAGACAACGTTGCTGAAATCTAGTTCAAACAAGCAGAGCCAATTTCTATAAACTATTTGGGTTTCGTGTGCTTGCACAGGAAGTAGCACCATCGCCATAGAATTTCACAGGCGATTGCGTGCAAAGATTATAATTTCAGTTTGAGTGTACGTGTCTGTTCGAGATTAATGCGCTGCTGCACAGTAAAGGTAGGGCTGACGAGTGCACCTAGCATTTGAAGTGTAAAACTAAAACCCTAGCACCTAGAAAATGTAGATTAACAGCCAGTATTAGCTGTCTATATACAAGCACAGATCTATTCTGTGCTTGTTGATTGGTACGTCAAATCATAAACAGATTCTTCTGGCTCGTCAGATTCGGACTCATTTTTCCCGCGCAGCTTAATTTGCATTCCCATTAGAAAATTGCGGAGAATTTGATCTTTACACTCTCGATAGTGTTTATGATCTGCTCTGCGAAAAAAAGCTGACAGTTCATGCTTACTAATGCGTAGATCAGCCAACGCTAGGATTGACAATATTTCTTCTGCTTGAAGGTTAAAAGCAATTTTCAACTTTCTAAATATTGTGTTGTTGGTTAACCTTTTTTCGGGCTCAGGTTGAACACCATCTTTTTTACCGCGCTTCAAGTTGATTAGCCCGTTAAGGAATAACGCGAACACAGTGTCGTTGCATAACTCATAATCAGGGTCATCATCTTTCTTAAGCCAGGCGCTGATCTCCTCTCTAGTAACCGTGTGCTGCGCCTCAGCAAAAACACTAATCATTTTTCGGTCATCTAGATCTAGTATGTAACGAATGCGTCGTAAACAATCATTTCCAGTCATTATTTCTTTCCTTCTTTGCGCAGAGCAGTAATAGGTTTTCTAGACGCTGTGTTTATTTTGGCAGGATTGGTCTTTTTAGGTATCTTTGGGACAGGGCTTTGAGCCGTCGATGAGAGCTTGATGAAATATTTGTTTTCATTAAACTCAATTGTGTCTCCGGTTGAAATTTTCTTGCGCTTTTGAGTCTCAACGAGCCCATTTACCAAAACGAGACCAGAGCCGATTACCATTTTGGCTTCTCCGCCAGAGCCGACCGCGTTCTCGAATTTCAGCACTTTGTAAAGTTCTATGGGCTCTCTTGTCAATTCGATTAGCTGGTGGCCATCGGGTATTTCTAAATCTGTATCAACTGAGTTATCGCTCATGTGCCGTTGCTCGTATATATAAATGGACCGCAGTCTGTGCTCTAAGACTTGTCAGGAACTAATATTAGTCTGTAGGTGTTCTGATAAAAGGGTAAACAAGCAATCCCCTAGACCGACTTGCCGGGTGCGCATCTGGCGCTACTTCATGCTTTTTGTCAATCAGAATCTAAATCGATAGCGAAACTTAAGGCTTAAGTTGAAAAAACTAACGTTTCTCGGCAAAAAAATTGAATCGAGTTGTTGTTTTCAAGGTTAGCTGCGATGTCCGGTAGCGTTCCAATCAAGTCACAAAGGCGTTGTGCTTTGATATAGCACATCGTAGCGCATACCGTAGATATTGGTCTCAAAGCGATATCCGGTCCTGCTTTGGTTAAATGGGTCGAGTATTACTACCAAGCGATCCTGAAAGGACAGGTCTTGCCCATAGCAAATGCGGGGGGTGGAAATTTGCTCGGAGTCTCTGTGATATATGCTAGCGGCAACATACAGCGCATCTTCTGTATAAAAAACCTATAGCTCAGTGGGCTCTGGCGGCTCGGCACTGCTGCCAGGACGTATCTGGTGGAAGTGCCTTATGCTTCTTGCCACTCAGGGTCATCTAATACGCCATCCATTACCGGTGCTGAGTCTATTTTTACGGTGCGGGGGTTCGAGGTCAGATGTGTCAACAACTTGTTCGGAGACTGGATTATCTTACACATGGCTTTTTAGGGAATAGCTTACACGAAAGCAACATCGCTTAATTGTAATTACTGGTTTTAGAATTTTGTGCAGCCTTGCTGGTGTCATTAATCTAGACATTATTTAGTGCCCGCGACAGCCGCACATTCTATTCACCCTAAAGGCATGCATGTGTTTAGTGAGCGTAGCAAACAATCTATTGGCTGGCTTTTAAGAAAGTCTCGGCTTTTGAGAAGGTAAAAAGACCGAGAGAGAATAAAAAAGAAGCGCGATCTCCCCATATGACTTTATGTTTAAACACAGCGCGAATCACTAGGAACAGGGGCGTCGCTCCTTTTCCTAGTGCAAGCATTAGCGGCTTAGTTTTCGGCTGTTTGCGGGGTCAAAATGTGCCACGTATCTTGAGGGCTAGAACTGGTCCAGCATCGGAACAGGAGTCTTCAATTTCGTCAATCTGCCCGTTCGCAATTGTACCATTGATGTAGCGAGTACGAATGCGGCAGCGATCTCGTGAGTCTCGGAACTCGAAGCGGTATACCAAACCACCCCATGCTTGAACTTCAGCCCAGCTGGAGATAGAGCCGAATTTTGGATAGCGTTCTACTTTATCGACATCGAATACTTTGAAATCGTTATAAAACTCACGACGATAGTTAAATCCCCAGTTCATATTATTGAGCGAAGGTATGTCATGGCGAAAGCCGAAACTGTAGCGGCTACCGCCACCGCGCATCGAACGTTCACGTTCAATGTTTAAAAAAGGGTCGGTAAGGTTGGACTCTTCAATATTCAATCCTGCAGTAAAAAGCATATTTGGCTGATTAAACATCAGTAGACGTATACTGCTATTCAGGTTGATACCATATTGCTCGCCGGCGCCGATGTTGCCTCTAGCCCCCAAAATTTGAGTATCGGTTGATACATCCACGTTGTCGATTAAGTCATCAAAATCGTTATAGAACAGGTTGCCACTCAATACACCGGCGTCATTCGGCAGTCGATATTCTAAGTTAGTCGAATAGCGCCAAGACTGCGTCTGGCGGAGATTAGCGTTGCCTTCGAAGGCATTCTGCTCATCGTCTGAGGAGTCGATACTAGCGGTAAAGTCAGAAAAACTGAGCTGAGCCACATCCTTCTCTATCGTAGTTCGAAGCTGGATTGACGGCGTAATATCGAATCGGTAATCGATTCTGGGTCTAAAAAAAGTGAAGCTACGGGATCTTGATATGTCACCGGATTGAGAGATTTCACTCTCTTCAAACAGCAGGGTTGTCTCCAAGCTCATGCGGTCATTAATTTGCCAGTTGTTGATGGCAAAATACTCATAGCGCAGTTCTTCTACTGTGCCATTGGCGTCGGTGACCGGGGATAGACCAGCAAACCGTGGGTCACCTGTTAGGACATCTGCATCGGTGTCCAGCAGGCCGAGCTGTAAAGAGGTATCCAGTATGGTTTGCGCTCGTTCCACACCAGCTTCCAAAGAGAGCGAGTCATTAAGATTAAACACATAGGATGAGCGGATAATACGTTCTTGAGTATTCACATAATTGGCGAGGAATAAATCTTTAGTAACTGCAGCACCATCAATTTGAAGGCGATCGCGCAGTTCATCGGTTTCATCTTCGTTGACAATAAACAGCGTTCGCCAGCGACTGCCATTTTCGAACACGTGCATGTAGTCGCCGCCAATTTCCCAAGAGCTATCTTCGGTTGGTATTTCATCACGCTCGACGTTGACAGTGGCTGGGTCTACCCGAAAGTTGGTGATGATGCGGTCGGCGTAGGAAGTGAAATCATTATTGGTAAGCCGAAAGTTCAAGTTAGCAATATTGCGCTCGTTAAACTCATAGCCCAAGTTTGCTGCAAACGCTGTGGGCCAGGCATCTTGACCTTGGTCTCGATTTACCGTTTCGTTACGAGAGTTATCTAGATTGAAGCTGGTTTCAAAGCCATCTCGAAATTCCCAGCGAGGCTCAAGCTCGGCACTGAGAAAATAGTTAAAACCGCCATTTTGACCGGTTGCAGAAAACTTCCCACCCGGCTGGTATTTGCCATCTTGATAGCGGTCCATATTGATTTCATAGGCATAGGAGGTGCTGGACTCAGCTTCCAGCAGCACTATATTGATAACTTGAGTGCCACCGCGTACGTCCAGATCACCCGAGGTGCCGCGAATTATTTCGATATACTGCACTTCAGTGGCAGGAATCCGTGAAAGCTGTTGGTTACCCTCGTTGCCTTTACCGGCTATGCGGCGTCCGTTGATGAGCACC
The DNA here is from genome assembly GCA_047628735.1 of Glaciecola sp. GTDB lineage: Bacteria > Pseudomonadota > Gammaproteobacteria > Pseudomonadales > Pseudohongiellaceae > UBA9145. Next base: position 39,096 of record JBLHVT010000003.1, read on the forward strand.
TGATCGCCGCCAGCGCCAAGTCCGCGGCGATTGCCGTCTGCGCTACCGGCACCGCCTCCGCCGAGGGCGAGGTTGATGCCCGGAATACGAACTAACATATCGTTGACAGAATAGGGCTGGAATTGGGCAAAGAAGCTAGCAGGGTAAGTAACGGTGGAATCGTCTGCAGTGGTAGGTTGGTTTTGAGCTAATGCTGAGGGGCCTAAGCTTGCTATTAAGATCCCTGTCAGGCTGATGGCCAGACCTAATTTACGTGAGGAAAATACTGCTTTCATTGAATGTGGGCTCCGTTATTATTTTTCTAGATGCCTGTTCCGATCAAGCATCTGAGTGCACCCAATAAGCTACTGCAGGGCATGAGGCGCAGTATGCACACAACTAAGGGCTAGAAAAACAATTTTGGGGTCTTAAAGTATAACAATTTGTAATAGAGCTATCGGTTCTAGAAGGGATTGGGGATAAACAGTGGGGGTAGGCAGCGGGTCAATGCAGGGGCTAAACACAGAGGATTAGCACAGGAAATGGGTATCCTGGACACCTACGCCACTGAGTAAGAAAAACGGTGTTATGGGCAATTTTATCGGCAAGAACAGGACGTTAAGCGCAGATCTGATTAAGAGGCATTTTTCGGGTGTAATGCCTCAATACTTGCGCTATGCCGTTTAGACCCCGAGTTGCTGGGCTAGATCGAGGAAATCCTCAGCGACGATATCAAAATCGCCTTTCGGGTTTCTATTAACCGGTTTGTTCGGGCCTCTCTCTAGCGGCCTGATTACATAAGCGGTGCGTAAACCCGTTTCGGCTGCTGCTCGTAAGTCACTTGGGTGAGTTGCCACCATTAATATTTGCCGTGGCTCTAGATCTAACAGTTCTGCTGCTTTTAGGTAGGCTCTTGGGTGGGGCTTGAAGTGGCCGGCAAGTTCGGCTGATAAAACGGCATCCCAGGGCAGACCTGCATTTTTGGACATATTGGTGAGTAGCGATACATTGCCATTGGATAAGGTGGTAATAATGTATTGAGATTTTAATCTATGGAGACCGGCGACGGTATCCTGCCATGGGCTTAGTCTGTGCCAGGCTCTATTGAAGTTAGTGCGCTCGACTTCCGATAAATTGGGTAGGCTAAACTCGATTATAAGCTCATCTAGGATAAGCCGATGCAAGACATCGATGGTTGTCCAGGGTATTTCTCCGGTGCGCACTTTGTTCATGGCGGGTCCATACCCTGCGCGCCAAGCGTCAGCAAAGGCGGCCCAGTCAACTTTATCCCACTGTGCTTGATCCAACTCAACTTTATCGGAATCAGCTTCGCCCCGGCCAGATTTGCCTGAGTTAACGCCATTGCCTTTTTTAGAGGAAAGCAGTTGGCCTTCTCGGATAATCGAACCTCTCCAATCCACCACGGTGCCAAACACGTCGAAGGTGAGTGCTTTGATGTTGTTTTTATCAAAATCAATGGCAGCACTGCCGCTGAGATTAAGCGAGTGTATCAACGGTGCCGCTGAGAGCCCCAGAATGAATGTTCTTCGGCTCAAGCCTTTAAAGCTTTGGCGGTGAGCATAGTGCCTCTCTTGATCAATACTGTCCACAAGCACCTCCTGAGAGCCTATAAGGTTACGGTATTTTTTTATCGAAGCTGATTTAAATCTGCATATTAGTGATTTAACAGTATTAGGATGCTAATTCATTTTGGCCTAAATAATAAACTAAGCTCAGGTTGCCACATACCTATCATTCTAATTATCTACATGAAGCCCCGGAAATACTATAAGATCAAGGCTGCGGCTATAAAGCACAGTTTGGCTATTAGGCTGTGTGTTTCATTCCGAATAGGTATGAATTGAGTCGAGATTATGAATATCCTATACCAGTGCTCCGCCAGCATGGCCAGCCTAACAGTGGGGTGAACTTACAACATAACTAAGAGATCAGTCTCCAGGAGGTAGTGAATGACCAACTTGTTAAAGAAGGCTGCGCAGATCGGCGCCACTTTGATTGTATTTTCAGCGATTTATTCTCCCGCAATAGCTCAGAATTCAGAGCGGCCCGACTTAGGCGGCATATGGACGAATGCGTCGTTAACCAAGCTTTCTCGTCCGAACGGTGTGGAATCGCTTATCGTTTCTGCAGAGCAAGCGCTAATTATTGCCGCAAGTACGCCAATAGCCGGGATTGAGGGTGGTCTTGATGAAGGGGATGGCATTAACAACACGCCGTCAGCATCAGCGGATGACTTTGGCGTTAGAGCCTATAACAATTTCTGGGTTGAACCGGGTTCTAATCTGGCCTTAATTAAGGGTGAATTTCGTACATCTTATGTCGTTAACCCCGAAGACGGGCAAGTGCCGCGGTTGAGCGACCCAAAGTATGACTTCAACCGACGCGACTTTGGTTCTCGCTATGCTACCGGATTTGGCGACTCTCGAGGCCCCGAAGCTATACCCAATGCTGAGCGCTGTTTGTTGGGATTTGGGAATAAGGCTGGGCCTGGCATGATGGGAGCGCTGTACAACAATACTTATCAATTTGTGCAAACAGACGACTATGTCATGATATTGGCAGAGATGGTACATGATGCTCGTATCATTCCAATTTTTGATTCACCAGAACAAGCCAGAGCTAATCGACGGCCAGCTCCATTGGAGCCGTGGTTCGGAGATTCTGTCGGTTGGTATGAGAATGATCAGCTAGTTGTGGAAACTGTAAATATTCATCCTCTGCAATTAAGTCAAAGTTCGGTTCCGATAACCAAAACAGGACAAATTATAGAACGCTTTAGTCGCTATTCCGACAATGAGATTTTTTATCAATTCACTGTAGAAGATAGCAATATTTACAGTCAGCCTTGGACTGCCGAATTGAGCTTTTATGCCACCAAAGATGGGTTGTATGAATATGCGTGTCACGAAGGAAACTATGCGATGCCTGGTATTCTTGCAGGAGCCCGCAGGTTAGAAATGGAAGAAGCCGCTGGCTTATCTAAGTAGCACTTAGTTGTGTGCGTGGCCATCTAAAGCAAACGTTAAAGCTGGGTCGGTGGCCAATGCTCGCTTGCAAATTTCACTCGAGTAGTTCGGCAGCTGGCACTGGATTTTCATTGTATTGATTGCAACTATAGCTTTTGAGAATCTGATTGTGTCAGGGTATAGCTGAAAAGCGGGCAACGCCATTTACGTTAGCAGTCCCTCTATGGCAAGGGCTACCATTAATTCAATTAGAGTGAAGTCTCGTGATTTAGCTTTACAAGCTTAGTTAGTAGCATTCACGAAGATACCATCGATGATCTTATACTTCCGATTATAGTGTTTCAGTTACGCTAAGGAGTTGGTTTTTTTGTCTTGGAGGTGTGGCAGAGAATAGTCGCCACTACCCCGCTACCGATTGTGTTTTGCTCTCTTTATTGTCTTTTAAACTGGTTCATTATTTTATGAGCTAGGAGTTTCTTTTGTGAGCATGCCTATTCTTTAATAGACCAACAAGGCGTGTAATTTACATAATCAATTTTCATACGTTTCTGAATTACAAAAGATTCCAGTAAGTCTTCCAATTTCTGCATGATGTCCGGGTCGCCTTGCATTTGATAAGGCCCAAGCTCTTTTATTTGTTTAACACCAAATGATTTAACATTACCGGCAACAATTCCAGAAAAAGCTTTTCTCAGGTTTGACGCCAGCTGATATGGGCTTATGTCTCGAGTTAGTTCCAGTGCTGCCATATTTTCATGGGTAGGCTGGAAGGGTGTCTGTAATTCGGAAGGAATGAATAGCTCCCAATTAAAGCCATAGGCTGCGCCGCTTTTCATACGATGCTTTCTTACATTAATAACATGACTCTTCGCTGCGCGAGCAATCGCTTCGCTGTCACCTACTATAATTTCGTAGTGCTTTGTGGCCTCTACGCCAAGGGTGTCCCGAATAAACTGGTCTAATACATGGAAATACTCGCTGCTTTTTTCGGGGGCGGCGAGTATTAATCCATACGGGTGACCTTTGTTGTGTTCGTGCATAAGTATGCTAAGGATATAAAGCAGTTCTTCTGTCGTTCCGGCACCGCCTGGAAACACAATAATACAATGAGCGAGCCTCACAAAGGCTTCTAAGCGCTTTTCTATGTCGGGCAAAATTACCAGTTCAGTAACAATAGGGTTTGGTGCTTCGGCTGCAATAATGCCAGGTTCGGTAATGCCGATGTACCGCCGTAAGTTCTGCTGCTGTTTGGCATGGCCAATAGTTGCGCCTTTCATTGGCCCTTTCATGGCGCCAGGCCCGCATCCGGTAGCAATGTTGAGGCCTCTAAGGCCTAGTTGGTAACCAACTATTTTAGTGAAGTCGTATTCGGTCCTGCCAATCGAGTGTCCTCCCCAGCAAACTACGAGGTCAGGTCTTAGGTTAGGTTTAACGATGTCTGCATTACGTAATATATCGAATATGGCGTCGGTTATTCCGCGCCTGCTTGCTAGATCGTAATTACCGATGGAGGAATAATTCACATAGACGATATCTCTTAGTACCGAGAAGAGGTGTTCTTGAATCCCTCTAATCATATTGCCGTCCACAAAAGCAGAGGCCGGTGCATTCTTTACAGATATCACAGGGCCGCGAGACTGAGGGATGACTTCTATTTCAAAGTCCTGAAAGGCTTCCAACAGCTTAGTCACGTCGTCTTGGTCGTTGCCTGTGTTCAACACCGCTAATGCGCATTCTCTAAACAGGTTTTTAACTTCATGCTCAGATGACATCAGGCCTTTGATTTCCTGCGCAGATAGCAAATTTAGGGTGCGAACTGGGTGTAAATTGTCTCTGCTTATCTTTTCCATAATGTTCTTCTTATTTGCCAGATACGTTGTCAGGTTTTCTATATTACCTGTTTAGTTGATTAGTATAGCCTTTAAAGACCTGCTTTGGCCGACAAAGCATTCAAATTTGAGCATCTTCGTTATATAAACTACTATATAACGCTTGATTAAATTGTCCTGAGGTAAGTTTTGCATGTCGGTAGCAAGAGCATCGCTTTTTATAAAGCTATTTATTCTTCCATGTCTTCTGACATTGAGCTGTAGAGCTGTAGCTGCACAGGCTACTATCGCTGTTGCATCAAACTTCGTTGCGCCGATGAATGCTTTGATAGAAGAGTTTGAGGCTTTAAGCCCGCATGAATTGCGGGTGGTATACGGGTCTTCCGGCCGCTTGTTTGCACAGATAACAAACGGTGCACCATTCGATGTCTTTCTGTCAGCAGATTCGGTTAAGCCAGCGCGCTTGATTGAAGACGGTTATGGGGTAGCGGGCTCTCAAATGACTTATGCAATTGGTCGGTTGGCACTTTGGAGCAATAAAGGGAGCAACAAAGCTATAGCTAACTTGAATATAGAAGAAATTCTATTGAATGAAGATTTCAGCGTCATTGCCATCGCCAATCCACGGTTAGCACCTTACGGTTTAGCCGCTAAGCAAAGTTTAGAGTCGATGGGGCTTTGGGAACGGGTAAAAAGCAAGCTCGTACAAGGGGAAAATATATCTCAAACATATCAATTTGTTTTTACAGGTAATGCTGATATTGGCTTCGTTTCTTATTCTCAAGTAAGAGGTGAAAATAGCAGGCAAGCGACAAATTATTTGCTTGTCCCTAGTGAGTATCATGAGGCAATCGCTCAAGACAGCTTGCTGCTCGAGCGAGGAGCGCAAAACAAAGCGTCACTTGCGTTCATTGAATTCCTCAAAAGCAATTCAGCTGGCAAACTAATTGAATCTTTTGGCTATCGGCGTCTGGCGCTTGGCATCGCAGGCCAGCTAGATGCTTTGGCCCAGCTGAGCTCCCTAGGACAAAAATAATGTTTACACAAGGCGATATCACAGCAATTTGGTTAACCGTGCGCTTAGCCTCAACCGTCACGCTGATTCTGCTGTTGATTGGTACACCGATAGCGTGGTGGCTAGCAAGGACGACATCTTGGCTTAAAGGGCCAGTTGGCGCCTTAGTAGCATTGCCCTTGATCTTGCCACCTACTGTAATAGGGTTTTACTTATTAATTTCGATGGGGCCTAACGGGTTGATAGGCCAATTTACAAGCTGGTTAGGTTTAGGAACTTTACCTTTCTCATACTGGGGTTTGGTTGTTGGTTCTGTTTTTTATTCGCTGCCTTTTGTAGTGCAGCCAATTCACAATGCATTTGAAGCTATCGGTGATCGACCGTTGGAACAAGCGGCAACATTGAGGCTGAGTCCGTGGCGGGCGTTCTTTTTTGTTGCCATTCCAATGTCAAAACCAGGCTTTGTAGCCGCATCTATTCTCGGTTTTGCGCATACGGTCGGGGAGTTTGGCGTAGTTCTAATGATAGGCGGGAATATTCCAGGTCAAACGAGAGTTGTGTCAGTGCAAATCTACGACTACGTTGAATCACTTGAGTATGCTCAGGCTCATTGGCTGTCTGCGGCTATGGTCCTATTTTCATTCTGCGTACTTTTGGTTGTATACACCTCTATAAGTAGGAATGAACCCGGAGCTAAGAGATGATTGAGTCCTCGGTTATATCAGGCTCGAAATCAGTTGATAAAACATGTTTGAGCGAATCAGAGCAGATATCGATATGTTTGAATTTTGCGCATAAAAAAGCGCGAGATTTTATACTCGACGTTGATTTAGCGCTGCCTCTTAGTGGCGTCACTGCGATCTATGGAGCGTCTGGTTCTGGCAAAACTACTTTGCTGCGATGCATAGCCGGGTTAGAGAAGTCCGCCAGTGGGTTTTTGAGTGTCGGTGGGCGGTGCTGGCAATCTGAGTCACTGTTTGTGCCGACACATCAGCGAGATATCGGGTTTGTATTCCAAGAATCGAGCTTGTTAGCACATTTAACTGCACGTCAAAACCTGCTATTGGCACACAAGTATACTAAGCAGAAAGTAGTTGAGTCTCATCTACAAGAAGTTATTGAACTGATGGGGATACAGGAACAGCTTAATTCAACGCCAGCGCAGCTCTCTGGTGGTGAACGCCAGCGAGTCGCGATAGCAAGGGCGCTACTATTACAGCCTAAGCTGCTATTGATGGATGAGCCATTGGCTTCACTAGATAGTGAAAGGAAGTTGGAATTGTTTCCCTATTTGGAGAGGCTGCAAAACGAATCTCAAATTCCCATTCTCTATGTGACTCACTCAGATGATGAGGTGGCTCGACTAGCGGATTTTCTAGTGGTTTTAAATAACGGAAAGGTAGCAGCACAGGGGCCTTTGAATGAGGTGATTACTCAATTAGATTTGTCATCAGAGCTCGGTTCTAATCGGGGTGTGGTGTTGCACTGTAAGGTTGTCGAGGTAAACGAAAAATGGGGCTTAGTTAAGGTTAGTTTTAAAAATGGCACGCTTTGGTTTAAAGCTGGAAATGACAAAATTGGTGATAATGTTAGAGTTCGAGTGCTGGCAAGTGATGTCAGTATTGCACTAAGCGATCACAAAGATAGCAGCATACTTAATAGGCTGCAGGCTACCGTTTCTGAAATTTCGAAAGATGGCGATGCTATAGCTTTACTAAAATTACAAGTAGGAGAGGATGTCTTGCTTGCTCGGCTTTCAAATCGATCTGTTGAAGAGCTAAAGCTGCAGGTAGGTAGTTCGATTTGGGCTCAAATAAAATCTGTAGCAGTCGCGCGTTAGTCTGTAAGCAAAATCACGCTCGAAGCTTTGAATAAAGCGAGCAGTGTTTGGTTTTTCTTTACGCAGAGATTTTCAGCGCTGGTATTAGTAATGATTGCGCAAAGTGTTTTTTCATTTCCTATGTCCATCACAACTTCACTATTCACTTCGCCTTTTTTAAGGCGCAATACCCGGCCTACGATATTATTGCGCGCACTAGTGGCTATAGACACATCGGTACTTAGCAGAATCCAAGAAGATTTAATTAGGGCTGTCGCTGAATCATGTTTCTTCAATTTTAAATTGCGCTGACTGTCGTTGGTAATAGTGGCTACAATCGTAAGAGAGTCACCTAGTTTTAGTTCTATTTCAGTGTTTACAGCCCCCCTAGTTATTTTCTCAACGGTGCCACCAAATTGATTTCTAGCGCTGGACCTCATTCGGTTTTTGCGCGAAAAATTTGCAAAATCGGTGACGCAGGAAACATCGGTGCTTAAGTTGTTTAATAAGAGTTGATGCTCCTGCTGAATTTTGATGAACCCGAAAACAATATTTTGAGCTAGCTTTGTCAGAGTTGTGCCACCACCCTTAGCTCCTCCCACAGACCTTTTTACCAAGGCCTGGCTAGACTGGTTATTCATGGATTCCACGCGGTCCCAGGCTGTCTTATAACTAATGCCAATATCCTTGGCAGCGGCACTAATGGATCCGCAGCGATCAATGGCCTGTAGTAAAGTTATTTGCTTTTCTGAAAAACTTAAGTTGTCAGCTGCCTGCAGTGAAAAATTACGTTTCAAAACCGCTTTGCTCTTTTTCATATAGCGATTGTCTTTAGTGGCGGATGAGGCCGTTGATATTAGCAGCAACTTTAACAATTGCTAGTGCTGTAGCAACGGCCTCGGTCAGAGTGACAAGCCGAAATTGGGGCTGCAAAAACTCTTCTAGTTTGTAGAACCGGGTAACTTATTCATGTTTGCGTTTTTATGTTGGTCAAAATAATCACATAGCCTTGGTATGGAGCTCAACTTGGTTAGCGCAGCGTTACTAATTAGTTTGATCATTAAGTCTTTAAGCAAGGGGCTGCCTTTGGCTTGGGAAATATATTTGGCGGTATTTGTTGCAGAAATCATGGCTATAGGAGGAGCAGTTGTTAAATTTTGCGAGACAGTAGTGAAGCCATCTAACACCTCTTGCCTTGCTAATAAATGAGTGGCAAAGCTCGCATTCTTCAAGTACGCGGCCATTAGTGTTTGGTTTGAGTGGTCGTCTACGCCAAAGACTTTCATGTCTTTGTTAATTTCCATTAGGTGTGTGTTCCTATCAAATCTTTTATAGGGTCAGTGGATTAAGAAAAGATTTCTTCTAACTAGATATAGGACATAGTTCTTGGTCAGGTTTTAAAGTTGAGCAATAGTGATGAATGCTGCAGTTCTGACTAAGACCCAGACAAGGCCAGTGGAATAAGGAAATAGTTATCAGCACTAATAGCCGGCAACATCGCTATGATTAAAAAACTATGTTTTTAAAATTAAGGGCGAAAAAAAAGGCGAATCTTAAGTTCGCCTTTTTTTTCGCTTTGCTGACTGCTAGCGATTTATCGTTCCGATGCGCCTGTTACTGAGGAATATACTGCTTTTTCACAACATGTTTAGGGTTGGCATCACTTCTTGGTACAAGCTTCTGAGGCCGACCTGCTTGATTGTCAGTACCGTAAAGATTGCCATCCTCATCAATTGACATTGAGTGCATCTCTATCCAGAAATCTGCTCCTTCAGTTGGTAGAGGCCAAGTATATTCACGGCTACCATCGAAATTAAACTGCACAACTTTGGGCGGTTGCAAATCGGTTACCCAGGCGCTCTCTGCGCTTACATAAACATCCAGAGGCAAGCCAAGGCCGCCCCAAGTAGTTTGGTACTCAAAAATTGGGTAGTCGCTTGAGGCTCTTGCGGCTGTTTGTTGATAAACCTTCACATCCTTATTGTCACGATCTAGCGCATATAACATTTCATTTGGTCCAAAAGCCATGCTGTGCACGCTTGTGAACTGATGGGGTTCAGTGCCAGCTTCGCCAAACTCAGAATGGTAAGAGCCATCGGCATTTCTCACTACAATTCTATGATTATTACCTAAACCATCACCTACTAAAAATTTACCGTCCGGCAGAAAAACGATGTCTTGAGGAAGTGAATAATGAGTTTCATCATTGCCTTCGACGTTTTTTTCACCGAGCGTCATTAACAGATCTTCGCCATCGTTTGAAAACACATAGATAATGTGGCCGGTTTCATCAATAACCCAGACTTTCTTTTCTGGGTCGTATGGGTTTTGAGTAATACGATGGGGCCCGGGTCCATCGGTTCCTGTAAACAGATGATCCCATTGGTCCCATACTTCCTGCAATTCACCATCGCTGTTGATGATGTAGATACAGTTTCGCCACACCCGTCCGCGGCCTCGCAAGACATTCCAGCCCATAGAACCGGCAAAGTTCGTGTAGTTATCGGGGAGAGGGTCGGGCAGTTCGGTTTCACCGCGCTGTAATAGAAAAATTCGTTCGTTGGATTCCACAAAGACGCTGGAATTGCCGCCCCAGGTAAACCCATCTTCGGCAAAGGGCTGCATCCAGCTCTGGGTGATAAACTCGTAGGGGCTCGGTCCGATGACGCCTTTGTCTTGCGCAAACACGTTGCTACAAAGGAGTAAAGCTGCAGCTGCATTAGCCCACAATGAAGTAATTTTCATTTAACTCTCCGCTCTAATTCTGATTATTGTTGTCATTAAGTAGCGAAATTTAACACGGGTTCATTACGAATTAAAGATGGCTTCAGCTTAAGGAGATAAACACGGGTTAGTCGGATAAATAGGTTTCTAGGGTATTTTGGCGCTAGAATGGTGCATAACCTAACTGTAAGTCTATCTAGGAGATCTTCATGCGTTTAAAACATCTACAAACAGCTTTATTTTTGTCACTTGGCTCATTGTTTATAACGGCGGTCAGTGCTGATGTGACACGTTACCCTTTACCTAATAACTCAACTTTTCCTATTGCCCAAGCGGTAGAGGTGACAAGCGGAAATATTGTGTTTTTGAGTGGTGCAACCCCGGCTCCAGCCGATGCCAGCGCTGAGCTTGGAAATCCAGCTTATTATGGGGATACAAAAACTCAAGTGATGTCTGTGCTGAGCAAAATAGAGCAAAATCTCGAGGGTATGGGCCTAGAAATGGGTGATGTGATTAAATTGCAGGTCTTTCTAGTGGGTGATCCTGCCAATGACGGAGTTATGGACTTCGCTGGCTTCATGGAAGCCTACGTCCAGTTTTTCGGGACCGATGAGCAGCCCAATCTACCCTCACGCTCAGCCTTTCAAATAGCCCGTCTTGGTGCGCCGCTGATGTTCGTAGAAATCGAAGCCACCGCGGTTAGGGATTAGTTAACTTAGCATTAGGTCATGCTCAACTTATGCCACTTAATGACTGTGTGACATAGCTATCACTTAATTTCTATGCGGATAGGATTGGAATAAAACCATAGCTCGGTCCAGGGAGATTCACCTTTCTGGTCAGGGCTAGGTTCCAACTCATCGCTGTTAGTGCCGCGAACACGAATATAGCTGTCCCCGTCTAAAGCTGGCAGTCGGTAGCTGACTTCCTTGTAAGTCCCATTTTGTTTCCACTGTGCCTCAGTAAAACGAGCGATGACCTGCGTGCTCGAATTAGTGTCTGTGCTCAAGTCTGAAACAGTACCTGTTATTTTCCCCAAGATGAGGTCTACTCGAGTGACCTCAGGATTGTCGCCGTTAAAATTAGCGGAGCTAGGATCTTGAAAGCGGATAGTTACGTTGAGTTCTTTGCCCAGCGGTGCTTCGATAGTGTCGCCGATAGATGCGCTTGTTAATTCATTTGCGCTGACGGTAATATAAAGCTCGTCTATTAAATCTCCTGTGGTGACGAACACGTTGCCACTGCGAATTCCTGTCATCACCGAATCGTAATTATTTTCTGACCAAACAAAGGTTTTTGAATACTCGCCAGGCCAAAAGTCAGAACCACCCTCGCTGTAGTGCACATGAGAATCCGAGTTTGCGGTGATCCACCAGTCTCTGCCTTCCCCGATCATAGAATCCCAGAACCCACCAACCTTGGCAGTAAACTGATCAAAGCCACCGTAAGTTGGATGTCTTCTATAGCCGCCGCGAACTCCCTCTGGGTTTAGTGATCCATCGGGATTCAAGGTTGAGGCTTGGTGGCCAGGCGCGCCGGCCATTCCAATAGCGATATTAGGGGCGGTATTGTTCCAGCGGCGCAGTTCCGTGGGTGAGTCCAGTCCGTAGACGCCGAGTTCGGTCGCCGACCTCGATGGATGGTTGGCAATAAGCAGGGGTGGCACTGCAAGCCTTGCCATCGCCTGCAAAGCGAGCAGCATTTTAGGTTCACTGTCCCAAGTGGGGTCTGCAGGCCAAGGCTCGCGTTTGGCAAAATTTGATTCGATTTCGAAAAGTCTAGTGGCTTCATCGTCAGTGAAAGGAATGATTAAGCTGGAATGATCCGCACCCGGGGTATCAAACTCCATTCCATAGAATTGCAAAAGGTCGGGTACCACGAGGCGGGACTGCAGGAGTTCGGGGTAGGCCAGTTCAAAGTTAACTTTGCTGTGGTTTGGTCCGCCATGGTCAGTTGTCACCATCCAGCTCAAGCCAAAATATTTGGCCATGAGTGCATTCATAGGAGTAGGGTAGATGGCGTCGCCACCTTTGATTGGAGCGGGTGGTTCGACAGTTCTATCCCAGCCTACGCTATAGCGGCTGTGAATATGATGGTCGCCGGCATGCCAGGCAAAATTATCGATCTGTGCCTGACTGGTATTTTGGACACAGGCGCTTAACAGCACAATGCCCAATAGCTGCTTTGCCATTGATTGTGGCACTAATAACTGCCCGGTGATCAATTCCTTTGCTGCTGTCATTTTACTGCCTTCGCTTAAATAGAGCTTGAATAGTAAGTGGGCCATTACAGGTGTCAGCGCAATTGCTCGGCACCGATAATGCGTAGTGTTTCATGGTTTTTAAAGCTAAATTCTATGCTTCTTGAACGCCGGGTTTTCCTGCTTCAACAACAAACGTTTTGCGTGTGCTTATGGGAGCGCCTGGTTCAGTTATTTTCTGCAAAACTTTGTAGTCAGACCGCCAAAGAGTCGGGGTGACTGTCGCAGCAATATAGCCGCGCTGTGAGTTGTAGAACTTCACATGGGGATTGTTAGTCAACAGGGCTCTGCCGTAATCGGTCATATCTGCACCATCACCGCCGGAGGTTATCGAGGTGCCAACGAATTCCGAACCAACCGTCTTAGAGGACTGATTATCAAAATCAAGCTTTAGATCGGCGGCCCAATTGGAGTGAATGTCGCCGGTGAGCACTACAGGATTAGGTGTGCCTACCTGATCAAAGTGTTCGAGTATTTCTTGGCGTTCATAAGGGTAGCCATCCCAAATATCCATGGGCCATAGCTCTTCACCAGAGTCATTTACAGACCTTAAGCTCGCCATCATTATTTGTTGAGCCAAAACATTCCAGGTTGCGTCAGCGCTGGCTAAGCTTTCCTTTAACCATTGCTTCTGGGCCGAGCCCAAGAGAGTCCTGCTTGAATCCTGATGAGCAGTACAGCTAGGTTTTCTGCCGTCGCCACAGGCTTGGTCGCTTCTATATTGGCGAGTGTCTAGCACATTCATCTCCAATAGGTTGCCAAAGCGTAGCCGGCGGTGGATTGGCATGGACGGCCCTTGGCGGCCAATTGGCAATCGAATCGGCATAAATTCGTAGAAGGCTTGGTAAGCGGCGGAGCGCCGGAGTAAGAGTTGCTCAGGAGTTTGATCATCTTCGGCAATGTCTGCTGCATAATTATTGTCTACCTCATGATCGTCCCAGGTTACAGCCCACGGTGCTGATGCATGAGCTGCCTGTAAATCAGAGTCTGACTTGTAAGTGGCGTAGCGGGCTCGATAATCGCTTAAATCGATTATTTCTGGGCCCTCATGGGCTCTTACGCGGACATCGCCCCAACTTCTCTCGTAAATGTAGTCACCCAAATGTGTAATGAGGTCAAATTCTTCCGCGGCCATGTGATCGTAAGCGGTGAAAAAGCCATGCTCATATTGCTGGCAAGAAGCAATGGCAAAGCGAAACTCCTGATTGTCGGTGTGCGCCGCAGGTGCAGTTTTAGTGCGGCCAATCGTGCTGGTGATACCGCCAATATGCCAGCGATAGAAATACTCAGTATCTGGATTTAGCCCTCGCACTTCTGCATGAGCTGAGTGGCCAAGTTCGGGAGTAGCGGCGATAGAGCCGCTGCGGACAATATTTGAAAACGCCCTTGAATCTGCTATCTCATAATCAACATCTACAGCGTCCAAGGCAGCGTTTGCGGCAGTCATAACCTCACTTGCCAAGCGCGTCCATAAAACGACTGAGTTTGAAGTAGGATCGCCAGAGGCGATGCCAAGATAGAACGGGTCAGCCTCTAAACGGCTAAGCCGTTTGGAGGCGCCATGTAAGAAGCTGGGGAGCCCGCCAAGTGCCAATGCGGCTGTTAAATTTGCGCTGCCTTTAAGGAGGTTGCGGCGGGAAATAGGAGAATTTAACAGTGAGTGCCAAGGGATAAGTTTGTTGGACATGGGTGCTCCCGCAGTCTGTGGTAATTAATAGTAAAGACATGATTGATAATAGTTGCCGATTGTTGCGTAACCATGACCGTTTGGGAATAGGCAGTAAGGCGAGTAGGGTTAGGGCAGCGTTAGAGGCTTTAAAGAAGATGATGGGAGGGAAGTCAAGATTGGTAAGAAGGAAGAGGGCGAAGCTCAGGGGTTGAGGCTGTGCCTGAACTGCAGGTCTAGCTGCCATTTATTGAGGACAAAAAAAGGGTGGTAAGCAATGCTTACCACCCTTTTTATAGACCTATTGACTTAGTTAAAGACTGAAGTCGACTCGGCCGTAGTAGTAGCCGCCAGCCCAAGGCATTGGGGAGCCGGAGTGGTAGATTCGGCCGCGGGTATCTAACTGGCTTAGACGTATTTCGTCTGGATACTCATCGAACGCATTTCGAGCGCCAACAGTAAACCGCAGTTTATCGTTAAACTGATACTGGCCTTCGAGGTCGATATACAGTTTTGGGTCGAATGTCTGTGACTCGAAAATCGATCCATCGATGGATACTCCAGAGCTCGGACGTTGTGCTACAGAATACTCGCCGAAGAAGCGACCGCGAGCCACGAAGGTGAAGTCATTAAAGCGGTGAGTCGCTGACGTTATCGTGTTGCTGCGCAGCGGGTTTTCCTCGAAGTTAAACTGTGAGAAAGGAGAGAAAAACTGGCTTACATTGCCTTCCAACTCTTGCTGGTTGTAGTTGTACGCGAACGTGAAGTCGGTGGCATGACCATTGCCCCAGTCGTAATTATAAGTGGCAACGATATCGACACCAGTATTGACTGTATCGAAACTATTCTCATACCAGTTCAGCTCTCCTAAAGATTCCGGATTAGGCACATTGTTAGCTACCAAGAGCTGAAAGTTTGCAAAGCCATCGGAGGCAGGATTGCTGGAAACCGGACGGTTTGTCACTGAGTTGACGCGACCTTCGATTTCAATCTGATACCAGTCGACGGTCAGCGAGAGGTCGCCAACGCTGGCAGTGAAACCAAGGGTGTAGTTCACAGTATCTTCAGCGTCGAGCGGTTGAGCGCCCAATGCCGCAGCTGCCGGACTTGTCGGAGGAAAAAGACCCACGTTAACCGGCACACCAAATGGAAAGGAAGTTCGAATGTTGGTAGTAAATTGCTGACCAGGGGTAGGTGCACGGAAGCCAGTACCGGCTGAACCGCGAATCGCAAAATTGTCGGTCAGGTAGTAACGAGCGGCTATTTTACCCACGGTGGCACTGCCGAAGTCTGAGTAGTCCTCGTAGCGGATTGCCGCTTGCACAAGCAGTTTGTCAGTAACATCAGCCGAGACGTCTAAGTAAGCGGCGACAGAGTCACGCTCGTTGACACTGGCTGCATCTGGGCTGAAGCCTGGGAAGCCGTCAGAGCCTGCACTAAAACCGTTGTAAACCGAATCGGAAGAGTCGGCGCAGTTAAGAGTTGAGCCGTTGCTGATGACAGCCTGTCCGGCAAGTGTTGCTGTCATATCGTCCGCGCAGAAGTCAAACGGATCTCTGAGCGCCCACGGGCCTGAAGCGAAGGATGCACTGTCCTGTGCCTCTACGATCTCAAAACTCTCTTCAAAATAGCTGGCACCGAAAGCAACAGTGACCGGGCTGGCTAGCCCATCAAAATCGAGCGCCTTCGTAAAATCACCTTGAAACTGAGTTTCTTGGTTAATCTGGTCGCCAACGTTCATATCGGTTGGTGAGAATGGCCCAAGAGACGGATTCCACGTGTTAAAAAGACGGTATTCTATCTCGCTGCTGCCGATACGGGCACTTAAGTCCCAGTTCAAGCCACCTTCGGTCTCACCGCGCACGCCGCCAACGGCAGAGTAATCTGTAACTCTTCCTTCGAAGCGTGGCGTATAGCCAGAAAAGTAGTCAGGCCCATCACCTTGATTGGCACGCACTCCCCACTCACTGCCGTCGGCAAGGCGACGCATTTTGCGCACGTTGCCGGAGTTGGTATGGCGGTAGTTGAATGAACCATCGCCAAGACTTTCAGAGAAGTTTGCAAAGCCGTAGAGTTCATTTCCGCCACCAAGGTCGTAGCCGGTGTTAAGGAATAAGCGAAACGCTTCGTTATTGGGCTGGCCCCAAGGCTGAACTGTGCCACCTTCGACTTCAACTCGGCTAAGGTTTTGCTGGAATTCAGGTGTCAGCGCAACTATGCCATTCGCCGATGTTGGGTCAAAATCTGGGCTGTTTATATCAATACATGGGTTGGTGCCACCGCAGTACTGATCGTTTCGCGCCACGGGCTCAACATCAGAGTATTCAGCGGATATGTTTACGAAGCCAGCATCGCCTAGCGCAAAACCAGCATTCATCTGCACAGTTTGCTGAAAGCCGTCGCCTTCATACTGCTCACCAGTGTCATAAGTAAAGGTAAGGCCTTGTGTGGCATTTTTTAAATTAAAGTTAACCACGCCTGCGATGGCGTCAGAACCGTACTGAGATGACGCTCCATCGCGCAGTACCTCGATGCTGGCGATAGCTACCGAAGGAATTGTGGCAACGTCAGGGCCTTGATTGCCAGATCCTGGCTGCAATAGCGCTGAACGATGGCGGCGTTTACCATTAACTAGAGTTAGAGTGTACTGCGGGGGAAGGCCACGCATACTGAACTGGCGGATAAAGGTGGCGCCATCTGAGATTGGTGATCTTGGGTTTTGAAAAGAAGGCACTAGTGACTGCAAAATATCGCCAGTTTCGACGAACGATACAGCTTCTAAAGTTTCGGTATCGAAAGTATCAATGGCGACTGGCGCATCGGTTACCGTTCGCGGTTTGCCGCGCAGACCTGTGACAACAACTTCTTCAATGCCGGCTTCTTGAGCTAGTGCCGCTGGCGCCGTGGCGGTTATCCCGCTGGCGCTGATTATAGCGACTGCTAGCAAATGTTTAGGATGCTTTCTAAAGTTCATAAAATCACTCCTGGAACTTATAATGAATAGTACTGAGAAGCCCGATAATAGTTGCCGGTTGTTGCGAAATTATGACGGTTTGAGGATAAGGCTTTTTAGCCGAAGTTGATTGGGTAGGGGGTATTGAAGTTTCAGTTCATTTGGTGACATAAAAAAGGGGTGGTAAGTCAGACTTACCACCCCGCACATTAAATGCGCTTGCCTTACACTAAACAGAAATTCTGTTTAGAAGTCAGCCCTTAGACGAGCGTAGTAATAACCGCCTTGCCAAGGCACAACAGTCCCGGAAGAGTAAATACGACCACAGCAGAAGTCAGAGATTGTATCTCTATCAGGGAACTCATCAAAAATGTTTCGCCCGCCAACTGCCAGGCGCAGCATATCGTTGATCTGCCACTGACCTTCGATGTCAGTCTGGAAAAAGTTAGGCAGCTCTTGGTAGCGCAATCCGTTTGCACCTGTACCACCAGTATTGGAGTTGGTTGCTTCTCCAAACCAACTTAAACGCGCGACAATGTTGAAGTCACCAACATTATGGATGCCCGTAAAAATACCGCGCCACTGTGGATCGCCATTGATAAAGTCATACCTGTTCTCAGCATTGAGAAACTGCGATGGATCAGACTCAAACGAATTTTCAGTGTAGTTCATCGCTGCGCTTAACGTTGTCGTGCCTGCATTACCAAAATCTAATGGATAACTGGCAACGATGTCGAAGCCTTCTGTGCGGCTATCAAAAGCATTGGTGAAATATTGAACCGCACCAATGGTATTTGCTCCAGCAACACCGGCGGCTTCAAGTGCTAAGAAGTTATCGAATGATGAACCAGATGTGGGGTTTGTCGACACACTCAAAGGCGAAATTGCGTTGGTGCGATCGTCGATATCGATGCGGTAGTAGTCAATGGTTAAATCCAAGTCGCCTAAGGCTGCCGTAAAACCGAACGTATAGTTTTGCGCCGTTTCTGGCTTCAGGCCAGTTGCACCCAAAGCAGCCGCAACTGGACCACCTGGTGGGAACAGACCTTGCGCGATGGGCACGCCATCTGGCAGTCTTGTTGATACGTTAATGGTGCCTTGCTGGCCTGGTGTAGGCGCTCGAAAACCTGTACCTACTGAGCCTCGGAAAGCGAAGTTGTCATTAAACTCGTAACGACCAGCGATCTGATAAACAATTTCACTGCCAAAGTCTTCATAGTCTTCGTAGCGTAAAGCGCCTTGCATAAAAAGCTTTTCGGTGATGTCGGCACTCAATTCGCCAAAGATACCGAATGATTCACGTTCGAAGGTGCCAACAAACTGAGGTGAGTTACCCGGAAAGCCGTTTGAGCCAACGCCAACAGCGGTATAAACAGGGTCATTTGAGTTTGAACAGTCAAGGGTCGATCCGCCAGCAATGGCTGTCATGCCGTTAGGCGCCGCAGTCATATCGGCGTTACACAGATCCCAAGGGTCCTGAGCTGCATAAGGTCCTACGGCAAAAGAAGCCGGATCGCCCGAAACCACTTCATAGGATTCAGCCATGTAGCTACCACCGAAAGCAAATACTGCTGGGCTTGCTAGTCCAAAATCAAATTCTTTAGTAAAATCTGCTTGGAATTGCGTTTCTTCATTGATTAGATCGCCGGGGCGGAAATTAGTCGGTGTGTTAGCTTGACCCAACGCGTCACCTAAAGACGGGTTGACGGTGTTAAAAAGGTTGTAGCGTACTTCGCTCGAACCAGTTCGACCGGTAAAGTCATAAGTTAGGCCGTTATCAAGCTCGCCGCGCAGACCGCCGACGAGGGAGAAGTCGATCACGTCGCCCTTGAACTGGGGAGTGAAACCGCCTGGGAAGATATCCAACGGTGAGTAAATAGAGCCGTCTGGGCGACGTAAGTCTTCAATTACGCCATTACCTGGGTAGCGATAGAAAAAGTTGCCATCAGCGCTGGAGTCAGAATAGTTAGCGTAGCCATATGCTTCGGTGTCGGCATCGAGCTGATAGCCAGCGTTTACGAAGAGACGGACGGCTTCTGATTGAGGCTGTCCCCAAGGCTGAACTACTTCCGACACGCCAGCTGCGTTAGCAGTGGCTACGCCAGCTTGAAAAGTTGGGTCTTCAGTAAAGGTGGTGTAGGCTGCATTCGGATTATAGCCCGGCAAAGCTGGGTCTACACAAAACCAAGACTGACAGTATTGTTCTGCTCGAACAGTGCGATCGGCTTCCACTATTTCACCGGATATGCTGACAAAGCCGTCTTCGCCAAGCGGTAGACCAATGTTGCCTTGGATCGTCGTCATTGCACCATCGCCCTCGAAGAACTCACCGGTATCGATGGTCAGACTCCCGCCGTCACGATTATCGTTAAGGATGAAGTTGATTACGCCAGCGATGGCATCAGAACCGTACAGAGCCGAGGCACCATCTCGAAGAACTTCAATATTTTTGAGGGCAGAAGCTGGGATAGTTGCAATATCAGGTCCCTGAGTACCGGAGCCGCCGATTGAAACTAGAGCGGCACGATGACGTCTTTTGCCGTTAACAAGGACAAGTGTTTTGTCTGTCGGCAGACCGCGTAATTGAGCCGGGCGAATGAAAGTCGCTCCGTCAGAAATTGGCTGGCGCGCAACGTTAAATGATGGCACCAACGTTTGTAGAATGTTGTTTGTATCGGTGTGAGAAATTGATTCGATGTCGGCTGCGCTGAATACATCGATAGGAACTGCGGAATCTGCAACTGTGCGCGGTCGACCGCGTGATCCTGTGGTAATTATTTCTTCAATTGAGCTGGTTTGTTCTGATTCTTGAGCGAGTGATTGAAAATTAAAGCCGGAACTGGCTGTAAACACTGCTATCGCTAGCAAGTGCTTTGGATTCTTTCGAAAATTCATGCAGATACTCCTGAGATAGAAATTTTTTGTGGGTTTCGCTTTTTTAACCCAGCAATTCCTGTGCCAGCCGAATAAATGTAAGAAAAATAATCGTTATACACAGGGATTTAGAGGGTCTTGAATAAATTCGTAGGATGCTAACGGTTTTGGTTTTGGTGGCGGGCGCACCAAAAGAGAGAAGACGTAGCTTAACTATTAGGCGCTTGCACAATAAAAAGGCGTTTCAAAATGGTGCAAGGCCCAGATGTCTTTCAAACTCAATCAAGTAAAATAGTGACTAGGATCGAGCTAGGAGTCGTGGAATAGAGCTTTTAAAGGTGGCTGGAATGCTAATTTAGGGTAACGGCATCTCTGCACTATCTTGGTTGCGCGCTGGTGTAAACGCTTTTATTGGTTGCGATGATCGCACTTGTTCTAGCCAAAATACGCCATCAAATGGTGCGCTGTTTCCCCTTGTGCTGACGAAATCAATGTCACCGTCTTGGTCCATATCTTCGGCAATAAATTTGTCAAACATGCCGCGTTTGCGCCGAGAGATGTCATGCCGTGTCCAGAGCGAGGTTGCATCGTTGGGGTTTTCAAACCAACCAATGCGGCCCAAGGAATCGTTTACATCTACGTCGCCATCGCCGGTTCTAGGTCCTCGGCTGTAGCTGCCAGAGATCAGGTCCTGATCGCCGTCTCCGTCGATATCAGCGACCTCTATTCCGGTAATGCTATCGGGTAAAAAGCTACCGATAGGGTGTGAATTCCAAGCGTCGTCAAAATTGGCCGGTTGTTCTATCCAGACCATTTTATTTTCAGCGGCGCCTATTATGTCAAGCCGACCATCGCCGTTTAGGTCAGCATAGGAAAGGTTAAATCCCCCCATGCTGGGGCCGTTTATACCTATAGCATGCTCGGTAAATTCGATCTTAGAATCTCGGCTAGTATTCTCGAACCAAGCCAGACGGTTTTCTCCGCGACTGCCAATAACAATGTCCAGGTCTCCATCGCTATCCAAATCAACCGGTTCTGCATTTTGAGGAATACTGTAGTTTCCTAGTACGATTTCGTGCCAGCTGTCTCCGATTAGCGGGTCACCCTGTAACTGGAATATGGAGACAGGGGTAGAACGGGCATAATCTTGTGGGCCTGGTCTTTGGGCTCCTTTGTTAGCCGCGGTGATTTCTGGAATTCCATCGCGGTTAAAGTCACCTAAAAATACTCTTATATAAGAGCCCGTTCCTTCTGTCATTGGCAAAATTAATCGTTTCCATGTTTGCGACCTCGCGCTTAACCCGCCCGGGTTTTCAAGATAAATAAGATGTGAGAGTTCGGCGGCTACAACAACGTCAAGAAACCCATCTTGATTTATATCCGCAATAGCAACATCCTCCGGCGCGGAAGCATCGGTGGATTCAGCGATGGTTATGTTAGTCCAGCTGTCTGGGTCAACTGAAGCAAAAGCTATGCGCACATGCCCTTCGGGTGGGGGGATGAAATCAGGGTCAAATCGAGCGGAGTCATATTCGGAGTCAGATTCATGCACAGAAATGACATCGTCCATGCCGTCGCCATCGATATCTCCCATCACGAGTCCATCGCTGCCGCTGAGCGCAAAGCCGGCGATTACGGGGTCATCGATAATGTGTTCTTGCCAGCTAATGAATTGGCCATCTTGGCTGTTTACGTTGCTAAGGGTGTCGCCAACAGGTGTTTGGCTGTAAAGAAGGCTGGAGCATGCCAGTGAAAGTATGCTGAAGGGTAATGTAAGTAACTGAATATTTTGCATTATTATCTAAGCCCACGGTGTTTTCTTTCAGTCTAGCAATTGTTGGCTCGCCACTAAAGAGCCGTGGCTCGAAAGATGAAAAGATCGCTACTATTGAAACGTACCGGTTATCGAATAGGTGTTTTTTAAGTAATAGGGCCTGTCGGCTTTCTTCGCTGCTTATCATTCTTTTTGTTCTTGGTCTTATTCCGCTATTCCTGCCTCTCGAGATTCATCTATGATACTTGAGTAAGTTCGATTTTTTGATGGAAAATACATGCTGCGCCAATAAGCTCGTGGCGATAGAGGAATGCCTACTTCAGCAAGAATAAACCTAAACTGATCATCTGGCAGTTCGGAGAAATGGCTTAGGGCTAGCAATGCTTGTAGCTGAAAATCTGTAGGCAAACTTTTTGTTGCTTATAAACATTTTAGTTAAATAGTTCAGGTAAAGATTTTTTCTTTCTCGTTGAAAGCGCTGGTCGGCTGGAGTGGCTGGTTAACTTAACTAGCGCTGAGGTTGGTTATAAGTTGGAGCATCAGTCGAGAACAGTGAGTAGTAATCGAGAAATGTGGGGATAAAAAACACTCCTTGAATCGCTTTGAAAAATAGATTGAAAGGGTTCTCATAGCCAAACGGAATAACAATGCACTGAGCTATGTGCAAACTAAGGTAGGAGTTTTCGCTATTTCCCCGCGGTTATCCATTGACGTTAGTAAAAACCCGCTAAATGAGAATTTTTGACTAGAAATTAGTCTACAGTATAGGTAGCTAAACGTGTTTAAAGCAGAAATTGGAATTTTAGGTTCAAAAAGTGTGGCTTAGTTCAAGTCTTATGTTTTGGTAAGCTGTAATGTTAATCATTGAAATGTTGCTGTTAATCTAATTTGGGATTTCGATTATGCCTAGTGAAAGACGAGTTTATCCGCGTATCGCTGTCGATGGGGAAGCCAATATACTAATCTCCGGAACTATTCGCAGCGCCACGCTGCTAAATTTATCCCCTTCCGGGATCGAGCTTGACTGCAAACATCAGCCCGTTGAATGATTGTCTCAGTATAAGAGAGATACAGATCTTTATCCTAATGTTGATTTGAGGTTTTCGCTCGCGATTTTCAAAGAGAGCCAACCCAAAGTTAAACCTTGCTGCAATGTTTCTCACCTTAGGCGACTTAGTCAGGACGCGTATTATTTTAGTTAGCGCTCTATCAGTTTAACTGACGGCGACGAAAAGCGTGTGTCAGATTTTATCCAGTACACATCTCCGCTCGCCCAGTAGCTGATTCGTACTAATTCTGCTGCGACTGCCACAAAAACACTACACTCAAATTGTCGCAAGTCCTTGTCATATTTAGCCGAATAGCTCGATTCTGCATTTTTCATTGGCGTCTTAATCCAGTATCATTGGCTGATGAAAATCCTAGCCACATTGTTACTTATTTGCTGCATTACGACCCCCCTTATTCCTGCTTATGGGCAACAGGAACCCCTCCAGCCAACCTTTAAGGTGTGGCTTCAGGAACTCAGACTGGAAGCTGCTAGCAAGGGCATCAGCGATGCCACACTCAGCGCACTTGACGCTGTTGCGCCTCTTGAGAGAGTACTCGAGCTTGACAACAGCCAACCGGAGTTTGTGCAAACCTTTACTCGGTATATTGGCTTACGTATTACTGAAAACCAGGTGAGTCGGGGCCAGGCGCTTTTGGTTGAGCATGCTGATCTGCTGGAAGAGGTGAGGCAGCAGCACGGAGTACAGCCCCATTATTTGGCTGCGTTTTGGGCGATCGAGAGTAACTTTGGGCGTGCAACGGGCGGTTTTTCAGTCCTGCAAGCATTGGCCACACTAGCTTACGATCCTCGAAGAGCAGGTTTCTTTAGGGCTGAGTTACTAACTGCGCTTCAAATCATTGACGATGGCCACATTAACGCTGATCAAATGAGTGGTTCATGGGCAGGAGCCATGGGGCAATTGCAATTTCTCCCCTCTGTATTCTTTCGCTATGGTATTGACGGTGATGGAGATGGTCGCATCGACATCTGGAATAGTCTTCCCGACGTATTTCACTCTGCTGCTAACTTTTTATCAAACTCCGGCTGGCAAGGGGATGAGCGGTGGGGTAGGGAAGTTTTGTTACCTAGTGATTTTGATTATGCTTTAGCGGGTACGCAAACTCGAAAGAGTCTGCAGCAGTGGCAAGACCTTGGGGTAAGGCCTGTCAGTGGTGGGGTCTTGCCGGTAGCGGACATACAAGCATCCGTAATCTTACCTGCCGGTGCGGCCGGGCCTGCGTTTCTTGGCTATTCGAACTACCGAGCGACTCTAGCTTATAACCCATCTACATTTTACGCGTTAACCGTTGGCAATCTCGGAGACCGGTTTACCGGCGGCCAAGCAATTCAGCGCATGCCGGTTAATGAGCAAGCGATGAGCTTGGCAGATGTTTTTGAGCTGCAAGAGCTTTTAAATGCTAATGGCTTTGACTCTGGTGAGCCAGACGGAAGAATAGGCCGCATGACCCGCGCGGCAGTCCGTGCCTATCAGAGTGAGAACGATATACCAATGGACGGATATGCCTCTGCTAATTTACTTGAGGCGCTACGGAACTGATTTTTCGAAACTCAAATGACCCAATACATACGGGTTCACTTTTATAGGCAGGCTCGATCTACTAATGAACAATTCTAATAGTCAGGCTTTATTAAACTATCGAAAGATGGCAGTTATCACCCTTGCTGCCGTATATTTTCTTATATTGGTTGGTGCCACGGTTCGTGCCTCTGGTGCCGGAATGGGCTGTCCTGACTGGCCGACTTGTTTTGGGCAGTGGGTCCCGCCAACTAGCGAGGCACAGCTGCCTGCAGATTATCAGCAGGTCTACGCAGAGTTGGGCTATTCCGATACACAATTTAATGTTGTGAAAACTTGGACTGAGTATCTGAACCGTGTTTTGGGTGTAAGTATCGGGTTCATGATTTTCATTACAGCGATTCTGTCTTGGCGCACTCGGCGAATTGATCCATCAATCATGAGGGCAAGTGTCGCCGCATTTTTAATGGTTGGTTTTCAAGGTTGGCTTGGCTCTAAAGTTGTCGCATCAAATTTGCAGCCGGGAATGATAACCGTGCACATGCTGGTTGCTCTAGCCATCGTTGCCACGCTCTTGTTTGCTTTGGCACAGGCGCGTAGAGAACTTATGGTGGCTCAGCCGGTTCATAGTATCGATCCGAAGTTCGAAAGGTGGTTGGCGATAGTCTTAGTAATGACTGTTATACAGGTAGCTCTGGGCACCCAAGTTAGAGAGATGACCGATTTTATCAAAGAGGCTCAAGGCGAAGAACTTAGGTCGTCGTGGATAGAGGCGATGCCTTGGTTTTTCTATGTGCACCGAAGCTTTTCTGCAATCGTATTGTTTTCGAATTTGTGGCTGGTGCGAATTTTGATTAATTCCATAGGCTGGCAACACACGCTTACCCGCTTGTGTATTGCAATGATTGGCGTAATTGTTTTGTCTGTGGTCTCTGGCGCGACACTTGGCCACTTAGGTATGCCGGCATTAGTTCAGCCCACTCATTTGCTTGCGGCGTCGTTGCTGTTCGGTTTGCAGTTCCTGATTTGGATGAGCTACAGGCATTCTAAACTTGGTTCGATGGGCCGTTTTGAAAGCGAGATGCCGGTTTCGCAGTCCAGCTTAAATACCAGCCGCGTTAGTGCTTAGTCCTATAGGTTTCTCGGATTTAAAGCTCACCTGCGCCCTTTGACGCGGCGAATTTTCTTTCGTCGCCCTTCCTCAATAAAAGAGTAGCTGTCAATGACTACCAATAAAGAATTCGACTTGATCGTATTTGGCGCAACAAGCTTTGTTGGCCAGATACTTTGTGATTATTTAGTTAATGCTTGTACTGAGGCGAATTTGACGTGGGCGATGGCTGCTAGGTCAGAATCTAAATTGGAGGAATTAAAAACAAAACTAGGCGCAAAGGCAGTTTCAGTGCCTTCTCTACTTGCCGATTCAGCAGACGAGATTAGCTTGCAGTTATTATGTAATAAAACTTCCGTAGTTATTTCAACGGTGGGGCCGTACGCTTTGTATGGAGAGCTTCTAGTAAAAGTTTGTGCAGAAACAGGTACCGATTACTGCGATTTGACTGGGGAGGCACCTTGGATACGGCTAATGATTGAACGCTATGCCGATACTGCCCAGCGCACTGGCGCTAGAATAGTCAACAGCTGCGGCTTTGACTCTATTCCCTCAGACCTTGGCGTGATGTATTTGCAAGATCAGGCCATTAAGCAATTTGGCAGCATGTGTCCGACTGTAAAGATGCGCGTTATGACGATGAAGGGAGGCGCTTCTGGAGGGACTATAGCTAGTGGTCTTAATATGTACAAAGAAGCGGTAGGAAATCCCACGTTACAAGCAGAAATGAAAGACCCTTATTCGCTCTGTCCGCAAAATCATAATTTTAACCTACAGCAGCACCAAGTCGATGTAGAGTTTGACGAGGCCTTCGATTCTTGGGTTGGGCCTTTTATTATGGAGGCTATCAACACGCGTATCGTTTTTCGTTCTAATGCCCTGCGCCAGGGTGGAAGCTACAGTAATTCATTTCGCTATGATGAAGGAACATTGACCGGCGCAGGAAAGAAGGGTGAGAAGACTGCCCGACGGATTTCGCTAGGCACTCGATTGGCGCCAAAATTCCTATCATTCAGTTTAGTGCGTAATTTCCTCGTCAAATTTGTGTTACCTAAACCAGGCGAGGGTCCAACGAAGGATGAGCAGGACAATGGGCACTACGATTTGAGATTTTTGGGGCGGACTGAAAATAACCAACAGCTAAGCGTTAAAGTTACAGGCGATAGAGACCCAGGCTATGGTTCTACCGCCAAGATGCTAGCGCAAGCGGCTATTAGCCTGCGCCGTGATCTTGACAAGAGAGACTCCCCTGGAGGATTCTGGACCCCAGCGACAGTGTTTGACAATAAACTATTGGATAGACTGAGAGCGCATGCAGGCATGACCTTTGAATTGATTCCAGATGCACAGGACAGCTAGGATTTATTTATAAGATCTGCCATGAGACTAGAAGTCAATTTTTGATCCAACGTAAAAGAACGCGGTCTGAGTGTTCGCTAAGTTTTCAGCATCCAGCAAAACAAGACCGCTATCGACACGGATATTACCCGGCGTCGCTGCCCAGCTAACTTTTAACTCTAAATGCTGCCCTAGGTAGCTGTCAGTATCTCCGGTGATATCCCTTTGCCCGGTTCTGCCCCAGCTGTCTTTGCGCTCCGATAGCCAAAAATGTCGATAGTCTGCCATTAGGCTCACTCCCCTCCATGGCGTTGCTGTTAACCGAACGCCAGGACTTATTAGATTGCTGCGATTAAAAGGGGCATACAGAGCTACCGGTCCAAACTCAAACGCAGTTACCCCGAATAAAGAATCAAAGCGGCCGCTGTCTTGATCCATGGGATCTTCGTCACCACTGGCATAGTTGAACTCAAAAATTGCTCTTAACTTGGAGGGCACATTAAAACTGTAGGCTAATTCTGCACGCTGAAAAAATGCGCTGTGGTCGAGATCCTGAGTGTCTATTGGATTGCTAGAGGCGCGTCGGTTACCCGATTGAAAAATAGATTCCAAATTAATGTCCCAGCCATTGAGTTCTGGCGCGGAGCTAACGCGAAAACCAAACGTGTGCAGGTGCCTATTTGCTGTCTCCAGCGTACTTGTGTCTTTTTCTTGGAGCAGTAAATAATAAGTCTCTAGTTCTAAATCCGGCAAGGCACTCGGTAGAATATTTGGAAGCATCGAAGGCAAGCTTGCAAAGACTCCATGGTAGCGCTGAGCCGAACTGGACTTGTCGGTCTGACGGTCATTGTCGAGTAAGCTTAATCGATCTCTGGGCGTGCGACGTACCGGCTGGGTTGATAAAAATTTAAACTCATTGCCGTTTTCCCGCTTATGAACAAAGGAAATGCCATCGAAGGTATTGATCGCATTTCGAAAGCGGTTTCTCGCCACAAGGGTTCTGCTCCCCCAGTCTTGAGTAAATCGACCTATGCGGATTTCGCTAGTATTTGCTGTACCAAAAGTATAGCCAACATTAGCTTGAAGGATATCAATGACGCTAGCATGGATATTTCGAATGTCGGCGTCTTTGTCGGCAAGCTGCTGACCGGCATCTTGAATTTCGAGCTGCGTACTAAAGCTGCCTGTATTATATTCGGCTTTAAGCGTAGTGCGTAGGAATAAGATTTTGT
The DNA here is from genome assembly GCA_047628735.1 of Glaciecola sp. Lineage (GTDB taxonomy): Bacteria > Pseudomonadota > Gammaproteobacteria > Pseudomonadales > Pseudohongiellaceae > UBA9145. The sequence goes on from JBLHVT010000003.1 coordinate 67,245, forward strand.
CGTTATTACTGACGCCAAGTTGCACAGTACCATCGTAGTGTTCGAAGCGCGCTTGGTGCTCTCCGCTTAAGGTGAAATTTTCGCTGAGGCCTAAGGCATCTGAAAGTCGCCAAGGACCATCTTCAGCGTAAACAGGGTTAAGAGTGGTTAGCAAGCCAAAGCTCACTACTAAAGACTGAGCTGCTAGGCCAAATTTTGTAAAGGGCATAAGTTTATTTTTCATGGTTGAGTGCGAGGCAATGACAATGATACGCCAGTATTAGGTTTTGTTCACGCCGCTATTTATTAGCGGCTATTGAGTTGCAGGTACGGCGGCGGTGGTAAGGTGTCTAAAACTCATAAAACCTCTGGCGAATGCAAAGCCTAAAATTTTCTAGAACGGCATTTAAACTAGGCTGTGCGGCTAAAACAGTATTCATATGTTAACCAAGCTGTTTGGCGAGTGTCTGCTGGTCATCTCATGAGCGGGTCACTTGGCCTTGACTGCTTGTAACCTTTGTGGGCCTCTGTCGTCTAAGGATTGAAACCAGAAATTGAATACATTTTTAATTTGACGGTTTTATTGCGCTTTGTCTGCTCCTCAGCTTGATCCCTCTCAGGCTGTGGGGTGGACTTTTATACGAGTCAATTAGCAATGAGTGACGCATTTTCTCTGAATCGGTTAAAGCTGTGAATTGCTAATTTTTTGCCTTTCGTATTTTTGAGTTCGATTCTTCGTTAGACTATAAAGAAATCAGACCTAAAAAGGCGCTTTCTATGAAAAAATACTGGCCATCGACACGTAAGTTTCTCGTGTTTCAATTGAAACTCTATATTGATGCTTTTCGCGATGTATTTTTATCCATACTGTCTTTACTGGCCTTTGTATTGGATATCATTTTGCTGAATCAAGGCCCTGATAGTTATTTTGAGAGAGTTTTGGCTTTCGGCCGGAGAACAGAGGCCACTATCAATCTGTTCAATCAATATGATTTTGATGAGCAAGGTGGTACCAGCGTCGATAAGATTTTAAAAGATATGGAATCTTCGTTAGAAAAGAAGCTAAGAAAACAAAAGTCATAGCGCGTTGATCAGGTCATAAGCTGGTAGGTACATAACTGGGTAGTGACATAAACAGCGGGCGAAAAAAAACGGCGATGATCTCTCATCGCCGTTTTTTTTCGCTACGCTTAAAATCTAAGCGGCTAGCTCACGTCAGCTTGCTCTATAGAGACCAAAGCGCGCGCGCGTAGATGCGTCGGCCACGGCCATCAAAGACAGAGCGATCAAATTCTTGGAATCTGAACTGTGGTATTTCTTCATTGAAAGCATCGATCATACCAAGAGTGAAATTGGTAGAGCCAAGATTGCTGTTGCCCCAAGCATGGGTATATGTGTAATTCATATCCCATGTCTGATAACTCTCGATTTTTGGCTTAAGAAACGGTAGCAAAGCATCAGAGGTAGTTGTTAAACGACCTGCAAATTCTAAAGCATCGTATGAACCAATATGACGATTAATCACGGTAAGTCTGTGACCATCTTTGGTCCAGCTCATGTTGATATTGCCGCGGTTATCAGGAAGAGAGCGGACTATAGGTGCTTGGCCTGAAGTGCCAGCCGCGTCAAATCTGCCAGTTTCTGACAGGCCATTTCCTAGCCCTGGAATATCACTCACATCATATTGACGAACGTGAGTATATTCAGCAGCGACACGGAAACGACCCCAGTCATTATCCCATGTGTAACCTGCTTTAAGGTCGATACCGTCAACGACGATGCCGCCTGAGTTAATTGCAGGCAAGACAATCGTTACCAAATCAGCTTCAGTTGATCCGGCTAAGCGCTGAGCTCCTTCTACGCGGTAGGTGCGAGGATCTACTACACACTCTAGACGCTCAGGTGAATCAACGCCGAACTGAGCAGCGATAGCAGTAGGATCACATGAGGCAAACTGCGGGCTAGCGTCTGCCTGTACGGAAGCGTTGTCCACGTAGTTTGATAGATCAGCTGCCGCAAGTGCGAACGCGTCAAGCTCTGGCTGTAAAGCTGCGATTGGGGCTTGCGGCAATACGCGGTCTGACACTTCGAAGCGCCATATATCTGCGCCAATACTTAAACCGTCAAGAGCGCCGCTAGGGGTCCATTGAATCCCAACGTTGAATGTATCCGACTCTTCATTACCCAAGTTCGGGTTCGGTGCCCCGAGAGTAAAGCTGTTCTCGCGTTCACCGTTTTCAACCGTTGGTGGCAGTAATCCTGCACGCACGGCTTGAGTACTAATTGGGTCTCTGATTTCTGTTGATGAAGACTCAAAAGATTCAAATAGAACACCAATGTTCGGCGCACGGAAAGACTGTGACCATGAAGCACGAATTAAAAGGTCTTCGATTGGCCTGTAGCTGGCGGCAATCTTAGGCGATACATTGCTGCCGATTTGACCCCCATAGTCTTCATAGCGAAGCGCGATTTGAGTTTCTAGATTCTCAATGATCGGCAGTGATAATTCTAAGAACACCGACCTCACATCGCGGGTGTGCTCAAAATCAAAGATACAGTTAGAGCATTCAAGGTTGTTAGTGCTGTAACGGAACTCATCGGGTGTGCCGCCTGCATCGTAACCGGTGATAGCCTGAACGCCAGGCAAATTAAGTGCAGGGGCTCTTGAACGAGCGCTACGCTCTCTATACTGGGCGCCGGCTGCAAACTGAGCAGTACCGCCGCTTAGTTCAAATAGCTCGCCGGAGATAACCGCGTCAAATACCGCTAGCTTGTTACGTTTATCGGCGCGTTTAATGTCTTCAGTCATCCAGTCTTGAAGTTCCTGCGAGTTTGCTAAAGCCGGATCCGTTAGCTTAGTCAGGAAAGGATTGAAGAACTCACACCCGCCTTGTCCTTGGTTGCTGCTTGTTAGGCCTTGGGATAATGACTCGCGCAAGTTCAAAATATAACCTGGAAACGGAAAGTCATTGAAGTTATTAGACAATCCGCCTAGAACTGCGCCAGTTGGGTCATTGGCAACAAAATCGAAGTCAGGTGTTCCGTTTGGAGTGCAGTTAGGACCACCTAAACCTTGTAATGCCAACTCTGTGTTTTCACGGTTTAAGGTCAAATAGTTTTGTTCAAAACTGGTGCCGCTCCATGAATAGCTGACATCCCAGTTAAAGC
>JBLHVT010000004.1:0-69573 GCA_047628735.1 Glaciecola sp.
TGTTTTTCATTGCTTGGCCTGTTGTTAATTGTTGGCGATGTTTGCTGGCGTTGTCTTTACGTTCTTTGTTTAGGAAAAGGGTGGCCAACGTCAGGCGACTTACCGTTTCTTTATACTGAGCTGTTTGTTTAGTTTTCTCGCTAGTGAATATTCTACAGGTTCTGTTCTTCGCTCAGAACCTGTGAAAGAATTTCAAATCGATCTAGAATTTCCAAGTACTGCAAACTAGTTTGAGAGTTTAGATCTATGACCTCGGGGCGCAATATAATAAACAATTCTTGTTTTCTGGTTTGTCGTTGCTGATAAGAAAACAATCCACCTAGCACCGGTAACCGGCTAAGCCCAGGCACTCCTGTGTTTAGGTCTTCATCATCGGTCTGAATCAGGCCACCCAAAACAACGTTCTCTCCGTCTCGGACAACCACCGTCGTGGTGATTTCTTGATTGTTAAAGATTGGGTTACCTTCAACGCCGCCACCACCGCTGTCTACAGATGATAGCTTCTGGGTGATTACGAGGTTAACGATACCATCATTGTTTATCTGCGGTGTTAAGAGCAATTCGATGCCCACATCTCGGTACTGTATATTGCCTACGGTAGCATTAACCGTAACCGTTTGGCCCAGCGAAACGGGCACTTCTGAACCAATGATAATCTCTCCTTCCTGATTATTAGCGACTGTGATTGTTGGCCGTGCCAACAACCGGACATCGTTGTTGCTAGCAATTGCTGCCAAGGTTGCGTCGATTCTTGCAGCGCCATTAATGAAGGATTTGTTAAATAATAAGCCGCCAACTCCTTCAGGCACAAACCCCGTTGTAGTTTCAGTTGATATTGCATCTACGGCGCTGTTGGCTGCAATGCGCGACCAATCAACACCAAATTGGTTGCCGTCGGTTAACGTTACTTGAGCGATCACGGCGTTTATCATTACCTGCAATGGCACGGTGTCCAGCATATTTATAGTTGTCAGCAACTGCCGATAGTCCCGAGCGGTACCTCGAATCAATAAGCTGTTGGTTCCCTCATCGGAGATTATCTTTACCCTCAAGTCGGCAGCAACAACCCCGTTGTTATTGCTGATGCTTGTGCTCGTTTGCGCCTGCTCAGGAGAGAGGGTTTCACCTGAACCAAGGCGTCTTGGCCGCAGCAACTGTGTGGCAGTGTTTTGTGTTTGAACATCATCACTATCATCCTCAAAAACCTCGGTTAAGGTTGCGGCAAGTTCAACCGCATTAAGGTTTCGAACCTTGTAATAGAAAAGCTGCTCGACTTGTTCTTGACTCTCGGCATCTAGAATACGAACCCAGCGCTCAATTTCATTGAAACCGCGCCCCGCTGGCGCGGTAACTAATATTGAATTGATCCTCTCTATGCCTTTAACCTGATAAGCGGGGTTTGTACCCTCAATCAGAGTAAGTATCTCGGTCAGCTCAGTAGCAACCTCTTCGGCGTTGGCGTTGCTCAACTGAAAAAGCTGAATGCCTTGGTTTACGAAAGGATCAGCATCAACCAACATTAGGAGTTGGTTAATTCGGTCTAGCTCAAATTCTGTGGCCGTAATGATTAGGGTGTTATTTGCAGTAAGGCGCCGAATATCATCCTTCGATCCTAGTATCGGGCTCACCACCTCTATTGCAGCTTCTGCTGAAACGTAGGTAAGCGGGGTAACTTGCATAAGTAATGCCGCAGAAGAATCTGCAAGAGTATCGGGCGTCACTATTTGAGAAGGCAGGTTTCTTTGAACTTTGCGGGCATTATAAATATTGCCTACACGCTCTATTAGAATGCCCGCATCACGTGACAGCATTCGGATCAATGGCCATACGTCTTCTAACGCAAGCGGTCTCTGGGCAGCTGTGCGGATGCTAATCTTACTATCAATGGTTGGATCTATTACGATGGTAATATCTAATGCCTGAGCCAACTCTTCTATTACTATTCTAAGATCGGCCTGCTCATAGTTAAGTTCGACTATATTTTCACCGTCAAAAGTCACCGGTACCGGCGCGTTGTCAGCTAGGCCCGCTGCTGTTACTCGCTGGCCATCGCGATTGATTTCATTCATCAAACGCATTTGTTCAGTATTTGCTGGGCTTTCAATCGCAGCAGTTTCAGCTTGTGACGTCATTGGCGCTGCTGATTGAGTCCTGCCTGCTCCCTGAGCTGTATTGCCGTCTGAAGCGGATTGATTGGACAGAGCGGTGCAGGAGGTCAGCAAAATCAAGACAGGCACAGCGGCGAGTGACTTCAACTTGATTGAATTACTGTTATTTTTATTTTTATTTTTTATAAACTTGTTAAGCACGTAAATCTCCGAAGTCTAAAACTCGACCGCATTCATACTGAAAACAGCAGAAAGCATAGTGATAGTTATTCCGCCCACGGCGATAGCTAAAAATATAATCAGCGCAGGCTGCAACGCAGACACAATGCTGGACATCTGATTGCGCACGTAGGTGTCGAAAGTGGTCGCCGTCTTTAGCAAAATGGATGCTGTACGACCCGATTCTTCACCAACCGCCACCAGCTGGTGTAGCAAGGTTGGAAACTGAGCTGTTTTCTCTAGGGAAATCCCCAAGCCTGCTCCGCCGCGCACATCTTCCTCTACTTGCGATAGATGCGCCGCCAGCCGAGTATTTCCGACTACTTCTCTGGACACCCGCAGGGCACGTATTAACGGTATGCCGGCCCCAAGTAAAGCCCCTAATGTCCGCGAGAACACAGCGCATTCTCGATACAAAATTAACGTTCCCAGCAAGGGGAGACTTAGCAAGAAGCTATCCTTTTGTAATTTCGTGGCAGGGGCCTTGTCCAACCGCTTCCAGCCAAACACAAGTAGCACTATTAAGACGACAAATAGATAGCCATAGTTTTGAATCCCCTCGCTTAATGCCAACAAAAAAGCAGCAGAGGGAGGAATGCCGGTGCCTACATCTTCAAACATTGTGGCGAATTGGGGCACTACAAAAACTAAAAGTAGAAACACCGATATGATGCCCGTTGCCAACAAAACCATCGGATAAATCATGGCCGATACGACTGCCTGTCTAGTCTGGGCACTACTTTCTAAAAACTCAGCAAGATCGGGTAAAAGCTGGTCCAGAATGCCGCCTTCCTCTCCTGCTCTGACGATATTGATATACATCTTGGAAAACACATCGGGTCGCTTCTCCATAGACTCAGCTAAGCTTCTACCTTCCTTCACATCTCTGAGCATGTTCAGTACAAGCTCTTGCATTGCCGGAGCTTCGGTAATTCCCTCTAACAGACGCAGCGCTTTATCCAGAGGCACACGCGCCTCAACCAAGGTACAAAGGCCGTTAGTAAAATCAAGAATATTAGTGTTGGAAATCTTTTTGCCACGCCCGCGTCTAGATCCTGCGGCAACTTGTTGAATTTTAACCGGAGTTAGATTTTTACCCTTTAATAGCCGAACCACTTCTTTTTCTGAATCAGCGGAAATTTCTCCACTGCGCGCTTGACCATTTGCGTCAAAAGCTTGGTATTTAAAATACAGAGTACTCATATCGCCCTGGTCACTCGAACAACTTCTTCTGGCGTTGTTAAGCCTCGACGAAGTTTTTCTAATGCATCTTGACGCAGCGTGCGCATCCCCTCGCTTACCGCCTGATTTCTTATTACATTGGCATCTGCACCGCTGGCGATATGGTGGCGAATAGCGTCACTCATCACTAATAGTTCATATAATCCGATTCGGCCACGGTAGCCGGTGTTAGCACAGCGATCACAGCCTTCGCCGCGATTGATTTCGAAATTCCTGTCGTCATCTAGCTCAAGCACAGCTGCTTCATCATCGGTTAAGGCGCTGGACTCAGAGCAATCTGTGCACACCCGTCGAACCAGTCGCTGAGCTTGAATAGCTAATAAGCTTGAGCTGATTAGATAGCCTTCCACACCCATGTCTTGCAGACGGGTAACAGCACCTGCCGCGTCGTTGGTGTGGAGGGTAGAGAAAACCAAATGGCCTGTTAAGGCAGACTCGATAGCTATTTCTGCGGTCTCATGATCTCGAATCTCTCCCACCATTAATATATCTGGATCTTGGCGAACTATAGAGCGCAGGCCTTCGGCAAAGTTTAGGCCTATGCTGGCATTAGCTTGAATCTGTGTGATGCCTTCAAGCTGATATTCCACTGGGTCTTCAACGGTAATTATTTTTTGCTGCTCGCTATTAATCTTTTCTAGGGTGGCATATAGCGTGGTGGTTTTACCGCTGCCCGTTGGACCGGTAATCAACACCATGCCATGCGGCTGAGTAATAATGTTCTGATAGCTACCTAAGATGTCTTCGGGCATACCCAGCTGCTGCAGGCTTACCGATGTGTCGCTGCGATCTAGAATACGCAGAACGATGGATTCGCCGTGTACGCCAGGCAAAGTAGAAACTCGCATATCCAATTGCTTGGATCCTATCTGATAATCGATGCGGCCATCTTGGGGCAGCCGTTTTTCGCCGATATCAAGTCTTGCCATAAGTTTCAGCCGAGAAGCCACTGCCGTATGAATTTTGATTGGCAGCCGCTCGATTCGGGTCATGATGCCATCGACCCGGCACCGTACATCCAAATGTGCTTCGTTTGGCTCGAAATGAATATCACTGGAGTTTAAATCAAGAGCCCGCGCAAACAGGTGATTAACTAGCCTTATGATTGGCGCTTCCGAGGCCAAGTCCTTTAGCTCTTCATCGTCTTCAAAACCGGACACAAAAATATCTTCATCGGTGTTATCGATCGTCGGGGAGAGTTTGGCGCGCCAGTGCTTCATCAACCGTTTAAGTTCATCGTCACTGATGAGGGTGAATTGGATAAGGTCGCTGAGAATAAATCGGATGCGGGCACGTACTTCCAAATTAGGTAATTCGCTACAGCAGAATAACCCACTGACACCGAAGTCTTGAGCAGGAGCAACGCCTTGAGGCTCAAGCAGCTGATTAAATATGGGCAGGGTAATAGCTTTAAAATAGCTAGCATGAGCTGCACTGCTGTCTGTTCCCGCTGGGCTTTCAACGTTCGCTTTTTTTTCCATGGTCATTTACCGGGCACTGAAAACTTGCGCGCTAAAATTGGCACTTCGCGAGAATCCAACCACTGTTATCGAGCCGTTGTATTGATTGCGGCTTCTATTGATACTGAATTCTGTTACTCGAAGCCTAGGCTCAGACGCCCTTAACTTTTTCAAAAAAGTCACTGTGTTGCCTGCATCGGTTGTCCGAAATGACATTTCTTGGCTAATCATTAGCCAAGAGTCTGTGGCTATACTTTCGGCAAGGCGAGTGGAGTTAACCTTAATGCCGGAGTCTTCCGCCATTTTACTAAGCTCTGTTTGAATACTGGCTTCAATAACTGGAATCGTGTCGCCGTTAAATATCTGTCTCTCAAATTCTGCCTGGCTTTCTTCCACGCTTATCCGGCGCTCTCGCCACGTTTCGGTCTCCTCGATAAGGCGCTTTTCTCGGGCTATTTCCAGTCGGATATTTTCAACGTTGTGTTGACGCTGGTCATAGAATCCAGAGATTCGTGGCGACAGATTGGTAATCAAAAAAATCAGCGCGACTAATCCAGCTAGAATCAGAATGTTTTTTTCCCTTGTGCTAATTTCCATGTGGCTCACTTAGGTCAAGTAATTCACATAATCTCAGCGCTGGCCTTGGTTGACGGCTATGCATCTGGGAAATACCTCGCCATATAGCCTTCAAAATTGACAGTACTAAGACGCAAATCAATGTAGTACCGGCTATTGTTAGTGGCGCGAGAAAAAACCACCTCAGTAAACATACGGTCTTGTTCTAGGCGTTGCAAAATGGCCTGTGGCTCGGAGCTAGTACCTTGAATTTTTATGACCCCTTCAGATAGTTCAAAAGACGCCAACTGATCTGGCTGTAAAATATTTTGCAGAGTAAACATTGCTTGCTGAAGTTCTTGGAGCGGAAAATCTGTAATCTGACCCCACTCATCCTCAAAATTTACCACAACGGCTCGATTCTCTCTCGCGTCCACTGATTCGATCCGTTGAGTAGCTAAAATTGCAGCAAGCGTTCTAAATTGATAAGCCTGAATCAAAAATGGAACTGAACTCAGCATAATTAGAAAAACAAATGCCCCTGCGGCCAAAAAAATATTTCTGCTTTTCTCTTCTTTTTTTCGCGCATGCATAGCGCCACTGGGAATAAAACAGTAATCGTTAGGTATTCTAGAATGATCAATTAATGAAAAGGATTCCATTCCATTTAGATTCAGCAGTGTCTCTGACGCAGCAGCCTCTAGAGACTCCAACCATTGTCCGTTCAACGCAGCGTCATGAAGGTCTAGCTGATTAATATGCAGCCAACTCGATAACGATCCGTTGTCTAATTCTACCAAAGTTCCACCACGAGAATCGAAATCAACGACAGCGCTTTGGTCTAAATTAATGAGGTTTCTGGGTGCGACAGCGACCAAAAAAAGATCTACTTTTTGGAACGCTTGAAATAATGAGCTAGTGGTTTTTTCGACAAACCAAAGGGCTATGTTATCGACATCATCAGCAACAGAGTTTGCGCCCAGTGTTAGATCTAAGTTGTCAGCAAAGCCTGGAAATAAATTATCGACCTGTAGCTTAAGAGCAGACATTAAATCGTCTTTGCTGACGCCGGGCATGTTTATCGACGTGGCAACAAAATCACCGGGGGGCAGGTAAAGTATGACGCCTTCTGTAACCACCGAGCCCATTAATTTGGATGCAGCACTGGCAATTTGCTCAGGGGATATTTCTAAAGAAGGCTTCTCTGACGCATGCTCGCCGATGACTTCACTGCGACCAGAATCAAGGTGAATTAGTTCATTGTTCACTAACAAAAGCCGCTGGTTTATCCGTGCTAGCAGCTGCTTTTTTGAACCACCCTCAAATACCTCACGAATAGGCGTGGGCAAGCTAGGAATAAGCCGCTCTTGAAACTGAATTTTAAGAGTGTTCAATAAAGACATAAGACTGTGGCTTTAAGTTTCTTCCGTGAAGTTGGGCTAAGCATCTGATTAGCAGGTTAAATCTTACGATTAAGACTGCTTTATCGGCTAAATAGTTTTATTCCATACAATGGCCCCTTCGATTCGACCATTGATACATTTACCCCTACGCAGGGGAGCTATAAATTGTAAGGGTAAGGAGAGGAGTAAGGAGAGGAGTCAGCGACATGTCTCTGACCCCCGAAGGTTGCTGGATCCTCATACTCTGGCCTTACTTACTGTTAGATGAGACAAAAAAAAGCCCCTAGCTATTAGAGGCTTTTTTAATAACTTGAGGCTATTTGCTTGCTATTTAATAGCGAGCCACCTTCAAATGGCCTATTCGCCTGCTGAACTCATCGCCATTCTTTCTTTTGCTACGAGAAAATCAACAACTTCAAGCATATCCGCCTGAGTTTGAACGTTCTCGCCAGTGGTAATGATGTACTTACCGTTAACGATCATATTTGGTGTGCTTCGAATCTGATAATCCTGCATCCGCTTCTCGGCCTGATTGACCTTGGTGCGAACTGAGAAAGAATTGAATGCTGATTCGAACTTTTCCTTAGGAATTCCGTGCTCGGCAAACAAATCGCCAATTGCAGCTTCGCTTTGAAGTCTATTGCCTTCGATATTTATGGCATTGAAGACTGGCTCATGCAGCACATCAAGAGCATCTAATGCCTCTGCTGCATAATATACTTGGGCATGGATCTTCATTAAGCCGTTCCACATTGCTGGAAAACGAGTGAAATCGACATCTGCACCGGCGCTAGACTCCCAGTTTTCAACCAAAGGCTCAAAACGGAAACAGTGAGAGCAGCCGTACCAGAATGCTTCAATTACTTCGATTTTTGCTGAATCGCGAGTATTAACCGGCGCGTCAAGCTCTATATAGTGTGTACCGGCTACAAATCGTTCGATTTGTGCAAAACCAGTAGTCGCTACAGGTAGTAACGCGAGTAACGCAATAAACTGTAAAGATCTTTTAATCATGTTTGCTCCAAAAATCTTGAGTATCATTATGGTAAGACCGTAGCACAATGATTTTAGTTCCATCAACAACTTAAGCAAGATGGATGCGACAGACCACTGAATTATTCCGATTAGTTTAAACCTGAGACATAGCTGGCAAGGGCTTCGAGCTCTTTATCGGTAAGCCGCTCGACTACAGAGCGCATCATGGATGCGTTGTCATTAGCTCGCTCGCCGGAGCGAAAACTCTTCAACTGGGTCAACGTGTAATCAACATGCTGACCGCTTAAAGATGGAAAGCCCGCTGGCTGGTTGCCGCTGCCTGTTGGCGAATGGCAAGCGGTGCAAGCGGCTACGCCTAATTCTTTATTTCCACCGCGGTAAATACGCTGGCCTAGCTCCAATGTTTCGGCATCAGCGCCTGACAAGGTTACCTGCTGAGACGAATACCAAGCAGCAATATCCTGCATATCCTGTGGCGAGAGGCTGCCTACCATTGCAGCCATTGTTGCGTTTACGCGTGCGCCTGATTTGTAGTCCATCAGTTGTTTTACAATATAGTTTGCGCCTTGACCTGCCAACTTAGGATTCATAGACAGCTCACTGTTTCCATCAGCCCCGTGGCAAGTGGAACAGAGCGCTGATTTGGCTTGTCCTGCAGCCGCGTCACCTTGAGCAAGTAATAAACTTGGAGCGAAAGAGCTCACAAGAGCCGACGCAAGAACGAATATGAGTTTCTTCATAGATACACCTGGTCTAAATTAAAATTAATAGAATGTCGCTTTAGGCCTTAAAATGCTCTGCTGTGCTTTTTCTCTAATTTCTTTTCGATTTTAGAGCTGCTTTAGCGGCAAATTAGCGACTAAGTAGCTGAAGCCGAAAAGAACATTTTGGAGCCACACCACCTCAAAAGCGCCATTGTGCTAACTAAGTGGAGCCGAAGTATACCGTAATTATAGTGCTAACTGGTATACCGATACTGTCAATTATGTATGGGTCTTCGCGCAATCTGTCGTATATTGCTACCCTGAGTGGTCTTAATTGATCTCGAACAGGCCGCACAGCACATATTCCGGTTAACTAAACCCCTATTTTTATCTACACATTGACGATAGCTCACCTATGAATTTCAATCAGGCAACTTTCGAAACCAGCGCGGCCAAGCTAGCGGCTTGCCCATCTACTAGTCTAGCTGAGGTAGCATTCGCGGGACGCTCTAATGCGGGCAAATCAAGCGCTATCAATGCGATTACCAAGCAGTCACGATTAGCGCGGACAAGTAAAACCCCAGGACGAACCCAGCTAATTAACTTTTTTGTATTGGATGCAGGACGTTATTTGGTGGATTTACCAGGATACGGCTATGCCAAAGTACCCTTGGCAGTAAAAAATAAGTGGCAGGTAGAACTTGAAAAATACCTGCGTAACCGCGAGCCACTGCGCGGCTTAATTTTACTTAGTGATATCCGTCATCCGCTTAAGGAGTTCGACAGAATGATGATTGATTGGTCGCTGCAGTGTGCGCTTCCTATCCACGTTCTTTTGACCAAAGCCGACAAATTTAAGCGAGGGCCGGCCCAGAGTACCCTGCTGGCAGTACAGCGAGAATTTAAGGACCAGCCCGGCTTTAGTGTGCAGCTGTTTTCTTCTATTAACGAGATGGGCTTAGATGAAGCGCGTCAAAAGCTCGGCGACTGGTTGGCAGTCGAAGACCTTGAGGCCGCTCAAGCCACTATCCTTGATCAGAACGAGTCTGCCTCTGACTAGTTGCCAACACTAACGACAAGTTTATGAGGTCACTCTTAGCCCGTTAGATCTAACCGCATCTGCGCACCTGAGTTGCCAATACCGGTGGCTCCACTGAATGTTAACCGGCGGTAGGTGCCAAAATGAGCACTCCGACACGGCCGACTGGTTAACAAATCAAGGTAAAAGTTAATGCGCCTCATCCCAGCTGGTGCCGACCCCTACGTCAACAACCAATGGCACGTCTAAGGCGGCGGCCGTGGTCATTCTAAATCTTACGCCATCAATCAAAAGCTCAACGTCTTTTTCTGCCACCTCAAACACAAGTTCATCGTGCACCTGAAGAACCATCTTAGCGTCCAGCTCTGAGCTTCTTAACCAATGGCCGATATCGATCATCGCCTGTTTGATTATATCTGCCGCCGTACCTTGCATTGGCGCATTAATAGCTGTGCGCTGAGCGGCTTTGCGAATCATGCCGTTGCCTGCATGTATTCCGGGTAAGTATAGGCGGCGTCCAAACAAAGTCTCTACAAAGCCTTTTTCGTCGGCCCGGGCCTGCGTTTCGTCCATATATTTTCGAACACCTGGGTACTTCTCAAAGTATTTGTCCACATAAAGCTGAGCATCGCCTCGGCTAATTTTAAGCTGGGTGGCCAAACCAAAAGCCGACATTCCGTAAATTAGACCAAAGTTAATTGCCTTTGCTCCTCTGCGCTGTTCGGTGCTTACGTCCTCCAGTGCCACACCAAATACATCTGCAGCCGTCGCTCGATGGACGTCCTCGGCGCTAGAAAAAGCGCGCAGCAATCCGGCATCTTGTGAGAGGTGAGCCATGATTCGAAGTTCTACTTGGGAGTAATCGGCGGCAACCAGTTTATAGCCTTTGTTCGAAACAAAAGCTTGCCGAACCCGCCTGCCTTGTGCGGTGCGGATAGGAATGTTTTGTAAATTCGGATCGGTAGATGACAAACGTCCCGTGGCCGCCACTGCCTGTTGAAAAGTGGAGTGGATTCGGCCGTTAACCCCTTTTACCTGCTTCGGCAACTTGTCGGTATAGGTGGATTTAAGTTTGCTCAAAGAGCGGTGCTCTAAAATAAACCGAGGCAGTTCATAGTCCTGAGCTAACTCCTGAAGCACCGGCTCGGCTGTTGATGGCTGGCCTGTCTTAGTTTTTTTCAATACAGGCAGCTCTAACTTTTCATAAAAGATAGTTTGCAGCTGTTTTGGTGAACCTAGGTTAAATTCTTCACCGGCAAGCTCAAAGACCTGCTGCTGAAGTTTATCAAGCTGCACCCCAAGTTCTTTGCTTTGCTGGTGCAGTGCACCGCTATCAACTTTGATGCCGTTGCGCTCCATCCGTTGAAGCACCTCAACTAGTGGCCGCTCATAGTATCGGTACACTCCTTCCAGATGGCCCTGTGCTTTGAGCGACTGGGCTAACACCAGTGAGAGCCTAAGAATGAAGTCAGCTTTCTCTGCGGCATAGTTTGAAAATTCTGCAATCGATAGCTGGCTCTTAGTCCGCTTAGCCTTTCCTTTTCCTAAACTTGCCGAGAGATCGGTAATTCGCAGACCTAAGTAGTAATCTGTAATTTCGTCTAAATTGTGTTTCGTTGCCACTGAATTAACAACGTAGGACTCCAATAAAACGTCAGAATCTATAGGATAAAAATCAATTTCATAGTTGGCAAAAACATGTTTTAGCCGCTTGAGATCAAAACCTGTTTTTCTAACCTCGGGGTTTTCAAGAACAGGTTTAAGACGATTGAGGACCGTATCCAGTGGCAGCTGGGTAGTTTCTTCGCTGTGACTTTTATTTTCGCTGAGGCCCTTATTCTCGGCGTGGCCCTCATTTTCAGTATCACTCACAGAGCCAAGGTCAAGGACCGGTTCGGGGCGCACGTGAGCAACTGGTATATAGCTGGCTTTGCCAATTTCCAAACTAATCGATACTCCAAAGATAGCCGCATCTAGAAAGTGATCTCCCTGTATTTCTAAATTAATACAGAGCTGCTTAGATTTTTCGATTTTTGAGACTAGCTCACTCAATTCTAACTCTGTGGTGATCACCTGGTAATCGATGCAGTCTGGAACCACATTGACTGCACTATTATCAATACCTTCACTATCAGCGCCAGACGCTTTGTCTGGAACCGCTGCGCTAGAGACTGCGCCTGCAGCTTCTAGTTCTTTAACCCAAGATTTAAATTCCAAGTCACTAAACAGCTCATGCAGCTGCTGTTTATCTTCTTCTCTATGAACAAGATCTTTTAGTTCTACCTCAAGCTCAACATCCATCTTAATGGTTGCCAGCTCATAGGACAGTCTTAACTGATCAATATTGTCGCGCAGCTTTTCGCCAACTTTTCCGCCTACAGAAGCTGCATTTTCTATGACCCCTTCCATCGAAGTGAATTCGGTCAACCACTTTACAGCGGTCTTAGGACCAACACTTGGGACCCCGGGAATGTTGTCAACCTTGTCTCCTACTAGCCCTAGGTAATCGATTATCTGGTCAGGCTTCACCCCAAACTTTTTAATCACCCCGTCATGATCCAATAGCTCGTTGGTCATGGTGTTCATTAAAGTAACGTTGTCATTAACGAGCTGAGCAAGATCTTTATCCCCAGTAGAGATAAGAGTCTTAATATTTTGTTTCGAGGCATAGGCTGAGAGAGTGCCTATAACATCGTCCGCCTCAACGCCTGTGATAATAAGCATCGGTAATCCCATCGCTTCAACTATTCGATGTATGGGTTCTATCTGCGATCTCAGTTCGTCCGGCATTGGTGGACGATGAGCCTTATATTCAGCATACATGTCGCTACGGAACGTCTTACCTTTAGCATCAAACACAATAGCAATATTGCTCTCGGGGTGGCCTTTGATTAAGGCGCGGATCATATTGATAACACCTTTAACCGCGCCGGTCGGCTGGCCTTTGCTATTTACTAATGGCGGCAGGGCATGGAACGCTCTGAATAAATAAGACGAGCCATCCACTAAAATAAGTTGTTTTGAATCAGACAATTTTTGTACCTGTTTTTTAATCGTTTGCCGCAGTGATATTTAGGCACTTACTAAATTCATCAGAGACATGGGTTATCAAGTTGATATAAGCGGCAGGTGAGTCGACAATATCATTACCCAGTAGATCGATAGTGATCTCCCGGATTGAGCTGGGTGGACTTTGGCTGCTTTGGCTATCATTGTTGGGTCGGGTACTATTTAGTCTATAGTCTCTTAGCATAGTGCGAACTAATTCCGGATTGGCATCAGGTTCCTGGAATAAGCACTCTGGCATGACTTGCGCCACCTTTTTCCTGATATCTATAATTTGGGAAATAGTAGGAGCTATTTCAGGATCTCTGACTAGTTCTAGCTGATGGCTGAGACCAAACTGCTTTTCAAAATATTGAAACCCGTTGTGATAGACGGCAAATGGCTTCGCATTTGAGCGCGTAAATAGCTGACCGATTTGATCGGTGGCGTGGCCAAGATCCATTTGAAATTTGGCAAGGTTGTTTTGATAATAGTCACTGTTGGCTGGGTCTAGTCGCTTTGCAATCTGTGCAATTTCGGCTGCAATAAGCGAGGCATTGCGGGTATCCAGCCAAATATGAGCATCAATCTGATCGCCGTCGCCAATCTTATGGGAAATAAGGTCAGGTAACTCCGTGGCCATGATAATCCTGTCATCGGCGGCAATTTTGCTAATGCTGTTGCTCAGCTGGCTTTCTAATTCTGGTCCAATCCAAACTATCAAGTCTGACTTTAGCAACGCCAGCCGATTGCTTGGCGTGAGATTGAAATGATGAGGTGAAGATTTGCTGTCAATCAACGCGTTGACATTGCCTTTGGGGCCAACTACAGCTAAAGCAATAAAGTATAGCGGCCGAATCGTAGTGCTAATCGCTATGTCAGCTGTAGCACTGACACAAGCACCGATCAGCAAAAAAAAACTCCCTAACCGTATAAAGTGTGCCAGCGCTGAATTAGCTTGCTTAGCTATCTTTACGAGCTTTATAACCTTTACGAGCTTTTTAGAGAACATTTTTGATGACGCTTTATAAAATACTTTTAGGAGCACTTCATAAAACACTTTACGAAGCGCTTTATAAAGAACAGTTAAATCACATGGACAAAGACGAACTTGGGATGATTGACAACAGTGCTATTATATAACATTGTCCGCCTCCCTTATAAGCTCAGACCTTAATCTCTTTCGGAATCTTGATGGCCTCCCCAAACCTCGACAGTTCAACATTGATTGCCGCATATGATGTTTCAAAGGTGTTAGAGGGCCGCACTGTGCTTGATAACGTGAGTTTGGAAATCAAAGAAGGCAAAATAGTCACCTTAATAGGCCCCAATGGCGCGGGCAAAACGACCTTAGTACGAATAATTCTAGGATTAATGACCGCAGACTCTGGCATCGTCTCAAAACGGCCAGATCTGAACATCGGATATATGCCGCAGAAACTTGTGATAGATCCTACGATGCCAATAGCGGTAAGCCGGTTTCTTGAACTTTCAGGCAGCTCAGACCCTGACCATTTACGTGACACCTTAGCGCAGCTAAAAATCCCGCATTTGCTTAATAGTCCGCTTACCTCTGTTTCTGGCGGCGAGATGCAAAGGGTATTACTTGCCAGAGCGATGCTGCGCAAACCGCAATTATTGGTTTTGGATGAGCCAGCGCAAGGCGTCGATGTGTCCGGCCAAGCCGAGCTATATGGTTTGATAAGTGAAATTCGCGATCAGCACAACTGCGGGGTGATTATGATTTCCCATGATCTGCATTTAGTTATGTCTTCAACCGATGAGGTGGTTTGCCTGAATCATCATGTATGTTGCCATGGTGAACCTGAACATGTGAGTAACGATCCCGCATTTCTAGATTTATTTGGGGCAAGGAGTGCGGAAAGTTTGGCTATATACACCCATAATCACAATCATGAACATGACGTTCGGGGGCAAATAAAACCGCCTCAAGGCGAATAGCAAAGTGCTACAGCTGTTAACCACTGATTTTGTAATAATGGCCTTAATAGCCGGCTGCGGCTTAGCCATCGCTTCGGGCCCATTAGGCTCCTTTATGGTATGGCGCCGAATGTCTTATTTTGGTGACACGCTTGCTCATTCCGCCTTACTTGGTGTTTCTCTTGGCTTGGTAACAGGTGGCGACCCACAGCTTGCCATCGTAATTAGTGGCTTGTGTTTAGCGATTTTGCTCGCACTGCTTGATCGAAATCCTAAACTGGCGACCGATACATTGTTGGGAATACTTGCCCATACTAGCTTAGCTTTAGGGGTCGTTGTACTGTCATTAACGAGTTCGGTTCGAGTTAATTTGGAGGCGTATCTTTTCGGTGAGCTACTGACCATAACCCCGCGAGAACTTGCCTGGGTGCTTGTGGTGATTGCCGTAGTTTTAGCTGTTCTTATTAAAAATTGGAACGCTTTTCTTTCAACTACTGTTCATAGAGAACTAGCAGAAGTTGAAGGCCATAACACGGCTAGACTTAACTTAATATTGATCGTTCTAATTGCACTTACTATTGCCGTCTCAATGAAGATAGTTGGCGTTTTATTGATCACGTCACTGCTTATAATTCCCCCAGCAACAGCAAGAAAATTCTCAAAAACCCCGGAAAAAATGGCTTTAAACGCAAGCATTATAGGAGTCATTTGTATTTTTTTGGGGGTGTTTTTAGCGTTCAGTCTAGATACGCCAGTGGGGCCATCGATCGTGGTAGTTGCTGGCGGTCTATTTTTGTTTAGCTATTTTTTACCGTTAAATTCTCGACCTTGAGACCTAGAACTTAACGCACGAAGTTTTAAACCAGAAATAGAAACTGGAACTAAAAATCTGAGCTGTCGCGTACAATCTGGTAAGCTTTCAACAGGTCTCTTACGCGATGAGGGGGTCGCATCACTGCATGATAGTTCCCGGCCGGATTGACTATTGCAAGGTGGCCGCTGTGAGAAATCAGATACTCTTCAATTGCAGGAGTAGACGTGGCCGCAGCTGCACTGTGACCGGCAGCACTGTGGCCTTGTGTACTGTCATCAGCTGTGCTGTCGCCGACCATAATATGCTCGACCGAACTATGATTTGGATCTTGCTGCTGTTGTGCGGCTTGTTCTTGCCCGTGCTGGTGTTGTGCTTGGCCCTGGTTATCAATCTCGGACGGATAAACAGGGTCGGAGTAGCCGACAAAGAATTGAGATGCAACGCCAGCGATTGAATTTAAGTCGCCGGTAACCCCTAAAAATTCCTCGTTAAATCCATTGACGTAGTTGCCAATAGCTTCTGGATCATCCCGTTTAGGGTCAACAGACACCATTACGATACTAAGGTCATCCTTTAAGTTTGGGTCTAATTGCTCATAGAATTTCTTCAATTCAGACATGGTGATTGGGCAAATATCAGGGCACGATGTGAATCCAAAAAATAACAAGGTCCATCGATCTTTTAGGTTCTCACTTGTATAAGCAATGAGGTTTTCATCAACCAGATCAAACTCTTGAATTGGGCGAATATCAGCGAAAACAGTAACCCCGATTTCCCTAAGCTCATCTTTCAAATCAATTTCTGATTTCAATACAAACAAGAAAATAAGCGCTGTAATTACAGCAATATCGAAGATTCCAAAAGCGATCAAACCGCGTTTTGCACGTAAACTTAAAGCCATATTTCAATCTCGGGTGAAAATCCAGCACTAATTAGAATATATAGTGATCGACAAGAAGGGCCAAAAATAGCAATGCGAGGTAAAGAATGGAGAATCGGAAAGTATCCATTGCCGTGGAAGGTTTGGGCTTGTACATAAGAATGAGCGACCAAGCCAAAAACCCTATGCCTAAGGCTATTGCCGACCCTAAATACAAAATTCCGCTCATTCCAGAAATATAAGGGAAGATACTGGAAACAACCAGCAGCACAGTATAAACAATGATATGAACCTTAGTAACATGTTCACCATGGGTAACCGGCAGCATGGGCACGCCAGATTTCGCGTATTCATCTTTACGATGAATAGCCAGCGCCCAAAAATGCGGGGGCGTCCAAGCGAATATAATAAATACAAGAATCAAAGCGTCAGACTCTATTGTGCCTGTTACAGCAGACCACCCCAAAAGAGGCGGCATTGCTCCTGCCAGCCCGCCAATAACGATGTTTTGAGGAGTAGCGTGCTTTAAATAGCCGGTGTAAATGAATGCATAGCCGATGAATGACGCCAAAGTTAGCCAGGCGCACAGAGGGTTAACACCAAACCAAAGCACCAGCATACCGACAGCGCAAAGTGCGACCGCAAAAACGGTCGTTTGAGTCGTATCCACTCTCCCTTGGGGCAAGGGTCGGTTGTGAGTGCGCTTCATTAGAATGTCAATTTTTCTGTCTATCAAATGATTTACAACGGCCCCTGATCCGGCCACAAGTGCAATGCCTATATTGCCGAGAATAAGCACATCAAGGGGAACCATTCCCGGTACCGCTAAAAACATTCCGACCATTGAAGTCAGAATCATTAACATGACAACACGTGGCTTGCACATTTCGTAAAAATCGCGCCAACTGGCCGTTGAACTAGCTGTAATTTCAGTCACTGTAAATGCTCTGGAAAATTTAAGTAAATTGTTTGCGTCTGATACGAATACTTCTCACTAATACGCCACAATCCCGGGGTCGGATTTGAATGGATTTGAGTGCGCGAATTCAAGCACGAATTAGGCGTAACCTCAAGATAGTGTAGACTAATAGTGACAAGAGATTACAGTTTTTCTAACCGGTTTTTAGTGAATTTAAAGTGGCCAATGTTCTACTGACAGGAAACTGTCAGAAATGCCTGTTTTGACGTGTGTTTTATATAAAAACCTAACTATAACTGCTTGCGGGAAACGCTAATTTTCTATAGCATTCCGTTGCGCATGAGGTGTGCGTTTCTTCTTCAAAATTAGGCCTTTGAAGAAATGTAAATTCTCGATCTCGATTAGTATAATTGGATTAGATTACGAAGCTCAACCCAATCCTCAATCTTACAACAGAAATGTAAAAAATTTCTGATTGTAAGGCCTAAGTTTGGAAGAATCAGGACGGCTTCTAAAACAGTTTTTACAAAGTTTGACAACAACTAAACAAATTCTATTGTCTTAGGCTTTTCAATTTGGAAGATTTAGACGTGGAGCTAGTTTTCAACTTAAGAAGGATTACTGCTTTATGGCTTTAGCGGTCGTTATTTTATTGCTGGTTTTTGGATCTGTCGTATTCCATTTCGCCAGCCCGTGGTGGTTTACCGATATCGCATCTGATTGGGGTTCCATCGATTTTACAATTAACGTGACATTTTGGATAACGGGTATTGTTTTTATAGTCTTGAATCTCTTTCTGGCTTATTGCGTTTACAAGTTTCGTCAGAAGGATGGTCACAAGGCAGTTTACGAGCCTGAAAACCACAAACTTGAAACAAGTTTGTCAGTGGTCACTACCATCGGAGTTGTAGCAATGCTTGCACCGGGCTTATTTGTCTGGGCATCTTTTGTAACTGTTCCTGATAATGCAACCGAGTATGAAGTTATGGGTCAACAGTGGCAGTGGGCTTTCCGCTACCCTGGCGCTGACGGACAGCTTGGTTTTGCGGAAACTGCACTCGTTTCAGAGTCGAATCCTTTCGGGGTTAATCTCGAAGATCCAAGAGGCCAAGACGACATTATCGTTAGTCGGCCGGAGATGCATTTGCCAGTGGGCAAGCCGGTTAAGGCTTTGCTTCGCTCGAATGACACCTTGCATAACTACACGGTTCCTCAATTTCGCGTAAAAATGGATTTGGTTCCAGGATTAGTTTCCTACCTGTGGTTTGACCCACAGAAAGAAGGTCGTTACGACATCATGTGTGAAGAGCTGTGTGGCATTGGTCACTTCGTGATGCGCGGCGCAGTCGTAATTGAGCCTCAAGAAGATTATGACATTTGGTTAGCAACTCAGCCTACGTTTGCGGAAACTCAAGCGGCGGCTCTACCTGACATCGCGGCCGGACAAGCAGCATATGCTATATGCGCTTCATGCCACGGTGCTGAAGGTGAAGGTAATATCGCATTGAATAGCCCGAAAATTGCCGGCCAACAGGCATGGTATTTAGAACGCCAATTGAACTACTTTAAGAAAGGCGTCCGTGGCGGGCCAGGCGATACTAACGGCGCAATGATGGTTGGAATGGCAAATACGCTTGTAGACGACGCTGCTGTTCGCAATATGTCGGCGTATATCGCGACTCTCCCAGATACTCCATCAACCCCAACTATTGCGGGTGATGTTGCTAACGGGGGCAGCATTTACGACCGAAACTGTGCAGCCTGCCATTTGGATAACGGCAGTGGTACTTGGTATACAGACGCACCTAAACTTGCTGGCATGAGCGATTGGTATTTCGTTACTCAAATCAGTAATTTCCGGGCCGGTATTCGTGGCCTGCATCGTGAAGATGATTACGGTGAGCAAATGGTTTCAATGGCGACTGCAATGTCAGGGCTAGAAGAAATCGAAGATGTCGCTGCGTATATTAATACGATGCGATAGCAGTAATTTTATTTTAAATTGTTTGCCCTAGTGGCAAGTATCACATTTAAGTAGTTAGGAGGTTTTAATGGCTTACGTTCCATTAGCTGATCAGGATAGTGAACAAGAGCTTCATCATCCAAAAAGTTGGGTTACTGAATGGGTTTTCAGCCAAGATCATAAAGTTATCGCTATCCAATACGGTGGCATTGCCATCGCTGTTGGTGTTGTAGCACTTGCTTTGTCTTTACTCATGCGTATGCAGCTTGGTTTTCCCGATACTTTTGATTTGATCGATCCAAGTCAGTATTACCAATCAGTGACTATGCACGGCATGATCATGGTTGTATATATGCTCACAGCGCTGTTGCTCGGTGGTTTCGGTAACTACATGATTCCATTAATGGTTGGCGCCCGCGACATGGTGTTTCCATTTTTGAACATGCTGAGTGTCTGGACTTATTTCTTGTCGGTTCTAATCTTGTTAGCCAGTTTCTTTGTAACTGGCGGACCCACAGGAGCAGGCTGGACACTTTATCCGCCTCAGGCTTCCATGGCTGGAACACCTGGCCATGACATGGGCTTGGTATTGATGATTGCGTCACTCGTCGTATTCATCGTGGCGTTTACAATGGGTGGTTTGAACTATGTAACCACTATCCTGCAGTATCGCTGCCGCGGTTTAACAATGATGAGATTACCTCTAACAGTTTGGGGTATTTTTATTGCCACAATTCTGGGTTTATTTGCATTCCCAGCATTACTTGTAGCGGCAGTTATGATGTTGTTTGATACTTTGCTAGGTACAAGCTTCTTCATGCCGGCGATAATTGAGGCGGGAGCTCCGCTAGATTACAACGGCGGTAGCCCGATCTTGTACCAGCATTTGTTCTGGTTCTTTGGTCATCCCGAGGTGTACATCGTTGCACTTCCAGCATTCGGCCTGGTGTCAGATGTTTTAAGTACGCACGCTCGTAAAAACATCTTCGGATATCGGATGATGGTTTGGGCATTAATCGCCATTGGCGGATTAAGCTTCATTGTTTGGGCTCACCACATGTATGTCAGTGGTATGCATCCTTACTTTGGTTTCTTTTTCGCCACAACGACATTGATCATTGCGGTTCCGACAGCCTTGAAAGTTTACAACTGGGTGTTAACGCTTTGGGAAGGTGACATTCGATTGAATGCGCCAATGTACTTTGCGATTGGGTTCATCTTTACCTTTATCCACGGCGGCCTTACAGGGTTGTTCTTGGGTAACGTGGTTATCGATCTACCTCTATCGGACACGTACTTTGTAGTTGCTCACTTTCATATGGTGATGGGTGTATCGCCAGTTCTGGTTCTTTTTGCAGCTTTGTATCACTGGTATCCGAAAGTCACGGGGCGTATGTTCAACGAGCCTATGGCTAAAGCCCACTTTTGGATTACCTTCTTAGGTACTTATGCAATCTATTTGCCAATGCACTACTTAGGGTTCCTTGGTGTGCCGCGTCGCTACTACGCACTTGGCGAGACAGATTTCATTCCAGAGTCCGCTCAAGATTTAAATGCAGCGATAACCATTGCCGCTTTGGTTGTTGGTGCAGCGCAAATCTTGTTCTTCATCAACATCTTCTGGAGCCTTCGTTACGGCAAAAAAGCTGGTCCAAACCCTTGGGGCTCTGCGTCGTTGGAATGGCAAACTCCAGATACGCCACCGGTTCATGGTAACTGGGGTGATGAGCTTCCAACCGTTTATCGCTGGGCTTATGACTACAGCGTGCCAGGCGCACATCAGGATTTCATTCCTCAAAATGTGCCGGAAAGCCAAGAACCAACAGCTGATGAGCAACACTTTGACCCAGACCACGATACGTCTAAGGCCGATGTATGAGTTTACTTAAAGAACTTAGTGTAAAACCATGGGAAAGAAAGGGAATCATAGGTGGCCTTGAAGCAAAGGGCACCTTCGATACCTCCCCGGAAAAAGTAGCACTGGTATTTTTTGTAGTGGTTGCTTCTGTGATCTTTTCACTGTTCACAGTCAGCTATATCATCCGAATGGAGTTGCCAGACTGGGCTCCTTTGGCTGAACCTACCCAGCTCTGGTTTAACACAGCGCTTTTGGTATTAAGCAGCGTGTTTTTTCAGTGGGCTAGGAATATCACGAAAACTGACAGCAATAAAAATGTAATGACTGCGTTTGTCGGTGCAGGGGTATTTGCGATTTTGTTTATTGCCGGTCAGTACCTAACTTGGGAAAACCTTCAGGCTGATGGTTTTTACATGACATCAAATCCAGCCAACGCGTTCTATTATCTACTGACCGGTGTTCACGCTGTTCACCTACTAGGTGGTTTATGGGTTTGGAGCATAGGCTTGATCCGCATGATATCGGGGGTCGAAGCAAAGCAGCTTAAATTAAGCATAGAGCTTTGCTCCTTTTATTGGCATTTTCTGCTTATCATCTGGTTTATCATGTTTGCTCTTATGGCAAACACTTAACTTTATTTTGACTAATATAAAAGTAAAAAACAGGAACAAAGGATGAGTGAAGCTGCGCTAACACAAGCAGGCCCTCAAGAGGGTATGGACGGCCTAGTTGACGACTGGAGTTCGGACAAACAGACGTATCACGTGCCTTGGGGTAAGGCGATGATGTGGATATTCTTAGTAAGTGATACGTTTATCTTCACTTGCTTTTTAACCTCCTATTTGCACGTGCGACTAACAACAACTGAACCTTGGCCTGTCCAAGGGGCGATCTTTGCGCTCTCATTGTTTGGTAGCGATCCGATTCCACTAATTTTGATCGCTCTAATGACGTTCATATTGATCACTAGCTCTGGAACCATGGCGCTAGCTGTCAATATGGGCTATCGCAAAGACAAAGAGAAAGCGTTTTGGCTTATTTGTGCCACCGCGTTTTTTGGCCTTTGTTTTGTCGGCATGCAGATGTTTGAGTGGTCAAAGCTTATCCTAGATGAGGGAATACGCCCTTGGACCAATCCTTTCGGGGCGGCTCAATTTGGCTCAATCTTCTTCATGATAACTGGCTTCCACGGGCTTCACGTGTCTGGTGGTGTCATCTACTTAATGTGGGTTGCGCTGCGGGTTAGGCGAGGCTACTACGATGAAAAGGGCTACGAAATCATAGAAATTGTCGGGTTATACTGGCACTTTGTCGATTTAGTGTGGGTATTTATTTTCGCATTTTTCTACTTACTTTAAGAGGAGACTGATATGTCATCTGAAGCAGGTCAACAACATCCTCTTGGGATTTATTACAAAATATGGATTCTTCTGTTTGTATTGAGCGGATTTTCCTACGCAGTAGACTTCTATGAAGTGCAGGGTGCGATGCGATGGACGCTGGTATTACTGTTCATGACGTTAAAGGCAGGGTTTATTACTGCGATCTTCATGCACGTTGTTTGGGAAAGGATGGCTTTGGTAGCCACCATTCTTGGACCGCCAATAGTATTACTACTGTTTATTTCGTTTATGGCTATTGAAGGCAACTATACAGAAAATGCCCGATTCAGCTATATGGGTCATGATAGAGACGCGATTGCGTTAACGCCTGAAGACCTTCACGGCGGCGGTCATGGTGGTGAAGAGCACGGCGAAGAAGCAGAACACTAACTCCTTCGCAAGAGTTCATAAAGAGGCTATAGTTAATTCTATAGCCTTTTTTTTGTCTGCATTTTTTCAAATTACGGGTTTTTCAAGAAACTAAGCACCGGTTATAAATTAAAGTCAGATCATGCAATCAAAAATAGAACAGCTCATCATTACCGCAGGTCAGCAAGAAACTCAAACGAACTCTCTTTCAACCCAGCTTTGCGCTCAGATCGAGAGTTTGCCGTCGTCTATTTCCTTAGCAAAGTCGGACCCAGTCCGTTCCTTGAAAAATTTTGTTATCGAGTACATTACCCACGTTCCACCCTTTATAGAAGCAGTCTCAATTGCCGCAAAAGATGCGGGTATCGATGCTTACGTGTCGCCATTTTTGGAAGTAGCAACTGATTTTCTCCTCTCACCAAAAGGCCAAGGTAATGAACCACTCGGATTTTTGGCGCTCTTGGAGCAAGCCTACCTAGCTCATCGCCTAATTGAAGAGGTGAATGATCAATACATAATTAGAGCCGGAATTCCCTTTATCCCGATGGACGTTACAAAAGCAAACGTGATTGTTTATCATTTGTTAGGCGAGGCTTTGGCGAACAACCTTGACGAAGTCGTAGAGGAAACTGCGCGTCAAATGACTCCCCAAAGCATCGTTTATAGTTCAGAGAAATTTCGTCAATATGTGGAGATGAGAAAGGGGCAGGGCTGGGACCAGGTTTGGAAACAGTGGGCAGATATGACCAATGGCCTGGATATCGATCTTAGCCTCAGTGAAAACCCTAACGACTAGTACCGCAGAGTCCTTAAGTTAAGATCATAAGGTACCCCGACGCTGGACCGTCGCCAAATAAAGACTAGAGAAAAATGAGAGCTAGGCTAGGGAAAGAATAGAGAGAAACCAAAAGCAGGAATTCCTCTAGCCCTTGCGCATTCTGTCTATCACAGAACTAGTCTCAGGTGCCGCTCCAATCCAGATCTCAAAAGACACCGCTGCCTGTTCAACTAACATTCCTAAACCATCAATTGCCGTAAGTGCATTATTTTCAAGACCCCAATTAACGAAAGCAGTGTTTTGAGTAGAGTACATTAAGTCGTAACAAGAGGTTCTCGCATTAATAGCTGAATTGCTAATTTTGGGCGTCTTGCCCTGTAGGCCTAATGAGGTTGCATTGATAATTACATCGTAAGCCTCGCTTTCTACTTCCTTAAAATTAGACACATTTAGATCCAGCAAATGCATAAATTCTTCTTTTAATTGCTCAGCTTTTTGAATAGTTCTATTAGCAATAGTAATAGATTTTGGCACTTGCTCTATTAAAGATGGCAGGATACCTCTTACGGCTCCACCAGCACCGAGTATTAAAAGACGTTTTCCTTTTAACAGGATGTCATTGCCTAATAAATCTTTGACCAATCCTGGCCCATCAGTATTGTCACCAATTAGCTCACCGGCATCGTTTAGATACAACGTATTAACTGCCTTGGACAATTTAACTTTTTCATTGGCAGGAGTTGATAAACGAAACGCTTCTTCTTTAAACGGGACGGTAATGTTTAGACCCAAACCACCACCGGCAAAAAAATCTTTAATAAATGCTTCGAAATTTTCTGGCGCCACATCGAACTTTTTATAATCAATATCAACTTCACACTGCTGCGCAAAAAGCTCATGAATTTCTGGTGACTTACTGTGCGCAATTGGATGCCCTACAACGCCGAAGGCCTTCACTTTAGTTTCTCTTTGTTGCTTATTCACTCAAATAGCCTTATTCATTCGGTCCAGTTTCTGGGCCTCAGATAGTCGGTGGTCAGGCGTTCTTCTCTAGAACCCGGTTCTGGTTTCCAGTCATAGGTAAATTTAACAGTTGGTGGGAGCGACATCAAAATAGATTCAATCCGACCAACACCTGATTGCAGTCCAAATAGCGTGCCTCTATCATAAACTAAGTTGAATTCTACATAGCGCCCGCGCCGGTATTCTTGAAATTCTTTATGGCGTGCCTCAAATGGCTCACTGATTCTCCTTTTCAATATTGGAAGATAGGCATCTAAAAAACTTTTTGCCATTGACTGAACAAAGGCGAACGACTTATCAAAACCTAACTCGTTGAAGTCGTCAAAAAATAGTCCACCGATTCCACGAGGTTCATTACGGTGCTTAATTTGAAAATAGTCGTCACATTCGCTCTTAAACTTATCGTAATAATGCGTTCCAAACGGTTGGCATGCCTGTTTGGCGACCGTGTGCCAATGCCTACAGTCTTCGTCATAACCATAGTAAGGAGTTAAATCGTAGCCTCCACCGAACCACCAGACCGGTTTTTCATTCTCTTTTTCAGCAACGAATAAACGAAAGTTTGCATGGGAGGTGGGTGCAAACGGATTACGAGGGTGTATTACCAAGGAAACTCCCATCGCTTGAAAGGAGCGGCCAGCAAGTTCCGGGCGCGTCGCTGTTGCAGACGCGGGCATAGCCTTACCAAACACATGAGAGAAATTAACACCGCCTTTTTCTATTACTCGGCTATCACTCATGACACGGCTAATCCCCATGCCTCCGGTATCTCGATCCCATTTATCCGTTTGAAACGTGCCTTCGCCATCTACTTCTTCCAAACCTGAACATATTGAATCCTGCAACTCTAGAAGAAACTCTTTTACTAGTTCTGTATTCACTTTTTCCAATGTACGTGCCTCTATCGTGTTGCCTAAAACTTACATTCTAAACTTGGTGGCCTGATTCGGTTGGCTTAAATTATTGTCTTAAAATTTGCGCTCTTGATTGGTTAAGCGGGCGCTACCTTGCCCCGTTCCTATTACCAAACTTGCGACTTTTCCTGAAAACAATGTTAGCCGGTTAAGCACATAAGGTATTTTTTTGAACGCTGATTATATATTAATCGTTAGAACACCAACTTTTACACGATGCCAGTTTAACGACAATTATCAATTATGTTATCCATATACACGCCAAGTCATCTGCCACAGTAGTGATAACGACCAGACTCTAGACTGATTGTGCCCCGCGATTCTAGTACTAATAGGCGCTCGATAAGCTCGTTTATCTCTATGTTTGTTTCAAGAGCCAGTGTATCCAATAAACAAGGCTGGCTCTTCAGGGATCTTAAAATCTTTTCCTGAATTGAGTCGTTTAGATCGAGGTTTTGACTATCTGTGTCGGTACTTTGCGAACTTATAAATGCTTTTTGAAATTGATCCATACTTTTAGTATCCAAGTGCGGGAATTCCTCGAGTATGTCCGCCATCGATTCTACTAATTTAGCCCCCTGCCTAATCAATTGATGGCAACCCGCCGACTGGGGATTAGAGATAAGGCCTGGAACAGCAAACACCTCTCGGTTTTGCTCCATAGCCAAACGAGCTGAAATTAGAGATCCACTGCGAGCGGCTGCCTCTATTACCAATACACCCAAACTTAACCCAGTAATAATCCGGTTTCTTCTCGGAAAGTGATGCGCCAACGGGGGCGAGCCTAATGCGAACTCCGAAACAACCGCGCCATTACTTTCGATTTCCTGTTTAAGGCGGTAGTTTTTTGTAGGGTAACATTCCTCTATGCCGGTACCAATTACGGCAATAGTATGGCCAATATCATTTAGGGCGCCTTCGTGTGCTCTGCGATCGATACCTGTTGCCAAACCACTTGTCACATTGAGTTGAACTGCGCTGGCTTCCTGCGCCAATTGAAAAGCAATACTCAGTCCATATGGACTGGCTTTTCTACTGCCAACGATCGCTATTTGATCTTCGCTAAGTAAATCAGGTCTCCCCTTCACATACAGCAACGCAGGGGCATGGTCGATTTCCTTTAGTCTTTGTGGATAACGACTATCTTCATAACAGACAATGAAATTACCGTCTTTCGCACTCCATTCTAGAGCTTTTTGTACTTTAGTATTACCGTTTGCCATCCGCCGTGCACTATTAAGTTCGTTCAGCAATCCTGGATTAACACCTTGGGAGACAAGTTCCTCAGAAGTAGAGCTTAAAATTGAAGTGAGATCGCCAAAGACCGAGAGAAGTTTAGAGAACTTTTGCTCAGAGAGGCTGGAGTAATGGCTAAGGAATAAATACTCCTGAAGCGGGACTGAAACCATATTTCATCCTTGAATAATGGTGTTTGTTAGTACTTACTAATCTTAAAGTGCTTATTTTACCCAGAAATACCTTGTTGCGTAGCTGAGTAGGTTTAGGACTGATAAAAATAAAGGTGCCTGTTAGTGCTTACTAACCTAAGGTGTTTATTTTAATTCGCCGCTACTTTTTTATATGGCTGAGCAGGTTCTGTGCTGCTAAGAATAATGGTGTTTGTAAGTACTTACTACCCTGAACTGCCTTTTTTACCGTGTGCTACTTTGTTATAAAATTTCGCAGGTATCCGCCTGCTAAGAATAATGCTACCTGTTAGTATTTACTAACTTGGGGTGCTATTTTAGGGCGACACTACTTTGTTATATAGCCGGGCAGGTTCCGTGCTGCTAAGAATGAGCGCGTAGCTAAGATCATCGAAAGTTCGGTACACTAAAACGGTGCCTATTTCCTTGCCCGGCAATTTCACCTGCTTTCGCTTGGAAGCGGTGCTAATGCGCTCACGCCAAGACATGTTGCCACGCTCAACGTCGTCCGTCACTTGAATGCTGTCTTGCTGAATTGACAAAATATCGCCTATTACTAAATTGTCATTTTTTCCAAGGTCAATAACAACGGTGTCAAGCTGCGAGGCCATCGTTCCGGCTCCTTGAAATGAAATAATATTGCCAGCTAGATCTTCTGCCGGCTCTGTAGGAAAAATTGTCGCATCAATTCGGGACTCTTCTCGAACCAAAAAGCGATCACCTACTTTTATTTCCTTACTGCTATTGTTGATCACCATTTTTCGCAGGCCCTGTCCCTCATTGTCAGAGATTGTCGCGAAGCCCAGATATTCCAATTCTAAACCGAGATTCACATCACCTGACTCATCCGTATAGCTTTGACCTTCACGATAAATTTCAAAAGACGTCGTGCCCGCTGGCCATGATGTGCCTTTCGCATAAATTTCATCGCCGGTGCCTATAGCCAGATTGTCGCCAAGATTCGAGACGATATAAGGGGCCTGTGTGTACACTTGCGGAGCAACAATTCGATTTCGAGTGAAACTATTCTCAATAGATTCCAGTGATATCGCGGGTATTGCGCTGGAAAGCGCGACCTCTCTAATTTGAGGCTTCAAATTAACGGTTTCTCGATCTCCGCGCTTAAGCAAAATTAATGGCGACCCACCTGCTGTGCTGACTTCGAGAATATCATTTGGGTAAATTAAGTCAGAATTGTCTAAATAAGGATCTGGCTGCCATATTTCTGGCCACCTTTCCGGATCTTGCAGGAACTGGTCAGCAATATCCCTCAAAGTGTCGCTATCTTTCACTATGTATTCACTTGGATATTCTGCGCGCAGCAGACTAGTTTGTGCATAAACTTGAAATTGCACAAAAAAAGCAGCAAATAGTGCAACTGTTAACAGTAAAGACTTTATTACCGGGTTCTTCATCATTAAAATCCCTACCTAAGAGGCATTGATATATTAGCAATACGCACCCATTATCACTAGGGGCAGTTCATATTCTGTGATCAAGGCTGAATTTTCACTAATCTAGGTTTCAACAAGCAATGGCTATATTAGAAATTCTGGAGTTTCCGGACCCCAGATTAAGAAAAATTGCGACTCCAGTTACTGTTTTCGACTCCAAACTCGAAGACTTGATAAAGGATATGGTCGAAACTATGTACGATGCTATAGGCATCGGGCTTGCGGCCACCCAAATTGATGTTCATAAGCGCATTTTGGTCATCGATGTCTCTGAATCAAAGGATAGCCCTCTGGTGTTCATTAATCCAAGTTTTGAGGTAATAGAAGAAGAATTATCTGACTATGACGAAGGCTGTTTGTCGGTCCCCGGGTTTTACGAGACGGTGTCACGTCCTCAGCGGGTGCTCATTAAGGCGCAAGATCAAACTGGAAAGTCTTTTGAACTCGATGCGCAGGGAATACTTGCTGTATGCATTCAGCATGAGACTGATCACTTAGATGGAAAACTATTTGTAGACTATCTCAGCCCGCTTAAAAGGCAACGTATCCGTAACAAACTCGAAAAAGAACATAAGAAGTCTGCTTAAGACAGTGTCCAAATTAAAAATAGGCTTTGCCGGCACGCCAGAATTTGCCGCCGCTCATTTAGCTAAATTGCTAAATACCGATTTCGCTCCCATTGCCGTTTTTACGCAGCCTGATAGACCTGCTGGGCGTGGCAAAAAATTACATGCCAGTCCAGTAAAATCCCTAGCACTGCTAAACGAAATAGCTATTTATCAGCCAAGCAGCTTAAAAACAGCCGAATCGGAGAACCTGATTAAGAAGCTTGAACTAGATCTATTGATCGTAGTTGCATACGGGCTAATCTTACCTGACAACATTCTTAAGATACCTACCTTTGGCTGTATTAATGTTCATGCTTCACTACTGCCGAAATGGCGGGGCGCCGCTCCTATAGAGCGGGCAATCCTTGCAGGTGATTCTGAATCTGGCGTCACAATCATGCAAATGGATGCCGGTTTGGATACCGGCGACATGCTTTATAAAGTAGTGGTGAGCATCAAACCTGATGACAGCCGTCAAGACTTAGAAAACAATCTAATTACTGCCGGTATTAAGGGACTAGTTCATACACTTAGCCAGTTCCATACATTAAGGCTGACGGCGCAGCAGCAGAATGACTCAGCTACAAGCTATGCCGCTAAGTTGGATAAGGTAGAAGCATTACTTGATTTTGACCAAAACGCCGAAGTTGTTAACAGAACCATTAGGGCCGGAATTGGCCGAATGCCCGCTTATACGTTTGTTCAAGGCGAAAGACTGCGCTTGCTAAAAGCGACGCCAACTAAGGTATCACTCGATGTAATGCCTGGCACTATTGTCGAGATATCTAACGATAGTTTTACCGTAGCCTGCAATGACTCTTGCCTTGTTGTGCATTCAATTCAATTACCGGGTAAAAATCCGGTAAGTGTTTTAGACGTATTAAACTCCACATCCACATTACTTAAAGTAGGGGCGTTGCTGGCAATGGCCGAAACTTCGTGAGCGCGTCGAGCCCCGGTAAAGCTAGCGATACTTCTAATGTTCGCGCGGTGGCCGCCTCAATACTCGTTCAGTTGTTAGAGCAAAAAGGCTCGCTAACCAGCGGCTTACAGCCATTTAAAAACCGTGATGATTACCCGCTTCTGCAAGAAATATGCTTTGGCACGTGCCGGTATTTTTACTCATTAGAATTCGTCCTAAAACAACTAGTCGCAAAACCTTTAAGATCCAAAGACAAAGATGTTAAGTGTTTATTGCTTGTTGGCCTATACCAACTTCGGCATATGTCGTTGCCGGAATATGCCATCATTAACGAAACTGTGTCCGGGGTAAGCAAACTTAAAAAACCTTGGAGTCGAGGACTGATAAACGCAGTCCTAAGAAACTATTTACGTGATTTAGAATCGGTAGAGCTCAACCTTAAAACAAGCCCGGCCTGTATAAAATATGATCAGCCAAAATGGCTAGCCGATCAAATTCAGCAAGATTGGCCTGATCATTGGCAGCAGATTTTTGAGAGCTCTAACCAAAGGCCTCCCATGACGGTTCGAGTTAACCTTTCCAGAGTTACTCGTAGTGACTACTTAGAGCGGTTAGAAAGTGTAGCGATTGATGCGGCCTCCGGTAATTTGGCAAGTAGTTCTATTTACCTGACCACGCCGAAGCCGGTTGAACTGCTTCCAGGCTTCTCAGCAGGACTGTCCAGCATCCAAGATGAGGCTTCCCAGCTTATTCCACCTTTGCTTCAACTTGAGCCCCATCAGCGTGTTTTAGATGCCTGTGCGGCACCCGGAGGCAAAACCTGTCACATACTCGAAACCCAGCCGCTTGTTGATTCGTTAACTTCACTGGACATTGCCAAGTCTCGGCTAGTACGAGTGGAAGAGAATCTGCAGCGCCTTAACCTCAAAGCCAATCTTAAAGCCGCAGATGCACGAGATCTAGCCGCCTGGTGGGATGGCAAATTATTTGATCGTATCCTTTTAGATGCCCCTTGTTCGGCCACCGGTGTCATTCGCCGGCACCCTGATATTAAAGTATTGAGACGTGCTGAAAATTTGGCGGAGCTAAACACCCTGCAGCTCGCTATTTTACAAAAAATCTGGACCACATTAAAACCCGGAGGCTTGCTTCTTTACACCACGTGCTCAATATTGTCCCAAGAAAACAGTGAAATTGTAGCTAAGTTTATTGAATCCAGCGATAACGCCAAATATGAGGGCATCAACGCCGATTGGGGAGTAGAATGCCCGCTTGGGCGGCAACTACTTCCATCGGCTAACGGTCCAGATGGATTTTTCTTTTCATTAATCAGAAAAACGTCTTGACGGTCTTCGCCTAGTAAATTTCAATAGTACGGACTTGCATGAAAATTATTATTCTCGGTGCCAATCAAGTAGGTAGCACGCTAGCCGAAACTCTGGCTAATGAAGCTAACGATATAACTGTTGTCGATAGCGACGCTGAAAAACTAAGAGAATTAAAAGACCATATAGACATTGGTACGATTACCGGCCAGGCCTCTCACCCTGATGTCCTCGATAGGGCCGGTGGCGAAGATGCAGACATGATTATCGCCGTAACTGAAAGCGACGAAATCAACATGGTTGCTTGTCGAGTCGCTTACTCATTATTTAAAACCCCCAAAAAAATATGTCGAATTAGATCGTCTAGCTATCTAGTCAGCGATGAGTTATTTGGCAAAGACGGTGTCGCTGTCGATGTTGTAATTAGCCCAGAAAAAATTGTATCTAGCTATATTGCCCGACTTATCGACTTACCTGGTTCACTACAGGTATTGGACTTTGCTGATGGCAAGGTTCAATTGGTAGCTGTGAAAGCCTTCTATGGCGGACCCTTAGTAGGCCAAGAAATTCGCTTACTACGTCAGCACATGCCGTCGGTAGACGCTCGGGTAGCCGCTATATTTAGAAAAGACAGGCCCATAATCCCTGAAGGGTCAACCGTCATTGAAGCTGACGATGAAGTCTTTTTTGTGGCCGCTCAAAAAAATATTAAGGCGTGCATGGGCGAACTACGGCGCTTGGATAAGCCCTATAAAAGGCTCATTATCGCCGGAGGAGGCAACATTGGTATGCGCCTCGCTGAAAGCCTTGAGGATCGTTATCAGATCAAAATTATCGAGAAGAGCCCGAAACGCTGCGTTTACTTATCTGAGAATCTAAACAGTGCCATTGTGTTAAATGGTGAAGCGTCACAGAAAGAATTGCTGCTTGAAGAAAGCATAGAAGAAACCGATGTGTTTCTCGCGTTAACCAATAGCGATGAGGCAAATATTATGTCTTCACTGCTGGCAAAAAGACTTGGCGCTAGAAAAGTGATGACCCTAATCAACAATCCAGCGTATGTCGATCTTGTCCAGGGGGGTGAAATTGATGTCGCAATATCTCCTCAGCAAGCGACCATCGGGAGCCTGCTTACACATGTAAGAAGAGGTGACGTTGTTAATGTTCACTCACTGCGCCGAGGGGCTGCGGAAGCTATAGAAGCTATCGCTCACGGTGACCATTCTTCTTCTCGAGTGGTTGGCAAAGCAATTGAAGATATTGATCTTCCAGAAGGAACAACCATTGGGGCGATCGTTAGAGATAATGAAGTTCTTATAGCTCACGACAACACTGTTGTTCAGTCTGATGACCATGTCATACTTTTCCTTGTAGATCGCAAACGTATACCAGAGGTTGAACGACTATTCCAAGTTGGCTTTAGTTTTTTCTAAGAATTATGCATGCCACCCTAATAATAAAAATACTAGGTCTCTTGCTCATGCTCTTTAGCGCATTGGGCAACTTACCTCCATTACTCGTCTCAACCATATATTCAGATGGGATGAGTAGTACATTTATAAATTCATTTTTGGTTCTATTCTTCACAGGTCTAGTGCTATGGATAATCTCAGCGGGCTCAAAAAAAGAGCTCGGAACAAGAGATGGTTTTTTAATCGTTACTTTGTTCTGGGTAGTTCTTGGCACTGCTGGAAGCTTACCTTTTATTCTGTCTCCACAGATTCAGCTATCTGTAACCGATGCTGTGTTTGAGTCACTTTCGGGCCTCACCACAACCGGCGCTACAGTAATCTCCGGTTTAGATGAACTGCCTAAATCTCTTTTATTTTATCGTCAGCTTCTGCAGTGGCTCGGTGGAATGGGAATAATAGTTTTGGCGATGGCATTGCTTCCCATGCTTGGCATTGGTGGCATGCAACTCTATCGAGCAGAAAGTC
The DNA here is from genome assembly GCA_047628735.1 of Glaciecola sp. Lineage (GTDB taxonomy): Bacteria > Pseudomonadota > Gammaproteobacteria > Pseudomonadales > Pseudohongiellaceae > UBA9145. Next base: position 33,286 of record JBLHVT010000004.1, read on the forward strand.
CTGGACCGGTGAAAGACAACAAGCTTGTACCAAGACTAGCTGAAACAGCCAAAGCACTTTGGTATATTTATTTGTCTCTGACCGTAGCCTGTGCAGTGTCCTATTGGTTGGTGGGAATGAATGCCTTCGATGCCATTTCACACAGTCTTGCTACCGTTGCTATTGGGGGGTTTTCAACCCACGATGCCAGCCTTGGATATTTTAACAGCGCGGCAGTTGATACTGTGGCGATCGTTTTTATGTTTATTGCTGGAATAAATTTTGCGCTGCACTTTACCGCTTGGCAAAGGCGCAGTACTCGCCATTATTTTTCGGATCATGAGTTCATTTTTTATACTTTTATTTTGGTCGCAGTATCTATAGTCACGGTATCGGTTCTTTACTTCTCGAACATCTACACCACCTTTGGTGAGTCGCTGATAAAGGGGGTATTTCAAGTGGTATCTATCGCTACTACCACAGGTTTCACAACCGCTGATTTTAACGCTTGGCCTCTATTTTTACCGTACATGCTACTTTACGCGGCGATTATCGGCGCTTGTGCTGGCTCCACAGGTGGAGGAATGAAGGTAATACGAATATTGCTTATTTTTAAACAGGGTTTTAGAGAGGTTCAGCGCCTAATCCATCCAAGAGCGGTGATACCGATAAAGCTTGGAAAGAACCCAGTACCGGATCGCATTATCGAATCTGTTTGGGGGTTTTTCGCAGTTTACGTAATGGCATTTATGGTAATGCTGTTGGCCTTGCTTGCAACCGGGTTAGATATTATTACTGCATTTAGCGCAGTTGGAGCCTGTATAAACAATCTCGGCCCCGGTTTGGAGAGTGTCGCGCAAACCTATGGTGCGTTACCCGCAACAGCTAAATGGATCTTGTGCTTCGCTATGTTGTTGGGGCGGCTGGAGGTTTTTACTTTATTGGTACTTTTTACACCAATGTTTTGGAAACGCTAGGACTGCTTAGATTGATTGCGGTAGAGCTCTTTGCCGTCTGGCTGGCGCCGAAACCTTTTATACTCCCACTGATACTGATCAACAGCCATTTCGACACACTTTTGCACGCTGTCACTGACACCTTGTACAGACAGAGCAAGATCATTTTCATATACTTTTTCGTCTGCAGGCATAATTATCATCTTAAATCCTTTGCCACTGGGCAGTCTTTTCGCAAACCCACAATAGACTTTAGCGTTTGTTCTTTGAATTAGCCTGCTTGCCAATATCATTGTTAAAGCGGGTTGATTGAAGAACTTTGCGTATTCGCCTCCATCTAACTCTGGTACTTGATCCGGTAATATCCCGACCAGCTCACCGGCTTTTAGCGCTTTGAGTAAAACGGCTACGCCGGCCCTAGTGGCGGGAGCTAAGTTAATATTGTCACGTGATCGAGTTGATTTAAGCAGTCTGTTCATCACCTCAATCTTGGGTGGTTTGTACAAAAAAGTTGATTTGATGCCGTGGCTAGCGACGACAGGGCCAAATACTTCCCAATTACTTATATGGGGAGCGAGCAAAATCACACCGCTGCCAGATTTGAGGTCTCGCTCGAGCTGTTCCAAGCCTTCAGTCTCGGTTACTAGTCGTAAAATTTCCTCAATTGGAGCCAGCCAAGCTTTGCCCATTTCCAAGGCGGTACATGACGTATTTTGCAGACTTCGTAAGCTAAGTTCATTAATCTGCAATTGTGATTTGTGCGCAAAGCAAAGTCGCAGATTAGTTCTGGTAGTTGATCTACCTCGATTGGGGGTGTTTGCTAAAACCCAGCCCGACGCCCGCCCTAGGATGTGAAGAATAGGCAGAGGTATCCATGAGCAAATGCGTAGTAGGGCTTTAATTGTTTGAAACAAAAGTGTTTGAATGAGTCATCTCACTAAATTTGACGTTAATTCGCTATGAGCCATAATGATAACTCATCGTTACGGCTTTTAGACATGCACTGTGTAACTGCCTTAGTATGGATTACTGACCTATAATCGAGGATAATCGGTTTTCTTTGTTGTTGAGCTAATTGTAATCCCTGTGACTATGTCAAACACACCGTCAAACACACCGTTAAAAACACCGCCAAACACACCGTCAAACACACCCAAAACCTTCCAAGAATTAATTTTTGCATTACAGCAATTTTGGGCGGCCAAGGGTTGTGTAGTCTTGCAGCCACTGGACATGGAGGTTGGCGCGGGCACTTTTCATCCAGCAACTTTTCTACGCGCCATCGGCCCTGAAAGTTGGAATGCCGCCTATGTCCAGCCTTGCAGAAGACCAACTGATGGGAGATACGGAGAAAACCCCAACCGACTTCAACACTATTATCAGTTTCAAGTCGTTCTTAAACCCTCACCAGGGGATATTCAATCTTTGTACCTTGAGTCTTTAGAGAGTCTGGGTATCGATATGAGTATTCACGACATAAGGTTTGTCGAGGACAACTGGGAGTCTCCAACACTAGGTGCCTGGGGTCTTGGCTGGGAAGTCTGGCTTAATGGTATGGAGGTGACCCAGTTTACGTATTTTCAGCAAGTTGGTGGGCTGGAGTGTCATCCAGTAAGTGGAGAGATAACTTACGGTATCGAACGAATTGCGATGTACTTGCAGGGCGTTGATAGTATTTATGACATTGTTTGGGCAAATGGACCAAGTGGAGTTGTAACTTACGGAGATGTGTTTAAACAAAACGAAATAGAGATGTCGGCGTATAATTTTGAACACGCCGACACTGACAAGCTATTTTCTTATTTTGACGACTGCGAGAAACAGAGCGTTAAACTTATTGAATTGAATTTACCCCTACCTGCCTATGAGCAAGTTTTAAAAGCATCCCATTGCTTCAATTTATTGGACGCGCGCAAGGCCATATCGGTCACGGAGCGCCAGCGCTTTATTTTAAAAGTAAGAGCATTGGCAAGAGCAGTAGCGATGAGTTACTTTGAAAGCCGCAAGGGCATGGGCTTTCCACTTGCTACCGAAGAGCTTAGACAACAATACTTGGATTCCTAGAAACAATGAGTACAGAAGATTTTTTAGTTGAACTAGGAACAGAAGAGCTGCCACCAAAGGCACTTCCGAAACTTAGCAAGGCATTCGCCTCGGGCATAGAATCCGGTTTAAATGAACTTGGCCTGTCTTTTGGTGATGTGGAAATTTTTGCTACACCGCGAAGATTAGCCGTACGAGTTAATGCGTTAAGGTCCACACAGCCTAACAGCACAATTGAGAAAGTTGGTCCTGCTGTAAAAGCAGCTTTCGATAAAGAAGGGCAAGCTACTAAAGCTGCAAGCGGTTTTGCTCGCTCGTGTGGCGTTGAGGTCTCGCAATTAGGAACAGTCGAAAAAGATGGTATAGAAAAGCTTTTTTACTCGGTTAAAAAGGTGGGGGCACAAACACTCACTCTGCTTCCTGCTATAGTCCAAAAATCCTTAGATAAACTGCCCATCCCAAAAAGGATGCGTTGGGGCGTCTCGCGAATAGAGTTTGTCAGACCAGTGCACTGGTGTGTGCTTCTGTTCGGTGAAACTTTTATAGAGACTGAGATACTTGGTGTACGAAGCGGGGCGGTAACTTACGGTCATCGCTTTCACTGCAAAGCCTCGTTGCCAATAACGACACCTTTAGAGTATGAAAGCTTGTTGGAAAGCAAAGGTTTTGTTATCCCAGACTTCAATAAAAGAAAAGAGATTATACGAAATCAGGTATTGGATATCGCAAAACAGAGAAACGCAACCGCGATAATTGACGAAGCTTTATTAGATGAAGTTACCGGATTGGTAGAATTCCCGATTTCATTATCAGGAGAATTCGACCAAGAGTTTCTCGAAGTGCCTCCTGAGGCACTAATTCTTGCGATGAAATCTCATCAGAAATATTTTCATTTGGTCGATGATAACGAACAACTAGTACCGTGTTTTATATCGGTAAGTAACATTAAGAGTTCAGATCCAGGTCAGGTAGTTGCGGGAAACGAAAAGGTTATTCGTCCGCGACTTGCAGACGCCAGATTTTTTTATGAGACAGATTTAAAAACTCCTCTGGCCGCCAAGATTGAAAAGCTCAAAACAATCGTTTTTCAGGAGCAACTGGGAACTGTATTTGATAAATCACAAAGGGTGTCCAGATTAGCCACGCATATGGCAGGGCAGTTGGGCGGTGACATTTCTAACTGTCAGAGAGCAGCGAGTTTAGCCAAATGTGATTTGCTTACCGATATGGTAGGTGAGTTTGCTGATTTACAAGGGCTTATGGGCTATTACTACGCGCTAAAGGATGGCGAGAGTTCTGATGTCGCCACGGCTATTGTCGAGCAATACCTTCCTAGGTATGCCGGTGACGCGTTACCGGAATCCCTGACAGGAAACATCATTTCACTTGCAGAAAAAATAGACACGATTTCGGGTTTGTTCGCAATAAAGCAGCCACCAACTGGATCTAAAGACCCCTTTGCGATTCGCAGAGCGGCTCTTGGCGTACTGCGCATATTGGTAGAGAACCGCCTTGAGCTCGACATTCTTAAAGTCTTAACATTCGCTTTAAATGGTTATAGTGGTTTAGAAATTGAAGGTGACACTGATCAGGTTATATTCGAATTTATGTTAGATCGTTTGCGCGCCTGGTATCAGGAAAAAAATATACCAATTGAAGTGTTTCAGTCAGTTAGAGCGTTAAAACCGTGCAGTCCTCTCGATTTTGATAAGCGAATCTCGGCGGTTAATCATTTTTGTGGTTTGGGGGCGGCTGACGCCCTTGTTTCTGCGAACAAGCGCGTTTCCAATCTTGTAGCTAAGTCTGGGTTTGAAGGCGTCGACAGTCAAGTTGAGCCAGCCTTATTCGAGTCAGACATCGAGAAAACTCTATATAATCTTATACAAGATAAAGAGTTAGAGCTGGCGCCACTTATTGAGATCCACGATTACAGCAGCTGTTTAGTCGCACTTTCGACCTTAAGAGTGCCGGTAGATAATTTTTTTGCAGATGTGATGGTTATGAGTGACGTAGAGGCTGTTAAGAAAAATAGAATTATGCTGCTTAAGAAACTTCGTAATTTATTTTTACAAGTAGCGGATGTTTCTCTTCTTCATACCAAGTAGTTATCGATTCATTAGGTTTAGAGTCTCAGCATGAAAATAGTCATATTGGACAGAGACGGGGTAATTAATCAGGATTCAATAGATTACATTAAGACGCCGGCGGAGTGGATTCCCATTGACGGTAGCATTCAGGCTATCGCAGATCTATGCGCAGCGGGTTTTAAAGTCGTGATTGCTACAAATCAATCTGGTCTTGCACGTAACCTTTTTTCAATTGATGACTTGAATTGCATCCATCAAAAACTAATAGAATTCGTAGAGCGTGCTAACGGTAAAATTCACGGCATTTTTTATTGCCCCCATTTACCTAATGAACATTGTAATTGCCGAAAACCAAAAACTGGTTTGTTAGATCAAATTGAAAAAGTATTCCAATGTTCGTTGCAGTCGTCGCCTTTTGTAGGGGACAGTTTAAAGGATATTCAGGCTGCGCTAAGTCACGGATGTAAAGCTATGTTAGTAAGAACTGGCAATGGCGAAAAATCCCTTATTGAATTACAAAATTCAGAGGTAGTCGATTTCGAGGCTTTTTCAGACCTCGCTGAGGCTGCCAAATGTATTATTTCGAGTAAGTATGATTAGCGCAGCGTGTTCTGGTTTAAGAAGTATTTTCTTCTATTTAGGTTACGTGATTATAACCATAGTTCTTTCCAGCTTTTTAATATTGCTATCGCCCGTTGTGAATCAGCACGCTATTTACAATGTCTCTAAGTCTTGGTGCAAGCTTGTTTTATTTTGGTTAAGGCTGTGCTGCGGCGTAAAATATAAAATAACTGGTCTAGAAAACCTGCCTAAATCGCCTTGTGTAATCGTTTCAAATCACCAGAGTAGCTGGGAAACACTATTATTCTATCAGTTGGTTTCCCCAGTATCGCCTATCTTAAAGAAAGAGCTATTAAGAATACCGTTTTTTGGCTGGGCACTTAGTTTAATTGGGCCAATTGCAATCAACAGATCCAAACCTAGAGAGGCTGCGCGCTCTCTTTTAGTACAAGGAGTAAGTCGAATTAGAATGGGGAATTTTATTATTCTTTTCCCGGAAGGCAGGCGATGTCCTTTAGGTGAAATAGGGAAGTTTAGCCGCAGTGGCGCCAAACTCGCGATAGCGGCAAAAGTACCGGTTATCCCCATTTCGCATAATGCAGGTCTTTGCTGGCCACCTCACCGCTTCTGTAAAGCTCCCGGCGTCATCCAAATAAACATTGGACCGCCGGTGGATAGCTCAGACCGCAAAGCTAATGAACTAAATACACAGTTGCGCGACTGGATCGTGCTTTCATCTCATGAGATGGCTAAACAAAAAAGTCTAACAAAAATCATATGTTAGATATCAAGATTTTCAGCGGCGAGCGCATTTTGTTCAATAAATTCGCGTCTGGGTTCAACTTGGTCACCCATTAGCGTATTGAAAAGCTGGTCCGCTGTAATTGCATCATCAATTGTCACTTGCAACATTCGGCGAGTATCTGGGTTCATGGTGGTGTCCCAAAGTTGATCCGGGTTCATCTCACCGAGACCTTTATAGCGCTGCAGGTAATGACCCTTCATTGCGTCGGTTGTCAGCCACTCTATAGCTTCAGCAAACGAAGAAACTTCTTTAGTCTTCTCACCTCTTTTTACGTAGGCCCCAGGTTCAATAAGCCCGTTCAAGGTGTTTCCTAACTCTGCCAGCGCTTTGTATTCACCTGAATGGAAGAAATCTCTAGCAAATATATAGCTTCTTTCAAGGCCATGCAGATTTAATTTGGACTCGGGTAGATAAAGGCTGCGCTCCTTATCTTCAGAGGAGTCGAACGTATAGTTAGTGCTTACACCGGGCTGTCTTTCTGCTAAAGTTTCGGCTAGCTCACTGAGCCAATCAGACACTAACGCCTTATCTTTGAGATCGTCTTCAACAAGCATTCGAGTGAAAATCATTGCTTCTAGAATTTCTGTTGGATAAACACGGGCTAGTCTGCTGATAATTGCATAGCCGCCGTCAAATTGCTTAACCAATGATTCGAGAGCGTCACCACTAATCCCTGGTGCTTCTTTATTAACGTGCAAACTGGCACCTTCAAGCGCAATCTGGGTTTGGTAAACTGCCAACTCTTGAGCGTCTTTCAAGTACTGTTCTTGTTTACCTTTGCGAATTTTGTACAAAGGGGGCTGTGCAATAAAAATATGTCCACGGTCAACTAGGTCTCGCATTTGACGGAAGAAAAAAGTAAGTAGGAGAGTCCGTATGTGAGAGCCATCAACATCAGCATCGGTCATTATAATTATGCTGTGGTATCGAAGCTTATCAGGCGAGAATTCCTCGTTGCCTATTCCACAGCCTAAAGCCTTAATTAGTGTTCCAATCTCAGCTGAGCTAAGCATTTTGTCAAATCTTGCTTTTTCTACGTTGAGGATTTTGCCTTTTAGAGGCAGAATCGCCTGATTCTTGCGGTTTCGGCCCTGTTTCGCAGAGCCGCCAGCAGAATCACCCTCCACGATATATATTTCTGAAAGAGCGGGGTCTTTTTCCTGACAATCAGCCAATTTCCCTGGCAGACCCGCAATATCTAGAGCGCCTTTTCGTCTTGTCATTTCACGAGCTTTTCTAGCAGCTTCACGAGCACGGGCAGCATCAACCATCTTGTTTACGATCTGACGCGCGTCCTGTGGGTTTTCGAGCAAATAGTCATTAAGGTATGCCGCCGTTTCTTGTTCTACGACGCTTTTTACTTCAGATGACACAAGCTTATCTTTCGTCTGAGAAGAGAACTTAGGGTCGGGTACTTTGACAGATATAATAGCCGTTAAGCCTTCTCGTGCATCATCACCACTTGCCGTAACTTCCTTTCCTTTTTTAGACGATAGCTCTTTATCGAGGTAACCTTTTAGAACTCGTGTTAGTGCACCACGAAAACCAGCCAAGTGAGTACCGCCATCTCGCTGAGGGATGTTATTTGTATAAGGAAATATGTTTTCTTGGTATGAGTCATTCCATTGCAAAGCAACTTCGACGGTAATCCCGTCCTCCTCGCGCTCTGCCTTGAAGTAAAATATTTTGTTAATCGTTGGTTTGTTCTTATTTAGATATTCAACAAATGCTTTTACACCACCTTCATACCTGTAAAGCTCTTCTTTACCAATTCTTTCATCGATAAGCCGGATGGCCACGCCTGCGTTAAGAAACGCCAACTCACGTAGCTTTTTCGCCAAAATATCATAGTGAAATTCAACATTAGTAAATGTATCTACGGATGGCTTAAAGTGACATTCGGTACCTGTGGTTGTAGTCTCGCCAACAACGGCCAGAGGTGCTTGTGGTACTCCATGAACGTAGTTTTGCTCATATACTTTACTTTCTCGTCTGATAGTTAGTTTTAACTCTTCCGACAAGGCATTCACTACAGAGACACCCACTCCATGCAAACCACCAGACACTTTGTAGCTGTTCGCGTCAAACTTACCGCCAGCGTGAAGAACGGTCATTATTACTTCTGCAGCAGAAACTCCTTCTTGGTGCATTTCAGTAGGGATGCCGCGACCATTGTCTGAGACTGTTATCGTCTCACCAATGTGAATGGTCACTTTGACCTCATCACAGTGCCCAGCTAACGCTTCATCAATAGAGTTATCTACCAGTTCGAAAACCATATGGTGGAGGCCTGTACCATCATCCGTGTCTCCAATATACATTCCTGGCCTTTTTCTTACAGCATCAAGGCCTTTAAGGACTTTTATACTGTCAGAATTGTATTCAGATAGGTTTTCTTCAGTCATTTCTTACTCCGTTAGTGCACACTTTTTTTATGCGTGAACACAAATGATTCTTATCTATAGGTATCGGGTAGATCCGTTGCTAAATCAAGTTGTTATTATACCACGTTCCACGTGGAACGTTGTTGGCGAAGCCGAATCTGGCAGACAAGTATCGATATCTGCTCGCTCAACCGCAGTGATGAACACCTGACCCTGCATAGCGTGTAAGAGTTCAAGAACCTTCGAACGGTTAGTAGAATCAAGCTCAGCAGCCAGATCGTCAACTAGAAACGAACAGCGCCGACTCGAAAGGGTGTTAAGGAGCTCGCCCTGCGCGATCTTCATAGCGATCACCAATAATTTTAATTGCCCACGAGACAGCACATCGTTTGCTTTTTCCTTGCCGAATTTGAGTAGAATCTCTGCTCGATGAGGACCGGCCTGTGTGGCTCCATACTTAAAGTCCAATGTCTGGTTTTCCACCAAAACCTCTTCTAAGTGCTTACCTTCGTCCCAACCCCTGGCATAAGAAAAAGACAGCTTTTCTGATAAGGACGGCGCCAATGAAGAGTAGATTTTTGTAAACAAAGGAAAGAAGAGAGAAATGTATTTTTTACGGGACATATCGACATAGTCCGAACAACGCGCGAAGTGCGCATCCCAGGCAGAAATTTGGTCCGAATCGAAAACCCGTCCACGCAACAGGAGGTTTCGCTGAGCTATACACCTCTTAACGTCTCTCCAGTTCGCAAGGAAACCAGGTTCCACGTGGAACACTCCCCAATCAAGGAAAGCTCTTCTTACTTGCGGGCCGCCATCGGCCAGCCGGAAGGTGTTTGAATCTAAAACCAGCAACGGCAAAAGCAAGGCAACTGATTCCCAGTTTTTGACACGGTCGCCGTCAAGCTTCAGCTGTGGGGGTTCCTTAAGTGACTTAGAGAAGCCAAACTTGTGGCCACTCGCCAACTCTGCAAAGACCAATGTTTTATCCGAGCCATGCTGCACTAACAAGTCAAGTTTGCCGCTACGAAACGACTTGCCCGACGCAAGCGAATGAATCGCCTCTAGAATACTTGTTTTACCACTACCGTTGCTCCCATAAAGTAAGTTAAAACCTGCCTTTGGATCAATCGAAGCATCGACAATATTCCTGACAGCTCTAACGTGGAGCCTGCTAATCGCCGTCATTTGATGAATCTATCCACACAAAGCTATAGTTTAGAGGCGCATCGGCATGACGACATAAACTGCGTCACTGCCAGATTCCGCTTCAATGAGCGCACTGCTATTGGGGTCTGACAGAGTAATTTTGGCATTAGGACAAGAAATCGTCGATAGCACATCTATAAGGTAGCTAACATTAAAGCCAATTTCCAAAGACTCCCCATCATAATCCAGACCTATTACTTCTTCAGCTTCTTCTTGCTCTGGATTGTTAGCCAGAATCTTAAGTTCGCCGTTAGAAAGTATAACGCGAACACCTCTATATTTTTCGTTGGACAGAATCGAGGCCCGGGTAAACGCATGCTTGAGTTCTTGGCAGTTGCCAATTAGAACCTTGTTACCCCCTTTAGGAAGCACACGGTTATAGTCCGGAAATTTGCCGTCGACCAACTTCGAAGTGAACGTAGTATCCGTAACCTTTGCCCTTATATGGTTCTGACCAAAAGTGAGCGTAATGTCTCCCTCATCACCCAATAACCGGCCAAGCTCAATAATCCCTTTTCTCGGAACAATTAACTGCTGGGACTCTACTGTTCCATCATCAATGGACATAGTTTCCATCGCCAAACGATGGCCATCTGTCGCCACGACGCGTAAATAATCATTGCCTACCTCGAACAGCATACCGTTCAAATAATACCGAACATCCTGCTGCGCCATCGCAAAGCTCGTACTATCAAGCAACTCTTTAAGCCTAGATTGCGAGAGGGATACCGAAAACGTATCGGGCTCCTCTTCCACACTTGGGTATTCAGTCGCAGGTAGAGTAGTTAAAGTAAACCGGCTTCGGCCAGATTTAACCGTTAGCTTATCGCTCTGCGACATACTTAGCTCAATAATTGAGTCATCCGCCAAAGACTTACATATATCCAACAACTTACGTGCAGGAACAGTGATCGCACCCGATTGTTTCGACTCGCCAACTGTCACTCTCCCGATCAGCTCTACCTCGAGATCCGTACCAGTCAACGACAACTGATCGCCCTCAAGAACCAGAAGCACATTCGACAACACAGGCAATGTCTGCCTGCGTTCAACAACACCACTAACCAATTGAAGCGGCTTTAAAAAAGACTCACGGGATATTATAAAATGCATTTTTTTACTCTTATTGCATAATTAACGACAACTAACTGGACAAAGAACGCAAAAGATTATTGTAATCTTCTTGAATGTCCATCGAGCTATGCCTAAGTTTATTGATTTGTTTACATGCGTGAAGAACCGTTGTGTGGTCTCGACCACCAAACGCATCCCCAATTTCAGGCAAACTGTGATTTGTTAGCTCTTTGGAAAGAGTCATCGCAACCTGACGCGGCCTAGCAATTGATCTATTACGGCGCTTTGAAAGCATATCTGCCATCTTAATCTTGTAATACTCAGCTACGGACCTTTGTATGTTATCAATGCTAACCAACTTATCCTGTATGGCGAACAGGTCCCTTAACGCCTCTTTTATTAGATCCAACGTAATCGGCTCACCTAAAAAATCCGCATGGGCTATAACACGTTTCAACGCCCCTTCTAACTCTCGAACGTTGGAGCGGAGTCTCTGAGCCACAAACAACGCCGCCTCATAGGGTAAAACAACGTTGCTTAACTCTGCCTTGTTCATCAAAATAGCAGCGCGAGTTTCTAACTCAGGCGGTTCGACGGCAACAGTCAACCCCCATCCGAATCGAGATTTCAACCGTTCCTCGAGCCCGTTTATTTCTTTATGATAACGATCGCTAGTCAAAATAATCTGCTGGCCCCCTTCTAACAGGGCATTAAAGGTATGAAAGAACTCCTCTTGTGAGCGCTCTTTACCCGCAAAGAACTGAATATCATCGATCAACAACGCGTCCACCGACCGATAAAACCGTTTAAACTCATTGATCGCGTTCAGCTGCAACGCGGTAACCATCGTCGCTACAAACGTCTCCGAATGTAAATAAACAACTTTAGCGCTCGGCTTTTTGGCGACCAGATAGTTACCTATGGCATGCATTAAATGAGTTTTTCCCAAGCCAACCCCGCCATATATAAAAAGCGGGTTGTAAGCATATCCTGGGTTTTCTGCTACCTGCTGGGCCGCCGCTCTGGCGAGCTGATTGGACTTCCCGACCACAAAATTATCGAATGTGTTATCTCTGTTTAAGGCACCTCGATGCCGTAACTTACCTTCGATAATTGTATCAACGGTTCTCGAATTCGCGCTGGAATAATTCCTACCTCTAAGTGAAGCAGAAATAAGGTCTGCCTTACTGGCAGCAAAATCTCTAGTGGTCGGTGTAGTTATTTCAGAGACCTGCTGTCTCTCGTTTTGCGGCGAGACATGTTCCTGCCGAACAGTGACTCTCTGCTTGGGTATCTCGCGAGCAGAGGGCGAATCAACATCTAGAATGAAGTTCTTTGGACTCTCTCCATCTTGTTGGAAGAGATCTGATATCCGCTCCAAAAACTTACTTTTAACCCAATCTCTTATGAATCGGTTCGGCGCTAAAATGATAACTTGATTGTCACTTTCTTCAACACGTAAGGGGCGAATCCAAGTATTGAATTGCTGTGTTGGTAATTCACTTTTCAATGCATCAACACAATCTTGCCAGTTCCCTATTGCCACTATTTTTGACCCACAGCTGTTATTTAATCTTTTTGAGGACGTAGAATTCTAACGATTCACATAAAAGTTATCCACCACTAGAAGTAAAAATTTCAGTGGTTTTCGGTCCCTATAATATCTTTTAATTTCAACTACTTATATCAACTTTGCTGATAAAAACCGGTCGCATAAACCGCAAATTTAAGCAAAAAAACAACACCCTGTTGATAATTATACTGTGGATAACTTGTGAATAACTAGGGGGTTACGCATTCCCCTTAACAATTACCGAGGCAGCCGAAAAAAGAGAAGCAACAGACAACTTTAAATGTATTTGTTGATTGCAATAAGGCAATAAAAACACTAGAATTCGCGCTCATTTTTGCAAACCAAGTACAAGTGGTTTGTTAGTACTTTGAATAAACAATTAAAAATATTGTTGAATAAATTGTCGGAAATATTGTTATGAAAAGAACATTTCAACCCAGCGTATTGAAACGAGCGCGTACTCACGGATTTAGAGCACGCATGGCTACTAAAAGTGGCCGACTAGTGATTAAAAGACGCAGAGCCAAAGGCCGCGTCCGCTTGTCTGCTTAATACTCTATTTACTCTATTCCTCCTGTAAAAGAGTTTTAGCTGTGGCAGACAACGCCTTCTCACAATCGTGCCGGCTTCTTACTGCTTCAGACTACAAAAACGTATTTGATAAGTCACAGTTGAAAGTATCAAGTCGATACTTTCTTGTGCTCGCAACAACCAATAGTTTGCCGACTCCCAGGGTCGGGTTAGTTATTGCTAAAAAAAATGTTGGCAAAGCGGTTCACAGAAATCGGATCAAACGATTAATACGCCAATCTTTCAGAACTCAGAAATCCACATTGAATAATCTTGATTTAGTTGTGCTAGCACGAAAAGATGCTGATAAACTTGAGAATCAAGCGATTGTAGACCAGCTAAGCCAACTTTGGCAGGACCTAGCTAAGAAGCTAGATCGCATGTCATCTACCGCTAAACACTAATCAACGACCTACTGATGCTTAAAGCCTTACTAATAAGACTTATCTCGCTATATCAGGTGACTCTGAGCCTTCTTATTGGCAGACAGTGCCGCTTCTATCCAAGCTGCTCACAGTATACGAAGGAAGCAATTGAAGTTCACGGGCCTCTAAGAGGCAGCTACCTTGGTGTTCGCAGAATTTGTAGCTGCCACCCATGGCATGAAGGCGGCGTTGACCTCGTTCCTGCTCCGAAAATCAATCTAGATAACTAAGATCAGCCAATATGGACTTACCTAAACTTGCTCTATACACCGCTCTCGCTGTAGTCACCTATTTAATGCTATTGGCTTGGCAGGATGACTACCCTCCTACGGTAGGAAGCAATGGCGGTTCGGCGCCGATATCAGAGTTTTCCGCCTCCGGCGTTAGCGATATTGCATCTGGTGGCATTCCCCGCGACCTCGCCACAGACCTACCATCAGATTTGCCTAGCGCGGCACCGGCCGTTAATGAACAAACTCTAAACACCAGCACGGACATTCCCAACACCGCTATTTCTAGCTCAGCAACTAGCAGCCAACTGATAAACGTCATAACTGATACTTTTAACATCACAATTGACCCAATCGGCGGCGATATCGTTTATCTAGCCTTGCCGAAGTTCCTAAAACAATTAGAAGTAGCCGGCGACCCTTTTGTTATTCTTGAGAGAACCGCAGGGCAAGAATATGTTGCTCAAAGTGGATTAATTGGACCCGACGGAGTTGATTCAAACGGCCGCGCAGAGTATCAGGTAAGCAGCAACTCATTTGAAATGACAGAGATGCAAAACACCCTGAACGTTGATTTGTTCTTAACGACAGAAGAAGGTGTCGAAGTTACAAAACGCTTCACTTTTACTAGAGACAGTTACCTTTTTGACATAAGTTTCATTGTTAACAACCGCTCAAGTAACTTATGGCGAGCAAATCCGTTCGGCCAAATAAAACGGGATGCCTTCGATGACCCAAGCGACGCTGGAGGTTTCGGACGAACTTACCTTGGCTTTGTTAGCACCGCAGCAGAAGAAGACCCCTATATAGAGTATGAGTTTGACGACATAGATGACGCTAGCTCGACTGTCGATGTTACTGGTGGGTGGATGGGGTTTAGCCAGCATTACTTCCTCACTGCTTGGATCCCAGACCCAGCTACTCTCAATAGATTTAGTACGCGAAAAAACAATGCCAATCAATACTACGGCGAGTTTACCGCGGCCGCATTTAATGTCGAACCAAATTCAACTTCAACGGCTAATATGCAGTATTACGCAGGCCCGAAAGATCAATATGTTCTAGCAGAAATATCAGAAAACCTCGATCTTACTATCGACTATAGCTTCTTATGGTTCCTTGCCGCTCCAATCTATTGGCTACTGCGTCAAATTGAATCCGTAATCGGTAACTACGGCTTCTCAATAATACTACTCACAGTCGTTGTTAAATCATTGTTCTATAAACTGTCAGAGACGCAGTACAAGTCTATGGCAGGCATGCGTCGTTTAATGCCTAAAGTGCAGCAACTGAAAGAAGCCTATGGCGACGATAAGATGAAATTGCAGCAGGCGTCCATGGAGCTTTATAAGAAAGAAAAAATAAACCCCTTCGGCGGCTGCCTGCCAATGTTAGTGCAAATGCCGGTATTTATAGCTTTGTACTGGGTGCTTCTTGAAAGCGTAGAGTTGAGACATGCTCCTTTTATATTTTGGCTGAATGATTTATCTGTACGAGACCCGTTCTTCATTCTTCCCTTAATGATGGGCGCAACAATGTATTTACAGACTACTTTGAGCCCTGCACCAGCTGATCCTATGCAAGCCCAGGTTATGAAATTAATGCCGATTATGATGACAGTGTTGTTTCTTTGGTTTCCTGCCGGACTGGTCCTTTATTGGTTCACCAACGGCGCTCTAGGTATTTTGCAACAGTGGTACATCACTAGAAAGATCGAGGCTGCCTATGAAGCTAAGAAAGGCTCATAGTTTAAAACAGGCAGGCGCCGCCGATAAAAGAGATGAAGTCGCCTGCTTAGACAATTTAGCTTTAGCGACAGCCGGCTACTAGTAAGCAAATGTCATTTCTCGACAGCGATACAATCTGCGCGATCGCAACACCACCGGGTCAAGGGGGAATAGGTATTGTTCGCCTCTCTGGACCTGCCTGTCTCGACATAGCCAAATCCATCCTCGGCTTTGTGCCCACCCCAAGACATGCCCATTATAGTACCTTCCTAAACGCCTCCGGAGCACCGATAGAGCAAGGTATCGCTCTTTATTTCTCTTCTCCAAATTCGTTTACCGGCGAAGATATACTAGAGCTGCAAGGTCACGGGGGTAGTCAAATTATTCAAGAAGTTTTGAAATCCAGTTTAGCGGCAGGAGCCCGCTTAGCTAGGCCCGGGGAGTTCTCAGAACGTGCGTTTCTAAATGGAAAGATTGACCTGCTACAGGCTGAAGCAATCGCTGATTTAATCGAAGCGAGCTCTGAACAAGCCGCAAAATCTGCCATGAGAACGCTGCAAGGTGTTTTCTCTGCACGCATTCATGAAATAGTCGCTAACCTCATTAGTCTTCGCGTCCAAGTTGAAGCCAGCATAGATTTCTCTGATGAAGAGCTAGATTTAGAATCAGCAGCAAATATTCAGCAAGGCCTATTACGCACTAAAGGCCAAGTAGACACTATACTAGAAGGCGCCCAGCAGGGCGTCCTATTAAAAACGGGCTTGTCTATTGCTATTGCAGGTAAGCCAAATGCTGGAAAAAGCAGTCTATTGAACGCACTAGCGGAAGTTGAGCGCGCAATCGTCACCGACATACCTGGGACTACGCGGGATATTCTACAAGAACAAATTAGCATCGATGGCTTACCTTTAAATATAATCGATACCGCGGGCCTCAGGGAGAGCCTTGATATTGTTGAGCGCGAAGGCGTAAGACGGGCGAAGGTTGCTATAAAAAGTGCAGATCAACTTCTTCTCGTCCTTGATACGACCGAAATAGGAGACTCAATAGAAGCTGCGACTCTTGAGGTCTTAGCTTTGTTAAGCGACGAAAGTGATTTTAGTGAATTGTTAAATCACAGCTCTGTTATTTTAAATAAAATAGACTTAGCTCAAGGCAACTGGGCAGGCACTAACTCGATAGTTATTCAAAATGTTAATGTTCCTGTTATCGCTGTTTCAGCCAAAAAACACCTAGGAATGGATTCTCTTCGCCAACATCTTAAGAAGTGTGTTAACTACACTGCCGCGGGTGAAAATAGCTTTATAGCTCGAGAACGTCATCTGATTTCGCTCCGTGACGCTCTAAAACACATAGAAATAGCGATAGAGCGGGCGAGTGACCACTCACACTGGGAATTACTAGCGGAAGAGCTGAGAATCTCTCAACAGGAACTCAACAGGATAACCGGAGACTTCTCCAGCGACGACTTATTAGGAGAAATATTCTCTAACTTTTGTGTAGGCAAGTAATCACTCAAACTAAGCTGTGGATAACTTAAGCGATCGAAGGGAGAAACTCTTAGTAAAAACCGTGAACTATTGGTCGTCTAAATTAGGCTGTTTTTTCTTCACAGGAAAAACACTACTTAAGTACCGATAACCCTTAGCTTGCTAAGTGCTTTATACTTGTTTTAATTTATTGATTTAAAAGGTTAATAATGAGTTTTCAACAGAAAATGAATTCACTATCAATATCTACATCTATACCTTCATCTTCATACTTATTTAATACTCTACTAATATTATTTAAATAAACTATGTAAATCTTTTTGGTTTTCAAGCGATTATAATTCGAAGCCGTTTTAACAGTGTGACTGGTTTAACTCTATGGAATATCCAACTCAATTTGATGTGATTGTTATTGGCGGCGGTCACGCTGGCACAGAAGCCGCGTTGGCCGCGGCAAGACAAGGCGTAAGTACATTGCTGATTACTCATAGCATTGAAACGATCGGTCAGATGTCCTGTAACCCAGCGATAGGTGGTATTGGCAAAAGTCACTTAGTTAAAGAGATCGATGCCCTAGGTGGAGCAATGGCCAAAGCTATTGATCGAGCCGGTATTCAATTTAGAATACTCAATGCTTCAAAAGGGCCCGCGGTTAGAGCAACACGAGCACAGGCGGACCGTGTGCTTTATAAATCGGCCATTAGAGAGTTGCTCGAAGCAGAACCTAATTTAGTCTTGTTTCAGCAGGGCGTAGATGACCTAGTAATAAATAATGGCTGTGTCGAAGGCGTTATAACTCAAATGGGTATGACCATTCGAGCTAAACAAGTAGTTTTAACCACAGGTACTTTTTTAGGCGGAAAGATACACATTGGGTTGGAAAATAGCTCTGGTGGCAGAGCGGGCGATCAACCATCTATAGCGCTTGCTCAGCGTCTCCGAGAAATGCCTTTCCGAGTAGGCAGATTGAAAACAGGTACACCGCCACGCATAGATGCTAGAACTGTTGATTTTAGTGTTATGCAAGAACAGCCCGGCGACACACCGCTGCCGGTCATGTCTTACTTGGGCGACGTCTCAGAGCACCCAAAACAGGTCAACTGCTTCATCACCAAAACCAACGCCGCTTGCCATGACATTATCAGAGGGAGCCTGAATAGGTCTCCTATGTTTACAGGAGCAATAGAGGGTACCGGTCCCCGCTACTGCCCATCTATTGAGGACAAAGTTGTTCGCTTTGCCGACAGAGATTCTCACCAAATATTTGTCGAACCCGAGGGACTAAACACCAATGAGCTTTATCCCAATGGCATTTCTACAAGTTTGCCGTTTGATGTTCAAGTGCAAATGGTTAGGGAGATAAAAGGCTTTGAATCAGCCCATATAACTCGGCCAGGTTACGCCATAGAATATGACTATTTTGACCCCCGTGACCTTCATTTCTCCTTAGAAACAAAGTTTATAGAAGGGCTCTATTTTGCAGGTCAAATAAATGGCACGACCGGTTATGAAGAGGCGGCGGCGCAAGGATTATTAGCTGGACTAAACGCGGGCCTGAAAGCGAGAGATCAGGAAAGCTGGTGCCCGCGCAGAGACCAGGCATACATAGGCGTTTTAGTTGATGATTTAATTACGCTAGGTACCAATGAGCCCTACCGCATGTTTACAAGTCGAGCCGAATACCGCTTGACTCTAAGAGAGGATAACGCAGATAAGCGACTCACTGGAAAAGGCAGAGAGTTAAAACTGGTAGATGATGAGCGTTGGGCCTTTTTTAATAAAAAAATGGACGCGGTAGAGGCTGAGTCAACACGCTTAACTAGCGTCTGGGTTCGACCGGGCAGTGGCAGCGCTGATGCAGTAAACGCCCTGCTAGAAACGCCCATGGCTCGTGAGTACAACTTGGCAGATTTACTGTCTCGCCCAAGAATTACTTACAATGCGCTAGTAGAAGCCGCCGACTCTAAGCCACTTTTACAACAGGGTTACTCTGAAACGATGCAAGAACAGATATCCCAGCAGGTTGAGATTCAAATTAAGTACCAGGGCTACATTGATCGACAAGATGACGAGATTGAAAGACTCAAACGACAAGAAAACACTAAGCTGCCGGCGGATCTGGATTATAACTCTATGCAAGGGCTGTCAAACGAACTTAAACAGAAACTCTCAGAAAGATGTCCTGAAAATATAGGACGCGCTTCGCGTATTCCTGGTATAACCCCCGCGGCAATTTCACTGTTGCTTATATATTTGAAAAAATATCAATCAGTTCAACGCAAAGCGAGTTAGCAATTTAAGTGTCAAATTCAGCGGTCATAAAAGAGCTAAGAGAGGGGGCAGGCGCGCTTGGATTGTCACTCGCTGACCATGCATTTGGCGCTTTAGATGTTTATCTGCAGCTATTAATAAAATGGAATAGCAGTTTTAACCTATCCGGCATCTCAGACCCAGAAGAGATGGTTTCCAAGCATTTGTTAGACAGCTTAGCAATATCCCCTTTTATCACCGGTAACCTCATCGCAGATATAGGCACCGGCGCGGGCCTGCCAGGCATACCTCTTGCTATAGCGAACCCAGACAAGCACTTCATATTGATAGACAGTAATGGCAAAAAGACCCGCTTTCTATTTCAGGCAAAGCTTGCATTAAAACTCAACAATATTACGATCGAAAATTCTCGAATAGAGCACTATCAAAGTAATCAGCAAATTGATATTGTCATGAGCAGGGCGTTCTCTTCTCTCAGTGATATGGCTGCTAAATCGGCTCACTTACTCGCACAGGAGGGTTTTTTATTGGCAATGAAAGGCCGATATCCAGAACAAGAAATAGACGAATTAATAGATGGTTTTGTGGTTTCAAAAGTATCAAAACTAGAAATACCCGGCGAAGATGGTGAGCGGCACTTAATCGAAATAAGGCGCGCTATTTAGCACGGAGTAAGGTTAAGCACTGGCTTGTTTATACTGGTAAATTCATACCAGCAAATAGACACCAGAGATGATTTTATCTCATTAAAGAGGTTTTAATATAAACGTGGGTAAAGTATTAGCCATAGCCAATCAAAAAGGCGGCGTCGGTAAAACCACGACATCGGTAAACCTTGCAGCATCATTGAAAGTGACCTTGAAAAAGGTGTTACTCGTTGATTTAGATCCGCAAGGTAACGCCACAATGGGCAGCGGGGTAGACAAGTCCACACTTGAATACACCGTTTGTGATTTGCTCACCGATACCGCCGAGATAGCTGACGTTCTTCAGACACTAGATGAGGCAGATTACGATATTCTTCCATCAAACGGAGATCTTGTCGCCGCTGAAATTGAGCTGATGGGGGTTGAAAATAGAGAGTTTAAACTTCGCACAGTAATAGACTCCGTGCGCGACAAATACGATTTTATTGTGATCGACTGTCCGCCATCTTTGAATATGCTGACGATTAACGCGCTAGTTGCCGCAGACGGTGTTGTTATTCCAATGCAGTGTGAATACTACGCACTAGAAGGATTATCCGCGCTTATGGATACCATTGGGGCGATTAAAGATCGTCTAAATCCGGACTTAAAAATTGAAGGTATACTGCGCACGATGTATGACCCGCGCAACAAGCTAACCACCGAGGTAAATGGCCAACTTTTTAGCCACTTCGGCGATGCAGTTTACAGAACTGTCGTACCTAGAAATATTCGATTAGCCGAAGCCCCAAGCTACGGAAAACCGGTGATTAAATACGATAGAAAATCCCGAGGCGCTATTGCATATCTGGCCTTAGCGGGCGAAATGCTGCGTCGTCATGACGAAGCTGCTGCAGCTTTGCCAAGTTAGGCAGATAATACTAGTTAGCTGGCAGGTGGGTTACAAGCAGGTAGGCTAAATGGCTAAACACTCACCCTATCAACCCTATTAGACAAAAGCGTTAGGCTTGTCACTAACTATCGGAATAGCAATGACTGAGAAGAGAAAGCTCGGCAGAGGATTAGATGCACTTTTGTCATCTAGTAGTACCGAGACCATGGCGAGCCTGTTAGGCAAGTCCAAAGATAGGTCAGTCCTAGAATCGCCGCGTCCAGATCAAAAGGAAAGCGAGCTCAAACACGTCCCAATTGAACTAATTCAGCGCGGTAAATATCAGCCTCGCACTGATATGCATGAAGAAGCCCTTATCGAGTTGGCTAACTCTATAAAGAAGCAAGGCATCATGCAACCTATTGTTATTCGACCAATTTCTGCTGATAGATATGAAATTATAGCCGGTGAGAGACGCTGGAGAGCCTGTCAGATTGCAGGCCTAGACACCATTCCGGCTCTGATTAAGCCGGTTGGAGACGAAGCGGCAATTGCTATGTCGCTTATCGAGAATATTCAGCGGGAAAATCTTAACCCTATTGAGGAAGCGATGGCGCTTAAGCGCCTGCAAGACGAGTTTGAATTAACCCAGCAAGAAGTTGCTGATGCTGTGGGCAAGTCTAGAGCAACAGTAACTAACCTTATCAGGCTTATAGGGCTTTCTATTGATGTTCGTAAGATGCTTGAACACGGTGATCTTGAGATGGGCCACGCTAGAGCTCTTTTATCTCTCGATGATACTCGGCAGTCTGAAGCGGCAAAATCAGTGGTGGGTCGCGGGCTTTCTGTCAGGCAAACAGAAGCACTCGTCAGACGATTAATGGCCGGACCTCAGGACGAGAGCAACCCTACTGTTATGGATCCTGATATTAAAAACCTCGAAGAAAGCCTAGAAGAAAAGCTTGGCGCAAAAGTTCTTATTCAGCACACCGCCAAGGGTAAAGGTAAGTTGATACTCAAATATAACAGCCTTGATGAGCTTGATGGCATCCTCTCTCATATAAATTGACTCTAAACGGAGTTGATAAGGGGCTCTAAAGCCCCTATAATGCGCGTGCTTTGGATAACCGCGGGCACAGCTTAAGCGGCCCAAATTGGTGTAACAGTGCTGTACGAGGTGTAGGACCGCAGCTTAATAGCTCAGGTTTGTGACTAATTTAAAACCCCCACCAGTATATAAGGTAATAGTTGCTCAAGCCGCAGCTAGCGTCTTGATCGCCGCGGTTTCTCTACTATTGGTAGGGCTAGTGACGGCATATTCGGGACTCCTTGGTGGAATAATTAGTACACTGTCGAACAGCTTTTTCGCATCTCAGGCTTTTCGCTACAGCGGTGCACGAAACGCGAAGAAGATTGTTCAGAGTTTTATGGCTGGAGAGATTGGCAAATTAATCATTGTTATAGGATTATTTGCGCTAAGCTTCGGTTTGATTACAAATTTGAACGCTTATGCCCTTATTTTAGGGTTTATAGTTGTTCAGTTTGTCGGCGTGATAGCCTCGGTAAGGCTTAATTACAATCCGACAAATAAATGAATTAGTACAAGCGGACCAGAGAAATTAAATGGCAGAAGCAGCCCACGTCGCCGGAGAACACGGCGTAAACCAGACGGTGCAAGAGTATATTACTCATCACTTGTCATATCTGACTTTTGGGAAAAACCCAGAGAGTGGACATTGGGAATTTGCAAAGACGATGGAAGAAGCCTCGGAAATGGGTTTTATGTCGTTCCATGTTGATTCTTTGTTTTGGTCATTCTTGTTAGGCGGAGGAGCGCTGTTGTTCTTTCGTTACATTGGCAAGAAAGCTACTAGTGACACGCCAAACGGCATCCAAAACTTTGTTGAAATGGTTTTTGAATTTGTTGGCAATCAAGTCGACGAGAGTTTTAACCACAAAAACGCTCATATTGCCCCGCTAGCATTAACCATTTTTGTTTGGATTGTGTTGATGAACATGATGGATTTGGTGCCGGTAGACTGGATTCCCATGATTGCAGCGTGGTTTGGTCAAGGTTTTGGTCAAGAACACATGTCATTCAAGGTTGTGCCGACGACCGACCCTAATATTACACTAGGCATGTCGATCAGTGTGTTCATCCTGATTATCTATTACAGCATTAAAAATAAAGGCCTAGGCGGATTTTTAGCCGAGCTAGCTTTTCATCCTTTTGGTAAATGGATGATGCCATTTAACCTAATGATTGAAATCCCTACTTTGTTGGCTAAGCCGATATCTCTTGGCCTGCGACTCTTCGGTAACTTATATGCCGGCGAACTCTTATTTTTAGTCATTGCAGGCCTATTGGGTGCAGTGCAACTACCAGCACACTTTATTTGGGCGGTATTCCATATTTTGGTTGTCCCCCTGCAAGCATTTGTCTTCATGATGTTAACTATTGTGTATTTAAATGCAGCTCACGATTCACCTGAACATTAACACTTACTTTTAAAGAAAATTTTCTGAACCACAGAAAATCCCGGAGGAAATGATGGAAATTATATTGGCTTCTACAGTCATAGGCGTATTTTGGTTGCTTGGTATGGGCGCCCTAGGTACAGCAATTGGGTTTGGCATCTTGGGCGGCAAGTTCCTTGAAGGTTCTGCACGCCAACCAGAAATGGCCCCTAAGTTACAGGGAAGTATGTTCCTGGTTGCTGGTCTAATCGATGCGATCACAATGATCGGTATTGGTATTGGTATGTGGTTTACATTTGCAAACCCATTCCTGAGCCAGTTGGGTTAAACCTAACTAGTTTTTAATTTGCGGGAGTCACTGCTGTGGATATAACCCTAACTCTATTTGGACAGTCGTTCGCGTTTTTCGTGTTTTGGTGGTTCTGTAGCTCTAAGGTCTGGCCTTTGTTTTCCAATGTATTGGAAGAACGAAAGCAACGCATCGCTGACGGCTTAGAAGCAGCAGCGCGCGCCGAGAAAGATCTAGAGCTAGCGCAGGCTCGCTCTACTGGTCAAATGAAAGAAGCTAAAGTTGAGGCAGCCGGAATTATTGATCTGGCTAACAAACGCGCAGCTCAGATCGTAGAAGAAGGTAAAGAGAAAGCCGTCGAAGAAGCACAGCGCATTATTACTGGCGCTAATGCAGAAATTGAACAGGAAATGAATCGGGCTAAAGAAGCATTGCGAATGAAAGTGTCCGCAATTGCTATCGCTGGTGCCGAGAAGATTCTTGAGAGATCAATTGATCAGGCAGCTAACGAAGATTTATTAGAGAAACTAGCTTCAGAGCTATAGAAAAGTTATCAAATGGCAGAGATAAGCACATTAGCAAGACCGTACGCAAAAGCTGCTTTCCAAGTGGCATTGCAAGATAGTTCGCTTGACGCATGGTCAAAAATGCTGAGCATGTCCGCCGCTATAACGATAAATGAAAAAGTAGGTGCTTTATTAACAGACCCTTCATTATCGTCAGAGCAATTGGCTGCAATTTTTATAGAATTATGCGCCGATGAGCTCAATGACAAAGGTAGAAACTTTGTTAATTTGCTTGCGGAAAATAAGCGCCTTGTTCTTTTACCAGCGATTTCTGAGCAGTTCGATGCCCTAAAAGCGAACCAAGAGAAAACCCTGAACGTCGAAGTGACAAGTGCTTATGAGCTCAGTTCAGAAACTTTAGACAAGTTAGCGGACAGTCTAAAAACAAGATTGCAAAGAGACATTATTTTGAATACGAATGTTGATCAGAGCCTACTCGGCGGCGCTGTTATTCGCACGGACGATACTGTTATCGACAGTTCTGTCCGCGGAAAACTGGTCAAGTTAGCTGAATCAATGAATTCCTGATCAGGTCAGGAACAAAGGAAACACGCATGCAACAACTGAATCCATCTGAAATCAGTGAGATTATTAAAAAGAGAATCGACAACCTCGATGTCTCTGTTCAGGCCAAAAACGAAGGCACGATCGTTAGTGTATCTGACGGTATCATTCGCATCCACGGCCTTACTGCTGTCATGTATGGCGAAATGATCGAGTTTGAAGGTGGCCTTTACGGCATGGCCTTAAACTTAGAGCGAGATTCAGTCGGCGCCATCGTTTTAGGTGACTATTTAACACTCAAAGAAGGTCAGTCTTGCAAATGCACTGGTCGGATTTTGGAAGTGCCTATCGGGCCAGAACTGGAAGGCCGTGTGGTAGACGCGCTCGGCAGGCCAATCGATGGTAAGGGACCAGTTGAAACAAAACTGACAGATGCTGTTGAGAAAATCGCCCCCGGAGTTATCGCAAGGCAGTCGGTTTCAGAACCAGTGCAAACAGGTTTGAAATCTATTGATGCAATGGTCCCTGTTGGACGTGGCCAACGCGAATTAATTATTGGGGATCGTGAGGTAGGGAAAACGGCGGTAGCGCTCGATACAATTATTAATCAGAAAGGCAAAGACGTTAAGTGTATCTACGTTGCCATAGGCCAAAAAGCCTCATCAGTTTCTAATGTTGTTAAGAAATTAGAAGAAAATGGTGCCATGGAGTACACCATTGTGGTGGTCGCGAGCGCATCCGATGCTGCATCCATGCAATTTATTGCACCATACTCAGGTTGCACAATGGGCGAGTATTACCGTGACCGCGGTGAAGACGCGCTAATTATTTATGATGACTTAACCAAGCAGGCGATCGCATATCGTCAGATTTCTTTGCTGCTTAGAAGACCTCCTGGTCGTGAAGCTTATCCTGGCGATGTATTCTATTTACATTCACGTCTTTTAGAGCGCGCATCGAGAGTGAATATTGATTACGTTGAAAAGTTCACTAACGGCGCAGTTACAGGCAAGACCGGTTCATTGACCGCATTGCCTATCATTGAAACCCAAGCCGGTGATGTTTCAGCATTTGTGCCAACCAATGTAATTTCAATTACTGATGGTCAGATCTTCCTTGAGACAGATTTATTTAACTCAGGTGTTCGTCCAGCGATGAACCCAGGTGTTTCGGTATCTCGTGTTGGTGGTGCAGCACAAACTAAGATTATTAAAAAGCTTGGTGGTGGTATTCGTATTGCCTTAGCTCAGTACCGCGAACTCGCTGCGTTTGCCGCGTTTGCATCTGACCTCGATGACGCAACTCGAGCTCAATTGGAGCATGGTCAGCGAGTTACTGAATTGATGAAGCAAAAACAGTATTCACCACTTTCAGTAGCTGAAATGGCTATTTCTATTTTTGCTGCAAACAACAAGTATTTGGAAGATATTGAACTAGATAAAATCCTAGACTTTGAAGCGTCACTGCTTTCATACATGAATAGCGAGCACTCTGAGTTGCTAGCTGAGATTAATGAAAAAGGTGATTATAACGATGACATCGCGGCTCAGTTTAAAGCGGCCTTGGACAAGTTTAAGTCAACGCAAACTTGGTAAAGTAAGTACACACTGACCCAAAAATGCTTGTATAGCGTGAGGTTTCAAAAAAATGTCTGGCGGCAAAGAAATACGCACTAAGATCTCGAGTATTAAAAACACTCAGAAGATTACCAAGGCTATGGAAATGGTCTCGGCGAGCAAAATGCGTAAGGCTCAAGATCGAATGCGCCTAGGTAAGCCCTATGCCCATAGAATTCGCTCTGTTATAGGTCATATCGCAAACGCAAAACCTGAGTATCGACATACTTACTTCGATACTCGCGAAGTCAAAAAGGTCGGCTATATCGTGGTTTCTACTGACCGTGGCCTATGTGGTGGACTAAACATCAACGCGTTTAAAGCTACTGTCGCTTCAATGAAAAAGTGGGCAGACCAAGGTGTTGATATAGAAATTTGCACAGTTGGCGCAAGAGCCGCGACGTTTTTCAACAACTACGGCGGTAAAGTAGTCGCCTCGGTTAAAAATTTGGGCGACACGCCGGAGATTTCCGATGTGATTGGCTCAGTAAAGGTTTTGTTGGATAAGTATGATAACGGTGAGCTTGATCAGATTAACTTAGTTAGCAATGACTTTGTGAATACCATGACTCATAAGCCCACAGTTAATCAGCTGGTACCTTTGCTCCCTTCAGATGATGAAGACTTAAAGCGTCACTGGGACTATCTATATGAGCCAGACGCGAAAGAACTTTTAGACGGACTAATGCTTCGTTTTATAGAATCGCAAGTTTACCAGGCAGTGGTAGAAAACAATGCCTGTGAGCAAGCATCCAGAATGGTTGCAATGAAGAGCGCATCAGATAATGCATCTGATTTAATTGAAGATCTTGGGCTTGTTTATAACAAAGCGCGACAAGCCGCAATTACCCAGGAGCTTTCTGAGATTTCTGGCGGCGCAGCAGCAGTATAAAGTGCTACTACAGACACAAACACATTAAGTTTAGTTAAAGATAAGCAGGATTGAGAGGAACCGGACATGAGCAGCGGTCGAATCGTACAAATTATCGGGGCGGTTATAGACGTGGAGTTTACGCGTGATAGCGTGCCAAAGATTTATGATGCCCTTATCGTTGACGGCAAAGATATTACTTTAGAAGTACAGCAGCAACTTGGCGACGGAATCGTTCGCACAATTGCTCTTGGCAGTACTGAAGGGTTGAGTCGCGGGCTAAATGTTGAAGACACAGGTAACCCTGTTTCTGTTCCCGTTGGTGTTGAAACCTTGGGACGCATTATGGATGTATTAGGTCGCCCTATTGATGAGCGTGGTCCGATTGGTGAAAAAGCGCGCATGCCTATTCACCGTAAAGCTCCAACCTATGAAGAGCTTGCATCAACAAATGAATTACTAGAAACAGGGATCAAAGTTATCGATCTAATTTGTCCCTTCGCTAAGGGCAGTAAGGTTGGCTTGTTTGGTGGTGCCGGAGTGGGCAAGACTGTAAACATGCTTGAATTGATTAATAACATCGCAACTGAGCACAGTGGTCTCTCAGTATTCGCCGGTGTTGGTGAGCGTACTCGTGAAGGTAATGATTTTT
The DNA here is from genome assembly GCA_047628735.1 of Glaciecola sp. Classification (GTDB taxonomy): domain Bacteria; phylum Pseudomonadota; class Gammaproteobacteria; order Pseudomonadales; family Pseudohongiellaceae; genus UBA9145. The sequence continues at coordinate 61,164 of JBLHVT010000004.1, forward strand.
ATCACGAAATGCAGGAATCCAAAGTAATTGATCTAGAAGGTGAATCTAAAGTGGCTATGGTATACGGCCAGATGAACGAGCCTCCTGGCAACAGACTACGGGTAGCACTTAGTGGGCTGACAATGGCGGAAAATTTCCGTGATGAAGGCCGTGATGTATTGTTTTTCGTAGATAACATCTATCGATATACATTGGCAGGTACTGAGGTTTCAGCACTACTTGGTCGTATGCCATCAGCGGTGGGATATCAGCCAACACTGGCTGAAGAAATGGGTGCATTGCAAGAGCGAATTACCTCTACTAAAGATGGCTCTATTACATCGATTCAAGCCGTATATGTGCCAGCAGATGATTTGACAGATCCCTCACCAGCAACAACATTTGCTCATTTGGATGCTAAGGTTGTACTGTCTCGTGAGATTGCTTCACTAGGTATCTATCCAGCGGTGGATCCACTTGATTCATCATCACGTCAGCTTGATCCTTTAATTATTGGTCAAGAGCATTATGATATAGCCACTGGTGTGCAGACTGTTTTGCAGCGCTATAAAGAGCTAAAGGACATCATTGCTATTTTGGGTATGGATGAACTGTCCGATGATGATAAGCAGACCGTAAACAGAGCACGCCGTGTTGCCCAGTTCTTGTCTCAACCATTTACCGTTGCTGAGGTATTCACTAACTCACCGGGCAAGTATGTTTCTCTTAAAGACACAATTGCTGGCTTTAAAGGCATTCTGTCGGGGGATTACGATCACTTGCCAGAACAAGCATTTAGCATGGTAGGTTCAATCGAAGACGCCGTAGAAAAAGCAAAAAACCTTTAAATTAGGTTTTATTGAAAACAAGGGAACGAGGTTATAAACCATGCCAATAACAATGCATTGCGACATAGTAAGCGCAGAGAAAAGTATTTTCTCCGGACTTGTTGAAATGGTTATCGCAGCAGGTTCCGTAGGCGACCTAGGCATAGCTCCGGGTCATGCACCATTACTTACCGGTTTAAAGCCCGGCATAGTTAGGTTGCTAATGGTCGATGGCGAAGAAGAAGTGTTCTACGTGTCCGGTGGCTATCTAGAAGTACAGCGGGGAATTGTAACATTGCTCACCGACACGGCTACACGTGCAGATGATGTAGACGAAGCAGCCGCTATTAAAGCGAAAGAAGATGCTGAGAATGCGATTGCCAATCAAGGCGCTGAATTCGATTATACGACGGCCGCAGTGCAACTTGCTGAAGCTGCCGCCCAGTTAAGAGCGTTACGTCAGATCAGAAAGTGATAAATTAGTCGCTTTAAAGAATAAAAAGGTGGCTTTAGCTGCCTTTTTTTTTATATTCTTAAAACCCACCCACTAATCTGGAACATATTATGGAAGTTGTCATTCTGGCTGCTGGTAAAGGTACCAGGATGAATTCCAGTACCCCAAAAGTCCTTCACACTATCGGCGGCAAACCAATGCTAGCCCATGCTATCGAAGCTGCAATTGAACTGGACAGCAATTTAATTCATGTTGTTGTTGGCTTCGGCGCTGATAAAATAGAAAAGTACTGCGAGACCAACATGGCTGAGGCCCCGTTAAATTTCGTTATACAAGCAAAACAGCTTGGCACCGGGCACGCGGTCCAGCAGGTAATTCCTTCCTTAACGAGTATCGAAGATAGCAATATCGTACTGATTTTATATGGCGACGTTCCTCTAATTCAGGCCGATACTTTAGAGCACCTTCTTAATAAAGCCAATGCAAACTCTGTTGCGGTGTTAACCGGGTTTACTCAAGACCCGACTGGGCTCGGTAGAATAATTCGTGACGAAGATGGTGAGGTTATTGCTATCGTTGAAGAAAAAGATGCCTGCGACGAGCAGCGTGGAATTAATGAGTTCAATACTGGAATCATGGCTGTACCTGCCGGGAAGCTATCTTCTTGGCTCGAAAAACTAGGCAACGACAATGAACAGGGTGAATATTACTTAACAGATGTGATTGAAGCGGCGGTGCGAGATGGTTGCGCCGTGAATTCTCTTGTACTGAAAGATGAAATTGAGGCTCAAGGTGTTAACGACAAGATGCAATTAGCGCTTCTCGAACGTTACTACCAAAACCGTATCGTCGGGTATATGCTCAAATCCGGAGTCACTCTGCGTGACCCAAATAGGGTTGATGTGCGCGGAGAAATAGCCTTTGGCTCTGATGTCGAAATTGATATCAACGTTATATTCGAAGGCACCGTCCGCCTTGGAAACAAGGTTAGGATTGATGCCAACGTCATAATTAAAAACTCTATCATAAGCGATGGCGTGCACATTTTAGCTGGCAGTAATATTGATGGAGCTGAAATAAGTTCAGGTTGTAAAATAGGCCCGTCAGCGAGATTAAGACCGGGCACCAAGCTTGGCAAGGATGTAAAGATTGGAAATTTTGTAGAAACAAAAAACGTTAGCTTTGGTGAAGGATCTAAAGCAAACCATCTCGCGTATATTGGAGATGCAATAATTGGCCGTCAGGTGAACATTGGTGCTGGTACAATTTTCTGTAATTACGATGGTGCAAATAAACATAAGAGTACGCTTGGTGACAATGTGTTCGTCGGTTCAAATAGCGTATTGATCGCCCCGGTTAATCTTGGTGACAACAGTTTTGTGGCGGCCGGCTCTGCAATTAATGTGGACGTTAATAAGGAGCAGCTGGCGGTTAGCAGGGCTAAGCAAAGAAATATAGATGGATGGGCGCGGCCTAAGAAAAGATAATCTAGGTAGCCTGAATTTGACTCAGAAAATACACTAGCTGGATTGTTTAAAACCTGCACAATCTAGCGTATAGGGAAATTAAGAATGTGTGGAATAGTTGGTGCGATCGCAGAACGCGATGTGACTAAGATACTATTAGAGGGCTTACGGCGATTAGAGTATCGAGGCTATGACTCTGCTGGTCTTGCTATGCTGAGCGGCGATAAACTGCAATTAAAAATCGTCAAAGCGGTCGGAAAAGTTGAAAAACTTATAGCAGCCACTAACAAGTCAAAAGTCAGCGGATCTCTCGGTATCGCTCATACTCGCTGGGCAACACACGGCAAGCCAACCCTTAATAACGCCCATCCGCACACATCACACAACCGCATCGCCATAGTTCACAATGGAATAATTGAGAATTTTGAAGATCTTCGCGCCATACTACAACAAACAAATTATCAATTTAGCACCGATACAGACACTGAAACGATTGCCCATCTGATTCACCAAGCCAGAGACGAGATGGGATTAAGTCTAGTAGAGGCTGTAAAAAACATCGCCAAGAAATTGAAAGGTGCCTATGGCCTTTGCGTGGTCGATGAGTCTGAGCCAGGTACTATAGTTGCCGCCCGAAGTGGAAGCCCGTTAGTAATAGGGGTGGGTATAGGAGAAAACTTTGTTGCTTCAGACACGCTGGCACTCGGCCAAGTGACAGATCGGTTTATCTATCTAGAAGAAGGCGATATCGCAGAAATAAAGCTAGACAGCTTTACTATTTGGCAGGGTTCAAAAAAAGTTCAGCGCCGGATTACGACTTTATCTGATCGAACCACAGATGCAGAAAAAGGGCCCTATCAGCACTTTATGTTGAAAGAGATACATGAGCAGGCACAGGTTATACAAGACACATTGGACGGCCGTATTAGTAAAGTTCACGTACTAGAAGAAGCTTTTGGTGTTAAAGCGCAATCGATATTTGATAGGGTGAAAAGTGTTCAAATCGTGGCCTGTGGTACAAGCTTTCATGCCGGTCAAGTCGCAAAATATTGGTTTGAGTCTACAGCAAAAATTCCCTGCCAAGTCGACATAGCAAGTGACTATCGTTACAGAGATATTATTGTCCAACCAGGAACTTTGTTTTTAACAATTTCTCAATCAGGAGAAACAGCCGATACGTTAGCGGCGTTACGTTACGCCAAGACACTTAGCTATGTCGCAAGCCTCGCCATCTGTAATGTCGCAACTAGCTCCTTGGTGCGGGAATCTGATTTTTGCTTGTTAACCATGGCAGGTCAAGAAATTGGCGTAGCTTCTACAAAAGCGTTCACAACACAGCTAACCGTTCTAATCATTCTAGCAATCGTGCTGGCTCGCCGAACCGGTCTGACTGAAGCTGATGAAAAAAAGCTAGTGAAGCAGTTAGTTAAGCTGCCAGGTCTTGTTGAAGATACTTTGAAGCTAAACAAAGAAATTAAGGCGGTTTCAAAACACTTCTCTAACAAGAACCACAGTCTATTTTTAGGCAGAGGGATTCACTACCCTATAGCAAAAGAAGGTGCGCTTAAACTTAAAGAAATATCCTATATACATGCCGAAGCGTACCAAGCTGGCGAACTGAAGCATGGCCCATTGGCGCTAGTGGACGATAAGATGCCAGTAATTGCTGTCGCACCTAATAATGAGTTGCTGAGTAAGTTGAAGGCGAATCTTTCTGAGGTGAGTGCTCGCGGCGGTAAGCTTTACGTTTTTGCCGATGAAAGTATTAAGTTTCAAGGCGACAAAAGCATTAAGGTGATCCATGTACCTAGGTGCCCTGAAATACTCTCGCCTATTATTTTTACATTACCCTTGCAGCTACTTTCCTATCACGTCGCCATTTTGAAAGGTACAGATGTTGATCACCCAAGAAACTTAGCGAAGTCGGTGACAGTTGAATAACCTAGTTTTCTTACATAAAAAGATTTTTTTTGCTCGGGAAGGCAGGCTTACATATAAGCGTTTGCTGGGCTTAGTTTTTTTACGCACAGCTGACTTGCTCAACAAAATAACCGAGACTAATCGCTGCGGTGGTAATCAGAGGCTAAACACAATGGCCGGTGTACAAAAGTAGTAGCTTAAGCAGCGCAAGCCTTTAAAGAGCGGCACATTTAAGGTTACTGCTCGGATTCTTTTGTACGTAGAGCGTTTTGGCTTTTACTGAGTTTCTTAAGATGTTCGTTTAACAGTGGTTTGCGATGCAACGCGACTCCTGTTGCGATGACATCGATAACAACCAAGTGAGCAATTCTAGAGGACACTGGTGCAAAGGCTTGGTGCTCTTCTTTCATGTTGACATAAATAGGCACACTGCACTTTTCGGTTAGAGCAGTACCTTCTGGGGCCAGACCAATCACGGTTGCCCCTGCATCCATCGCCAGACTAACACTTTCTAATAATGCGCGGGTTTGACCTGACTGAGAAATTGCCACTACTACATCTTGCTCGTTCAGCGATATTGCTGACATATGCTGTATATGAGGGTCTGTATAAGCTGCGGTTGAGAGTTGTAATCGAAAGAATTTATGTTGAGCATCTGCTGCTACCGACCCGGAAGCCCCAAAACCGTAGAACTCTATGCGTCTGCCGTTGCTTATAAGGTTTATTGCGGTTTCTAACGCATCAGGGTCGAGCTCGTCTCGCACCGTCAGCAATGAACCTACAGTTGTGTCAAAAACCTTATTTCTGAGATCTTTTACAGTATCAGTGTCATCAACGGCAAACTGAGTGTAAACCCCGCCTAATCCAAGTTGCTGCGCAAGCTGCAGCTTAAGGGTTTGAAAACCATCAAATCCAATAGCGCGGCAAAACCGTATAACTGTAGGTTCACTAACTTCTGATCTTTTTGCGAGATCGACTATTCTCATATTAATAACGTCGTTAGCGTTCCCCAATACGAAATGAGCTACTTTAGCCTCGGATTTTCGCAAGGTATCAAGTTTGTCAGAGATGCGGCGGATGAGATTTGGCGATTCCACGGTGTACCTGTTAAATTATGTCCGGTGAAACATGCTACTCAATTTAATCATAATTGACACTGGTTTTAGTTCAGTGAAAAAATAGTCAATAGACAACCTCAATGTTAAAGGCGTTTGAAAAGCAGTAAATGGAAAATTTAAGAATTCAATTTGTAAAATCTATTGAAGAAATTGGTCAGAAACGCTGGAGCTCGGTCGTTGGCGTTAAAAACCCTTTTACACGCTACGAGTTTTTGCACGGACTTGAGCAGACCGGGTGTACAAATGAACAATCAGGTTGGGCTCCCTACCACATTGCTGTCTACCATACAGGTGAGTCAGAGGCTGAGGCGGGCAGCAATAGTAAGACCAATACTAATACTCAAATTAAGGAGCTAACTCAAAACCCCTTAGTTTGTCTTGTGCCGCTGTATCTAAAAACCAACAGCTGGGGCGAATATGTATTTGATTGGTCGTGGGCTAATGCTTATCAAAGCCACGGATTAGAATACTACCCTAAGTTTGTGACCGCGACGCCGTTCACTCCATCATCTGGTAAGCGATTTTTTGTAAGTGAGAGTTTTGAGAACAAACTTGGTGAGTTGATTAAGTTTGTTACAGAAAAAGTTAAAGACGAGGCAGAAAAGGTAGGTGTATCGTCATGGCATATCCTGTTTCCCACGGAATTTGAAAATGCATGCCTAGACGACTTAGGAATCCAAGCAAGAGTCGGCACACAGTTCCATTGGTACAACAGGAACTTTAAGACCTTTGATGATTTTTTAGACGTACTGACTTCGCGCAAACGCAAATCTATCCGTAAAGAGCGTAAAAAAGTTGCAGATGAAGGTATCACTTTTACGCGCACAGAAGGCGCCGCGATCAGTGATCAGCAATGGGATGATTTTTATCTTTTCTATCAAAGTACCTATTTGATGCGGGGCCAGCAAGGGTATCTTTCAAAGGCGTTTTTTACAGCGATCGGGAGTAGCATGTCTGAGCAAATTCTACTGATCAACGCCGTTCAGGAGGGCCGCAGTATTGCCGCTGCTTTGTTTTTCAAAAACGAAAATGCACTGTTTGGGCGTTATTGGGGAAGTGCCGCTGACTATCAATTTTTACATTTTGAAACTTGTTACTATCAAGGCCAAGACTATGCCATTGAAAAAGGTATCAGCTCTTTTGATTCTGGTGCCCAAGGTGAGCATAAGATTCAGCGAGGGTTCGAGCCTATTGTCACGCACTCTAATCATTGGCTTGCTCATCCCGCGTTCGCGGATGCGATTAAAAAATTTCTCGATGAGGAGCGCCCGCACATTGCCAGTTACCGTAAAAGTGCTGAAGCACTGCTGCCTTACAAAGTAGACGATGACTCTAAGAATCCTTAAGCTTGGGTTTATAAGTCTGATTGAATAATCCCCACCAACCTTCAGTCTGATATAGAATAAAGGCTGCCAAAAGCAGATCTCAAATCTTGTTTTTCGACTTTGGGATTTGCAATTAATTTTTAAAAGGAGAGTAACAATGTACAGTCACATTATGGTCGGTGCGAATGACATCGAAGAATCTAAAGCGTTCTATGATTCTATCTTCGAAACCCTAGGCTACGGCCCCGGAGTTACGGACGAGCAGGGTCGTGTTTTTTGGATGGATAAGAGCGGCATATTTTCAATTTCCAAGCCCATTAATGGAGAGTCTGCTTGCAATGGTAACGGCAGCACTATTGGTTTCGCTGTGAAAGACACAGAAACTGGCGATAAATGGCATGCTGCGGGCATAGCTGCTGGCGGCACAGACTGTGAGGACGCCCCAGGGATACGTGAAGGAGCTAACGGTAAGATGTATTTAGCTTATCTACGGGATCCTGCTGGCAACAAGATCTGCGCTCTTCATCGCATCGCATAAGACAGGACATAGCTCAATAGATAGTTCAGTAGATAAAAAAGTGCACAATATAGTAACGGCAAGGGCCTCGCTAAAAGGCCCTTTAACGTTCAACAGATAGCCAAACACTATGTATACGCTTCATATCGCAAATAAAAACTATTCGTCTTGGTCGCTACGTCCATGGATATTGCTTACCGAGCTGGGGATTGCATTCGAAGAGAAACTAACTCCGTTTGCTGGCAGTGCTAATGCTGAAGAGTTTAAAAAATTTTCTCCCAGCGCCAAAGTTCCTTGTCTGTATGACGCAGCGAGCGGTTTGGGACTCACTGGCAATTTGCGAGTATCTAGCGTAATTCAACGACAAGGTTTGGCCTAAAGGAATTGATGCTAGAACGTGGGCTCGCTGCGGAGATGCACTCAGGCTTCTCGACGCTCAGAAATATCTGCGCAATGAGTGTGGGAGTTAGAATTAATCTCTTTGAGAGATCGAGCGAACTGTTAGACGATGTAGAACGTTTAAATGAAATTTTTAGCGAAGGTCTAAATAAATTCAGCGGCCCTTTTCTTATCGGCGCTGCGTTTAGTGCAGCAGATGCTTTTTTCGCCCCTGTCGCATTTAGGGTAAAAACGTTTGATTTGGATTTATCTGAAACTGGCCTTGCTCACTGCGAAATAATACTGGCTCTTGAGAGTATGAAACTTTGGGAGGCACAGGCTTTGAATGAGATCTGGCGTGATTCGGATCATGAGCGAGAAATGTCTTTAGTGGGTGAAGTGATTGCCGATTATCGAAAAAGTTAA